>NZ_JBVHXR010000001.1:856142-942128 GCF_055569295.1 Streptomyces sp. NPDC029292
GTGTGGGGGGGGGGGTGGTGGGGGGGGGCGGGGGGGGGGGGGAGCGCGCCCCCCCCCCCCCCCCCCCCCCCCCCCCCCCCCCCCCCGGGACCCGTGAGCGCACGAAAGGCATTTGGCAGGGGGCGCTGACCAGATCTTTCGACGCAAGGGGTGCTTGAGTTCGATGACAACCACCGATTTCTCGACGTCCGTCCCCTATCAAGAGGTGACGGACCGCAATGGCCGCGTCTACCGCGTCGGCGAATCCGACGTCGACATCATGGGCCGTAAGCGTAAATGGATGGTCTTCCTGCCCTGGGCGGGCATGCTGGGCATCAGCTCCGCCGAGTACGCGTTCACATCGGCGGAGGACACGCTCCACGATGCTCACCTGTGGAGCAGTGGACACATCTTCTGGCTGATGGGCGTCTGGGTGTTCTTCCAGGCGGCCGTGGCGTTCCCGGCCGGGCAACTGCGGGAGAGCGGCCGCCTCCCCGCCCGTACGGCGATGCTGCTGGGCGCGCTGGGCACCCTGCTGGGCTACCTGTCGCTGGCCTTCGCGCCGCATGTGCTGATCGCCTATCTCGGCTTCGGCATGTGCAGCGGTATCGGCGCCGGTCTCGTCTACGCGACCTGCGTGAACATGGTCGGCAAGTGGTATCCGGAGCGCAAGGGCGGCAAGACGGGCTTCGTCAACGGCGGTTTCGCCTACGGGTCCGTGCCCTTCGTCTTCCTGTTCACCTCGTACATGGACCTGGGCAACTACAGGGGCGTCCTGATCGGCGTCGGTCTGCTCTGCTGCGCGGTGGTCGCGGTCGCCGGCTGGTTCTTCAAGGACCCGCCGAAGGGCTGGTGGCCCGCGAACGTGGACCCGCTGAAGGTGTCGGACGACCCGAGGATCCGGCGGGCGCTGGAGAAGAACCCGCCGGCCGTGAAGCAGTACAGCCCCAAGGAGGCCGCTCGTACCCCCGTTCTCTGGATGATGTGGTTCTGTCTGCTCTGCACGGCCGGGATCAACATCTTCGGCATCGCCTTCCAGGTGCCGTTCGGCAAGGACATGGGCTTCGCGGGCGGGATCGTGGCCACGGCGATGTCTCTGAAGGCCATCGTCAACGGCACGGGACGCGGCGTCATCGGCTGGATATCCGACCGTGTCGGCCGGCGCCACACACTGATCATCGTGTGTCTGGTGCTGGGCTCGGCCCAGTTCGGTGTGCTGGTCTCCGGCCAGATGGGCAGCATGCCGTTCTTCCTGTTCTGCTCCATGGTCTCCGGATTCGGCGGTGGGGCGATCTTCCCGCTGTTCGCGGCCATGACGGCGGACTACTTCGGTGAGAACAACAACGCCTCCAACTACGGAATGGTCTACAGCTCCAAGCTGATCTCGGGCCTCGTGGGCTCCGGCATGGGCGCGATCGTCGTCGACGCGTGGGACTACCACGGCGCCTTCGTGCTCGCCGGATCCATCGGCCTCGCGTCCGCCGTGCTGGCGCTGTTCCTGAAGTCACCGGGCCGGCCGCAGGCCCGGAGCATCGTTCCCAACCCGCACCCGCTCGGCGAGGAGATGGCTTGATGACGGCGGAACCCATCGCCACGAAGAACGCGTCGGAGGACTCCGACGCCTCGAACCGCTCGTACCGCGAAGTCACCGACGCCCGGGGCCGGGTCTACCGGATCGGTGAGACGGACCGGGACATCCTCGGCCATTCACGCAAGCTCATGGTGTATCTGCCGTGGATCGCCATGATGGCCATCAGCGTCTTCGAGTACGCGTACGGCTCCGCCGAGGACACCCTGTCCCACGCGCACGGCTGGACGCAGAGCAACACCTTCTGGATCCTGAGCGTCTGGGTCTTCTTCCAGGCCGGCATAGCCTTCCCCGCCGGCTGGATGCGGGAGAAGGGCATCCTGACCGCCCGCAAGGCGATGTACGCGGGCTCGGGCATGTGCGCGGTCGGCTTCCTCGCCCTCTCTCACCTGAGCAACGTCCTCCTGGCGATCCTCGGGTTCGGTGTCATCGGCGGCATCGGATCCGGTCTCGTGTACGCGACCTGCATCAACATGGTCGGCAAGTGGTTCCCCGAGCGGCGCGGCGCCAAGACCGGGTTCGTCAACGGCGGATTCGCGTACGGCTCGCTGCCGTTCATCTTCATCTTCAACTACGCCTTCGACACGGCCAACTACCACCGCGTACTGGACCTCATCGGCTGCTACGTGATGATCGTGGTGCTGGCGACCGCCTTCTTCTTCAAGGACCCGCCGAAGAACTGGTGGCCGGCGGACGTCGACCCGCTGACGTACGGCGGTACCGAGAAGGGTGCCGCCAGCCTCGCCAAGAACCCTCCCGCGGTGAAGCAGTTCACGCCCAAGGAGGCCATCAGGACCGGCATGCTCCCGCTCATGTGGGTCGCCCTCGTCATGACCGCGGGCGTGTCGATCTTCGGGATCTCCTTCCAGGTCGACTTCGCCAAGGAGGTGGGTTTCGGCCCGCTGGTGGCGGCGTCGTCGATGGGCGTCATGGCCGTCATCAACGGCATCGGCCGGGGTGTGGTGGGCTGGCTGTCCGACAGCTGGGGCCGCAAGCAGACCCTGGTGTTCGTCATCGTCGTCCTGGGGCTCGCGCAGTTCGGCGTGATCTGGGCCGGCGACATCCACAGTGAAGCGCTGTTCCTGTTCTTCGCCTTCCTCTCCGGGTTCGGCGGCGGGGCGTTCTACCCGATGTTCGCGGCCCTGACTCCGGACTACTTCGGCGAGAACTACAACGCCACCAACTACGGCCTGGTGTACAGCGGCAAGCTGATCAGCGGCCTGTTCGGCGGCGGGCTCGGCTCGATGGTCGTCGCGGCCTGGGGCTACAACGGCGCCTACGCACTGGCCGGCGGCGTCTCCATGGTGGCGGCCGCGATCGCCCTGCTGCTGCGGCAGCCGGGACGGACGCGGGCCGGTACTCCGGCTCCGCAGCCGCAAACGGTGGGCTGAGCGGGCGAGTTCGGACAACGGGCGGCCCTCCCCGGTGAGCGTTCCGCGGGGAGGGCTGCCCGTTCGTGTGCGCGAGGGCGCCCGTCTCGGGTGGGGTGCGCGCTCGGCTAGCCGCGCTTCTCGCGGAGGGCCGCGAGGTTGTCGTATCCGATCTTCGCGTGGTTGAGCGACTGCGCGGGATCAGTGGCGCTCGGGGCGTTGTCCTGCTCGACCATCGGGTTGTGGTAGTTCCGGGCGCCGACGCGCGAGAAGAACGTGGTGTAGTCGATGACGCCGGTGCCGAAGGGAACCATGTCGTAGCCCATGCCGTTGGTCGTGTTGACGGTTCCGTCCTTGGCGTGGAAGAGCGGGTAGCGCTTGTTGTGGCCTGCGACGAGCCCGGCCGGGTCGAAGACCTTCTCCCGAGTGGAGCCGTCGTGGGCGGTATAGGTGTGGAACTTGTACTGGGCCACGTGCGCCCAGAAGATGTCCATCTCCAGCCAGACCACCTTCGGGTCGGTGATCTTCAGGAAGTACTCCAGCTTGCGGATGCCGGAGCTGCGGGTCGGGCGGCCCTGGGCGTCGAGCGGGCCGCCGTCGAGGAGGAAGTCGTATGCCGCGTCGTGGTTGTGGGTGTAGAGCTTGAGGCCCTCACGGCGCGCGATATCACCGAGCGCGTTCCACTTGTCGGCGGCCACGTCCCAGTCGGCGCGGTAGACGCTGCCGGTGGGGTCGCCGCCGGTGCCCATGTGGGCCATGCCGAGGACGTTGGCGATCTCCAGGTGCTTCTTGAAGGTGTCCAGGTCGGGTGTGGTGAAGGGCCAGGACGGCGGTATGAAGCCGTGGTTGCCCTGGGCGCGCAGCCCGTAGTCGTCGAGCCAGGAGCGCAGCAGTTTGGCGCCCTCCACGGACTCCAGGCTCGCGCCGCCCGGCGCGTTGGCGTGCTGGCCATATCCGGCGAACTCCACCTGCCGGTAACCGAAGCGCGAGAGCTGGTTGAAGACCTCGCGGAATCCGGAGGGCAGATCGGTGGCGAGCGGGTCGCGGCCGGTGGCGTCACGGACGGTGTAGAGGATGATGCCGCGCTTGTTCGCGGGGACGAGGACGTCGCCGCCGTGGTCGTGGCCTCTGTCCCGGTCCTGGGCCAGGGCGGGTGAGGCGCCGAGGACCGGGGCGGCGATCGCCGCGGTCGCGGCGGCGGTGCAGGTGGAGAGGAATCGGCGGCGGCTGACGCCGAGAGTGCGGCGCAGGGCGTCGCCGGTTCCGGATTCGTCGTTGAACGCGGTCACGGTTTCTCTCTTTCGGGTCGGTGGTGGGCTCTGACGGTGCCGGGCTCTCTGCGGCTCGTGTGCAGGTCAGAGGCGTGCGGGACACGGGCGGGCGCGTGCGGGACACGTGGCCAGACCCGTTGTCAGTGGCGCGTGCTTCACTTTCTGTAGTTGCTCGACACGGGCTCGTCACAGTCCGTCAGGACTCGTCAGGTGAGGCCTGCCAGATCGAGCAGCAGGGATTTCACTTCGGTGGCCGCGACGCGGCCGGTGACTGTGCGGGGGGTGGAGCAGATGATGAGCGGACCGTCGTCGTCGCTCAGGGGGAGGCGGCCGTGGCTGCCGCGAATAGGTGAGGGATCCAGCGGCACGACCGCCATGCGGTAGCGCATGCCGAGCTTCTTGCGGGCCAGCGCCGTGGCCGCCTTCACCTTGACGTAGGGGTCGAGGGGATCCATGAAGAGTTCGACCGGGTCGTAGCCGGGTTTGCGGTGGATCTCGACGAGCCGCGCGAAGTCGGGCGCGTGGGCGTCGTCGAGCCAGTAGTAGTACGTGAACCAGGCGTCCGGCTCCGCGATGGCGACGAGTTCGCCGGAACGCGGATGGTCGAGGTGGTGGGTCTTCTTGCCCTCGTCGTCAAGGAGTTGCTCGATGCCGGGCAGGTCGGCGAGGGCTGCCTTGGCGGCCTCCAGGTCCTCGGGACGTCGTACGTAGACATGGGCGATCTGGTGGTCGGCGACGGCGAAGGCGCGGGACGCCATCGGGTCGAGGTACTCCATGCCGTCCTGTGTGTGCACGTCGAGGAGCCCGGCGCGGCGCAGGGCGCGGTTGATGTCGACGGGGCGATCCGCGCGGGTGATGCCGTACTCGGACAGCGCGACGACGGTACGGCCTTCCGCCCGCGCCTCGTCGAGAAGGGGAGCCAGGGCCGCGTCGAGGTCGGCGGCCGCCTGAAGGGAGCGCGGGTCGTCGGGGCCGAAGCGCTGCAGGTCGTAGTCGAGGTGAGGGAGGTAGCAGAGGGTCAGGTCCGGGCGGCGGGTGCGGTTGATGTGGCGGGTCGCGTCGATGATCCAGCGGCTGGAGACGAGGTCGGCGCCGGGACCCCAGAAGTGGAACAGGGGGAACGTGCCGAATTTCTCGGTGAGTTCGTCGTGCAGGGCCGGAGGCCGGGTGTAGCAGTCGGGTTCCTTGCGGCCGTCGGCGTAGTAGACGGGACGGGGAGTGACGGTGATGTCGGTGTCGGCGCCCATGGCGTACCACCAGCAGATATTGGCGACCGTGTAGCCGGGGTGCGCGCGCCGGGCGGCGTCCCACAGCTTGTCGCCGGAGACCAGGCCGTTGTGCTGACGCCACAGGAGTACCTCGCCGAGCTCGCGGAAGTACCAGCCGTTGCCGACGATGCCGTGCTCGGAGGGGTGGGTGCCGGTGAGGAAAGTGGACTGGGCGGCGCAGGTGACGGCGGGCAAGACGGTGCCGAGCGGGGCACGGGAGCCGGACTGGCCGAGGGCCTTGAGGCGGGGCATGTGGTCGAGGAGACGGGGGGTGAGGCCGACGACGTCCAGGACCAGGAGTGGGGTGGGACGCGCGCGCTCGCCGGGGTGTGCGGGCTGTGGTACCGACGGCTGGGTCACGGCAGCTCCTTGAGGCCGAGGTCCGTCAACAGGTCGCGGGCCAGGGTGAGTTCGGCGGCGATGCCGTCGGCGAGCTGGGCCCGGGCGCGCGGGCGCAGCTCGGGTGGGAGGGCCTGCCAGGTGTAGGTCTCGACCTCCAGATGGCGGGTGAGCGGGTGCGGGCCGCCGACCAGACGAGTCAGCGCGGCTCGGAGTACGGGGAGCGTGGAGGTGAGAGGCGCGGCGGGGGCCGCGTGCAGCGGGACGTGGAAGTGGGCGCGCCACGGGGAGGCGTCGGGCAGGGCGTCGCCGGCCAGGGCCTCGCCGAGGTCGTCAGTGCCTCGCAGGCCCGCCGCGATGGGGGTCCCCCCGCTCGAACGCCGTTGAGAGTGGGGGAGGGTGCGGGTCTGGTGCAGGAAGCGGGGTTCGTCGAAGGCGGCGAGGGCCGCGCGGACTTCGGGGAGATGGGGGTGTTCGGCGTGCAGGGCGGCTGAGAGCTGGGACTTGACGACGGGGACACGGGCTCGTGCGAGCGCGTCCAGGGCGGTGTGCGGGTCTTCGAAGGAGGTGGCGAGGTGACAGGTGTCGACGCAGACGCCGATCCGGTCGTGGCCTACCGCGGTGAGCGGGGCGAGGGCGTCCGCGGTGGTCTCGACGGTGCAGCCGGGTTCGGGTTCCAGGCCGACGCGGATGGAACGGCCGGTGAGTTCGTCGAGGGCGTCGAGGCGTTCGGCGAGCGTGGTCAGTGCCCTGTGTGCGGTCGCCGCTCGCGCGTCGTCGTAGGCGGTGCGCCAGGCCAGCGGCAGGGTGGAGATGCTGCCATCGGTGACGTCGTCGGGGAGGAGCTGGGCCAGGACGCGGGCCAGGTCGGTGGTGTGGGCGAGGCGTTCGGGGTCGGCCCAGTCCGGCTTGTAGACGCGGTACTTGACCTCTTCGGCGCCGAAGCCCTCGTACGGGAAGCCGTTGAGGGTGACGACTTCAAGGCCGCGGCGGTCGAGTTCGGTGCGCAGGCCGCGCAGCGCGGACGGGTCGGTGACCAGGGCGTGGGCGGCGTCCCTGGCGAGCCACAGGCCGATGCCGAGGCGGTCGCGGCCGAGGCGGCGGCGGACGGGTTCGCAGTGGTCGCGGAGCTGGGCGAGGACGCCGTCGAGGGTTTCGGCGGGGTGGACGTTGGTGCAGTAGGCGAGGTGGACGGTGGAGCCGTCGGGGTGGCGGAAGCGCATGGGTCACTCCCCGCCGCGCAGGATGGAGTTGCCCTCGTGGGTGACGTCCGGGGGCGTGAGGCGGAGGTTCAGCCTGCCGCTGAGTCCGTAGAACTCCACGGGGTTGCGCCACAGCACCCGGTCGACGTCGTCGTCGCTGAACCCTGCCGTCAGCAGGGCGTCGCCGACCCGGCGGGTCTTGAGGGGGTCGCTTCTCCCCCAGTCCGCGGCCGAGTTGACGAGCACCTGCTCCGGCCCGTACTCGCGCAGGATCGCGACCATCCGTTCCTCGTCCATCTTGGTGTCCGGATAGACGGAGAAGCCCAGCCAGCAGCCGCTGTCCTTGGCCTCCTTCACGGTGGTCTCGTTGAGGTGGTCGACCAGGATCCGGTCCGGGGAGAGAGCGGACTCACGGACGGCATCCAGGGTGCGGCGCAGGCCGGCCAGTTTGTCGCGGTGCGGGGTGTGGACGAGCGCGGGCAGCTCGTGGTCGGCGGCGAGTTGGAGCTGGGCGGCGAGCGCCGTGTCCTCGGCGGGAGTCATCGAGTCGTAGCCGATCTCGCCGACGGCCACGACCTGGTCCTTGACGAGATAGCGGGGCAGTTCGTCGAGGACGGGGACGCAGCGGGGGTCGTTCGCCTCCTTGGGGTTGAGGGCGAGCGTGCAGTGGTGGGCGATGCCGTACTGGGCGGCGCGGAACGGTTCCCAGCCGAGGAGGGAGTCGAAGTAGTCGAGGAAGGAGGCGGGTGAGGTGCGGGGCTGGCCGAGCCAGAAAGACGGCTCGACGACGGCGCGGACGCCCGCGGCGTGCATGGCTTCGTAGTCGTCGGTGGTCCGTGACGTCATATGGATGTGGGGGTCGAAGATGCGCATCAGGACTCCTTGCCGGGAGTGCCGCACCTGCGGGAGCCGACGTGGCGGTCGGCCGTGCCGGTGGGGGTGGCCGTGGGCTCGGTCAGGGCCAGGACGCGGTACAGGTCCTCGGGTACGGGACGGCCCGCAGCGGTGCGTTCGTCGGCGTAGTCGCCGAGCATGCGGGCGAGTTCGTGGTCGGCGTGGGCACGCCGGGGCAGCTCGGCCACCTCGTGCACGGGGACACCCGTGAACAGGCACTTCAGGACGGCGTGGCGCCAGCCGTGGGGGTCCAGGTGGCGGGCGGCGTATGGGCCGACGGCGGCGGCGACGAGGCGGGTGTCGTTGGTGCGCAGGGCGTCCTCGACGAGGGGCAGCGCTTCCGGGCCGGGCACGAGATGGGGCAGGGCGTGCAGGACGGCTCGGCGTTCGGCGGCGGTGCCCTGACGGTAGACGCGGGTGAGGGCGTCCGGGTCGGCGCGAGCGGCGTGCAGGAGGAGGACGCGGGCGGCGTCGGCGTACTCGGGTCCGCACCGGCGCCCGGCCTCGGCGATCCGCAGCTCCCAGACGGAGATGGGGCCGTGGGTGCCAGGGTGGGCGGCCGCCTCGTCGAGGGCCTGGTCCAGCCAGGCGCGGGCGGCTCCGCCGAGATGGGTGTTCAGGCGGGCGTGCAGGACGGCGAGGGCGGGTTGTCGGGCGGTGCCGCTCGACTGGTGGCCGTGGGTGCGGTGCTGGTGGTTCACGGGGTTCTCCCTTCGGGGCCCTTGGGGATCGCCCGGGCCGCGCGGTGGAGGAACGGGAGGGACTGTTCGGCGAAGTGGGGGCCCGCGTGGGAGTGGCGGGGCAGTTCGACGACGGTCAGGGCCTGGTAGCCGGTGGCGGCCAGGGCTTCGAGTACGGGCGGGAAGTCGATCTCCCCGTCCCCGAACGGGAGGTGCTCATGGATGCCGCGGCGCATGTCCTCGATCTGGACGTGGCGCAGCCAGGGGGCGGCGTCGCGTACGCAGTCGGCGGGCGGCCGGGGTTCGAGGCACTGGCAGTGGCCGATGTCGAGGGTGAGGCCGAGGGCCGCCGGGTCGCCGAGTGCTCGGCGGAGGCGGTGGAAGTCGGCAAGGGAGGCGAGCAGGTGGCCGGGTTCGGGTTCGACGGCGAGGGGGACACCGGCGCGGGTGGCGGCGTCCAGCACCGGAGCGAGCGCCTCGGCCAGGCGTTTCCAGGCGGTGTCCTCGTCCGTGCCGGGCGGGGTGACTCCGCTGAAGCAGTGCACGGCATGGGCGCTGAGCTCGGCGGCGACTCCTACCGCCCGGATGAGCAGGTCGACGCGGCGCGCCCGGTCGTCCGGGTCCGGGTCGAGGAGCGAAGGTCCGTGTTTGCGCCGTGGGTCGAGGACATAGCGGGCCCCGGTCTCCACGGTGGCACCGAGGCCGAGCGCCTCCAGCCTGCGCGCCACCTTCCGGGTGCGGGCGCCGAGATCCGGGGCGAGCGGGTCGAGGTGCATGTGGTCGAGGGTCAGGCCCACGCCGTCGTAGCCGAGGTCGGCGAGGAGGGCGAGGGCGTCGTCGAGACGGAGGTCGGTGAGGCCGTTGGTGCCGTAGCCGAAGCGGAGGGGGTGGGAGTGAGGGCTCCGAGTCATGTGACGCTCACCTTCCTCGCGAACGTGCGGGCGGCTGGGGCGAGTGCGGCCGTCAGGAGGGCTGTGACGGGGGCGCCCGCGCGGGCGGCGAGGGTGGCTTGGAGGGGGATCATGGCGCGGATTCCGCCGCCGACGGCTCGTTGGGTGAGCGGAGGTGAGGGGTTCAGGGCAGCGTGGAAGAGAGGGCGGGCGGAGGTGGCGGCGTAGGCGAGGGTGAGGGCTCCGCGCAGGGTTTCTGTCACGGGGTTCGGGGAGGGGGAGGGGAAGGAACCTGGAGCGGCGCCGGATGCTTGGCCGCGTCTCGTGCTCGGGGCGTCAACACGTCCTGCGTGACCAGCTGTCGGGGTATCGACGGCAGGCCGACCCGCGCCTGACCGGCCGTGCGACAGCCCCCAGGCCAGCGCACCGGTCGCGGTCAGCGCGGTCAGCGGTGCCACCGGCGAACCACCCCGCGTCTCGCCGCGCGACACCGTGGTCACCGCGAGGGTGTGGGTGGCCAGGGCGAGAGCGGAGGGGAGGGCGTGGCGGGCGGTGCGACAGGCGGCGGTCACGCCGAGGAGCACGTCCTGGCCGCGCGCGGCACTTCCGGTGGTCGCCGTGCCGAAGAGCGGATCACGGCTGCGAGCCGTGTGCGTGCGCGCGATGTCGTCGGCGGTGGCCGTCGCGCCGAGGAGTACGTCGAGGCCGCGTGCGGTGGCCATTGCCGCGGGTCCGGCGAGAGTGTGTTTGAGCGTGAGGTCGTACGCCCAGACGGTGGCCGCGAGGGGGACGGCGACCGCGAGGGACGAGCCGCCCGCGCGGGCTGCGAGGGCGAGGCCCGCCGCCGTCAGGGCTCCGGCCGCCGCGAGTGCCGCGGGCGGGCGGATACGGCCGGAGGGCAGCGGGCGGTGCGGGCGTTCTACGGCGTCCTCGGCACGGTCCGCCCAGTCGTTGAGGGCCATGCCCGCCTCGTACAGGCAGAGGGAGGAGCCGATGGCGAGGAGGGTGCGGGAGTTCGGGCGGGCTCCGACGGCGGCGGCCCCCGCGAGGGCGTCTCCGGGGACGGTGAACAGGGCGGGCAGGCGGAGCAGTTCGGCCCAGGCCCGGCCTGTTGCCTTCACCCTCGCAGTCCCCGTCCTCACCTCCGTTCTCGCCCTCCCCCTCGTCCTCGCTCCCGCCCTCACCGCACCTCCCCGGAACGTCCCCGGAGCCGCCGTGCGAGGCCCGCCAAGGCCGCGTACTGCTCCCCCAGCGACGCAGGCCCCTCGCCCACCGGGTCCTTGAAATAGAAGCCGAGTTCGCTCAGTGGGCCGGTGAGGCCGGCCTCGTGGGCGCCGGAGACCAGGCGGGCGAGGTCGAGGACGAGGGGGGCGGCCAGCGCGGAGTCGCAGCCCTGCCAGGTGGTCTGGAGGATCATGCGTGTGCCGAGGAAGCCGTCGAAGGCGATGTGGTCCCAGGCGGTCTTCCAGTCGCCGAGGGCGGGGACGTCGTCGATGTGGGTCTCGCCCTCAGGGGTCACGCCCAGGGTGTCCGCCAGCACCCGCTCCTTGCCCGCGTTCTTCGCCGCTGCGGCGCCGGGGTCGGCGAGGGCCGCTCCGTCGCCGCCGCCCAGCAGGTTCGTGCCGGACCAGGCGCGGACCGTCAGGGCGCGCTGGGCGAACATCGGGCCCAGCACCGACCGGAGCAGCGTCTGGCCGGTCTTGCCGTCGCGGCCCGCGTAGGGGAGGCCGCTGGATTCGGCCAAGGAGGCCAGTGCCGGGTGGTGCAGGCCCGTCGAGGGGGTGAAGTTCACGTAGGGACAGCCGGCGTGCAGCGCCGCCGCCGCGTACAGCGAGCTTGGTGGCAGCGCGGCCCCGACGGGAGTGGGCTCCGTGGATGCCACGTTCACCACGACCGCCCGGGACAGGCCACACCGGCGTACGAATTCCCGTATGTCCGCCGCGAAGGCGTCCACGAACCCGGCCGGATCGCGGGTGTCGCCGGCGACGGGGCCACCGGGGCGGATCTCCCGATCGGCAGCCTCCAGTTCGGCCGCGATCGCCGAGGGGAGGCCATGCGGGAGTACGCCACCGGCCGCCAGGGCCTCCGCCCGCTTCGGGAGCGGGCAGTCCACCGTGTCGTGGCCGCCGAAGACGAGGGACGACAGGGCGGGCAGGCCGCAGTCGGCGAAGAGGTCGGTCTCGGTGACCATGCCCGTCGGGGTGTGCAGACCGGCGGTGACGGCCGCGCAGCCCGCGATGACGGTGGTGGCGACGGAACCTCGCGCTCCGATCAGCCAGACCCCCACCCTGGGTTCGGAAAGGGACGCGGACATGGGCAGCCTCCTTGTCGTACGTCAGCCACAGAGGAGATTCACGGAGGAGATGGAGATACAGATGAGGATGAGAAGGACGGGACGGCGGGCGGGAGTACGGCGTCTCCCGCCCGCCGCCGCTCAGTCGCCCGGCGAAGCCGTACCTGCCGAGGGCTTCACGGGCAGTTCCTTGATCCGGATGTCGCGGAAGGACACCTGGTCGTCGGGTCCGTGGTTCTGGATGCCGACATGACCGTCCCGCAGACTCCGGGCCGGATCGGTGTTGGTGAAATCGTTGATCTTCACGCCGTTGAGCCAGACGCGGAGGCGCTCGCCCTCCACGCGGATCTCGTACGTGTTCCACTCCCCCGGCGGGTTCAGCGCGCGGTCGCGCTTCTTGAGGTCGGCGGACTGGAAGCTGTACACGGCCCCCGTGGTGCGGTCGGGGGTGTCGGTCGCGTCGATCTGGATCTCGTAGCCGTTGTTCACGGCCGACCAGGGGTCGTCGGAGGCCGGGAAGCCCACGAAGACACCGGAGTTGTCGTCCCCGGCCACCTTCCAGTCCAGCTTCAGCGAGTACGCGCCAAAGCCGGAACCAGCATCGGAGCCAGAATCGGAGCCAGAGCCAGAACCATAACCAGAGCCGGCGTACCAGAGCATCCCCAGCCCGCCGTTCGACGTGAGCGTCCCGTCGTCCGACAGCGAGAACGAACCCGGCCCCGCCTGCTTCCACGCCGCCAGCGACGCCGCCGTGCCGTCGAAGAGCGACTGGTAGCCGTTCTCCGGGCGGCAGTCGGCCTGCGCGGCGCCGATGGCGTACCGGATTCCGCCCAACAGGTGCTGACGGAAGGACGGTTCCGCGTACGACTCCTTGGTGTGGCCGCCCCCGGTGTAGAAGGCGCGGCCGCCCCGGTACTCCTGGCACCAGGCGATCGGATGATCGCCGCTCATCGTGCCGCCGGTGTAGGACGACTCGTCGAGCGAGGCCAGGACGTGGGCCCGGTCGCGCGGGTTGGAGCGGTAGTTGTACCACTCGTCGGTGCGGTCCCAAGCCCTCGGCAGCCCTGAAGTCGCCGGGTGCGCCCGGTCCTCGACCTCGACCGTCGCCGGCTGGATCGCCGGGTGCGACTGGAAGTAGGCGCCCGCGAGGCCGCCGTAGAAGGCCCAGTCGTACTCGGTGTCGGCGGCCGCGTGGATGCCCACATAGCCGCCGCCCCCCTTGATGTACCGCTCGAAGGCGGACTGTTGGGTGTCGTCGAGGACGTCCCCCGTGGTGGACAGGAAAACGACGGCGTCGTACCGGGCGAGGTTCTTCGTGGTGAAGGCGCCCGCGTCCTCGGTGGCGTCGACGGCGAAGCCGTTCGTGGCCCCCAACTCACGTACCGCCGCGATCCCGTCGGGAATCGAGTCGTGCCGGAACCCGGCGGTCTTCGAGAAGACCAGGACCCGGCTCTCGTCGGCCCCCTGGGAGGCGGCCGGTCCCGACACACAGCCGATGAGCAGGGCGGCCGCGGCACCCACCGTCAGCGTCTGCGCTGCTGCGCGCATGCCAGTCACACCTCCTGTCAGCTCGTGGTGAAGGTGAAGTCGTCCACGTCGTACAGCGCACCGGTCCCGCTCCCCTTGAAGACGAGGTAGAGCGTGGTCGTACCGCGTGGTGCGCGCGACAGATCCGCGCTGACGTCCTGGAAGGTCTCCCAGCCGCCTGTCACCGGCACGGTCGCGGTGCCCAGCACCCGGCCGGTCGAAGAGCCCGCGCGGACCTCGAGGGTGCCGCCCGCTCCGGCGGACGAGATGCGTGCCGTGATCTTCTGGGCGTTGCTCAGGATGTACGGCTTGAACGAGATCCAGTCGCCGTTGTTGATGTCGCCCACCGTCTTGCCGCCGTGCGCGGTGGCCTTGGTCTGGACGGTGATCCCCGAGGAGTCGCCGTAGTGCTCGGCCTGGCGGTGCCTGGGCTGGGCGACGTGCTGGTCGTGGCTGGTCAGCGGAGCCTGGCCACCGCCTCCGCCGTCCGTGTACTCGGCGTCGAAGACCCCGAAGATGTTGGCGTCCTCGTCATGGCCGCTGCCCGCGCCGGTCGAGATGGTGCCGCTGCACCCGTTGGCCGAGGTCAGCAGGTGACCGTGACTGTCGTGGCCGAGGATGAAGTTGACCTTCACCTTGGCGCAGTCGATGGTCGTGTCCTCCGGGTCCGTCACCTTCACCTTGAAGGGCACGGTGTCCCCGAAGCTGAACAGCTGCCCGTCACCCGGGAGTTCGAGCGTCACCTTGGGCGCGGTGTTGCCGACCACGATCTGCACGCTCGCGCTTCCCGTACGCCCGCTCGCGTCCTTGGCGGTCACCGTCGCCGTGTACGTGCCGTTCTTCTTGTAGTTGTACGTCGGGTTCGCCGCCGTCGACTTGCCGCCGTCGCCGAAGTCCCAGCTGTACGTGAGGGCGTCACCGTCGGCGTCGGACGAACCGGCCGAGGAGAAGCGGACCTTGAGCGAGGCCTGCCCGGAAGTGCGGTCGGCTGCCGCCTGCGCGACGGGCGAGTGGCCGTCGGTGGCGTTCTCGATGCGGTACAGCCCCGAGTTCTCGTCGCCGCCGAACCAGGCGGTGCCGTAGTCGAGGACGTACAGCGCGCCGTCGGGCCCGAACGCCATGTCCATCACCTGCGTGCCCGTCCACGGGACGGAGTTGATGGACTGCACGGTGCCGTTGCCGTCCGACACGATCCGCTTGATCCAGCGGCGGCCGAACTCCCCGGCGAAGAAGTTCCCGTCGTACGCCTGCGGGAACTTCACCGGCGAGTCGAGCGAGGCGTCGTAGTGGTAGACCGGGCCGCCCATCGGGGACTCCGAGCCGCTGCCGAATTCCGGGACGGACGCGCCGTCGTACGGGATCCAGGCGGGCTGGGCCGGGGGCAGGTCCGTCAACCCCGTGTTGTGCGGCGAGGTGTTCTTCGGCGCACCGCAGTCGAAGGACGCACCCGAAGCACCCGTCGCGAAGTCGTAGTCCACATAGGCGTCGTTCTTGCCCGTGCAGTACGGCCAGCCGAAGTTGCCGGGCCCGGTCACCCGTGCGAACTCGACCTGGCCGCCGGGGCCGCGCGCCGGGTCGGCCGCGCCCGCGTCCGGACCGTAGTCACCGACGTAGACGATGCCGGTCGCCTTGTCGACGCTGAAGCGGAACGGGTTGCGGAAACCCATCGCGTAGATCTCGGGGCGCGTCTTGTCCGTGCCGGGCGGGAAGAGGTTGCCGTCGGGGATGGAGTACGAACCGTCGGCGTTCACCTTGATGCGCAGGATCTTGCCGCGCAGGTCGTTGGTGTTGCCGGCCGAACGCTGGGCGTCGAAGGCCGGGTTGCGGTCGGCGCGCTCGTCGATGGGGGTGAAGCCGTCCGACTGGAAGGGGTTGGAGTCGTCCCCGGTCGAGAGGTACAGGTTCCCCGCCGCGTCGAAGTCGATGTCGCCGCCGACGTGGCAGCAGATGCCGCGGGAGGTCTTGACGTCGAGGATCTGCTTCTCGCTGGCGTTGTCGAGGGTGCCGTCGGTCTTCAGGACGAACCGCGAGAGGCGGTTGACGCCGTCGAAGGGGGCGAAGTCGGCGGCGGTGCCGGTCTCCGGGGCGTCGCCCGCCGGGGTGTTCAGGGGCGGCGCGTAGTAGAGGTAGATGAAGCGGTTGCTCGCGAAGGCGGGGTCGATGCCCACACCCTGCAGGCCTTCCTCGTCGTGCGAGTAGACGTCCAGCTTGCCCGCGAGCCGGGTGTTGCCCGCCGCGTCGGTGAGGCGGAGTTCGCCGTCGCGCGAGGTGTGCAGGACCGAGCGGTCCGGGAGCACGGCGAGCGACATGGGCTCGCCGACCTCGGGTTCGCCCTTGGCGAGGGTGACTTGCTGGAAGTCCTCGGCCGCGGCCGCGCTTCCTGAGTCGGCGACGGCTGCGCCGGCCGGGGGTGCGGTGAGGGTGAGGGAAGCGGCCGCCAGCAGCGCGCCGCTCAGCAGGGCGAGTGCCCCGCGCAGTCTCTGACGTCTTGTGTGACTCTCGTTCTTCCTGTTTCTGGCGTACGGGTGCACGAAATGCCTCCATGAAGGGGCTGGTCGTACGGGTGGGTGCGTGACGCCGGGGTGCGCCGTCACCCCGGAACTCTCAGAAGCGGCCCGCAAGGGGCCGGTGCGGCCTAGCCGTTGCCGCCGAACGCCGCGTCGAACGATGCCGACGGCGGCTCGAAGTCGTACGCCTTGAGGCGGGTCAGGGCCTCGGGGGCGCCCTGGAGCCGGTCCATGCCGGCGTCCTCCCACTCGACCGAGACGGGTCCCGTGTAGTCGATGGAGCGCAGCATGCGGAACACGTCCTCCCAGGGGACGTCGCCGTGGCCCGCGGAGACGAAGTCCCAGCCACGGCGCGGGTCGCCCCAGGGCAGGTGCGAGCCGAGACGGCCGTTGCGTCCGTCGAGCCGCTTGCGGGCCTCCTTGCAGTCGACGTGGTAGATCCGGTCGCGGAAGTCCCACAGGAAACCGACCGGGTCGAGGTCCTGCCACACGAAGTGCGAGGGGTCGAAGTTGAGGCCGAAGGCGGGACGGTGGTCAACGGCCTCCAGTGCGCGGTGAGTTGTCCAGTAGTCGTACGCGATCTCGCTCGGGTGGACCTCGTGCGCGAACCGCACGCCCTGCGCGTCGAAGACGTCCAGGATCGGGTTCCAGCGCGTGGCGAAGTCCTCGTAGCCGCGCTCGATCATCGACTCGGGGGCGGGCGGGAACATCGCGACCAGATGCCAGATCGCCGAGCCGGTGAAACCGATGACGGTGTCGACGCCGAAGGCGGCCGCCGCGCGTGCGGTGTCGGCGATCTCGGCGGCTGCCCGCTGCCGTACGCCTTCGGGTTCGCCGTCGCCCCAGATGCGGGCGGGCAGGATGGCCCGGTGCCGCTCGTCGATGATGGCGTCGCAGACGGCCTGGCCGACCAGGTGGTTGGAGATCGCCCAGCACTTGAGACCGTACTTGTCGAGGAGCGCGTGCCGTGACTCGATGTACGAGGGGTCGGCGAGCGCCTTGTCGACCTCGAAGTGGTCGCCCCAGCAGGCGAGTTCGAGTCCGACGTAGCCGAAGTCGCGGGCGAGCCGGCAGACCTCTTCGAGGGGCAGGTCGGCCCACTGGCCGGTGAAGAGCGTGAAGGTGCGCGGCATGGCTAAAGGCCTCCTCGAACCGCTATGGGTGTGTAGACGGAGTTCTTCTCGGCGCTCTCCTCCACCGCCGCCAGCACGCGCTGCACCTGCAGACCGTCGGCGAAGGACGGCACGGGCCGGCGGCCCGCCGCGATGGCCTTCACCAGGTCACGCGCCTGGTGCACGAAGGTGTGTTCGTAGCCGAGGCCGTGGCCGGGCGGCCACCAGGCGTCCAGGTAGGGGTGGTCGGGCTCGGTGACGAGGATGCGGCGGAAGCCCGCGTGCGCGCCGGGTTCGGTGTGGTCGTGGTACGAGAGCTCGTTGAGCCGCTCCAGGTCGAAGGCCAACGAGCCGTGCTCGCCGTTGAGTTCGATGCGCAGGGAGTTCTTGCGGCCGGTCGCGAAGCGGGAGGCCTCGAAGGAGGCGAGGGCGCCGGAGGCGAAGCGGGCGGTGAAGAGGGCGGCGTCGTCGACGGTGACCGTGCCGACCCCGCCCCGCTCCGACACGGCGGACAGCCCGCTCGTGGCACCGCCGGGCAGCGGCCGTTCCCGTACGAACGTCTCGGTGAGCGCGGAGACCCCGACGACCGGCTCTCCCGCCAGATACTGCGCGAGGTCGACGATGTGCGCCCCCAGGTCCCCTAGGGCGCCCGACCCGGCCAGCTCCTTGCGCAGCCGCCAGGTGAGCGGGAACTCCGGGTCCACCAGCCAGTCCTGAAGGTACGTCACCCGTACGTGCCGCAGGGCACCCAGGCGCCCCTCCGCGACCATGTCCCGGGCGAGTGAAGTGGCGGGCACCCGTCGGTAGTTGAAGCCGACCATGGACATCTGGCCGCGCCCGAAGGCGGCCTCGGCGGCCTCCGTCATCGCCTCCGCCTCCTCGACCGTGTTCGCCAGGGGCTTCTCGCACAGCACGTGCTTGCCCGCGGCCAGGGCGGCGACGGCGATCTCGGCGTGGCTGTCGCCGGGGGTGCAGATGTCGACGAGGTCGACGTCGTCACGGGCGATCAGGGCGCGCCAGTCGGTCTCGGCCGCCGCCCAGCCGTGCCGGTCCGCCATCGCCCGCACGGCCTCTCCGTCACGGCCGCAGACGGCGGCGAGGACCGGACGGCGCGGCAGGTCGAAGACGCGGCCCACGGTGCGCCAGCCCTGTGAGTGGGCGGCGCCCATGAACGCGTAGCCGACCATGCCCACGCCGAGCGGCGGCTTGGCGACGGTGGCCTCGGGCCCGGAATCGGCCCCCGCCTCGGCCCCGGCTGCCTCGCCCTGGTGCGGCTGTCCCATGCGGATGTCCTCCTCGTCGTGGTGGCACGGTGGGGGGTGTGAGCGGGGCGCATCACTTGAAGCCGGTGGCCATGTACTGCTGGACGTTGTCCTTGTCGACGACGGCCGAGTAGAGCGTGAGCGACGCGGGAATCTCGAACTCGGCGAGGCCGCCGATGCCCTTTCCCTGGCCGAGGGCGCGGGCGAGGTCGATCGCGGACGCGGCCATGGTCGGCGGGTAGAGAACGGTGGCCTTCAGGACGCTGTTGTCGGCGTCGATGGCTTGGAAGGCGGAGAGGGCGCCGGCGCCGCCGACCATCAGGAAGTCGTCGCGCCCGGCCTGCTTGATGGCGCGCAGGGCGCCCACCCCCTGGTCGTCGTCGTGGTTCCACAGGGCGTCGAACTTCGACTGGGCCTGGAGGAGTTGGGCCATCTTGGCCTGGCCGGACTCGACGGTGAAGTCGGCTGCCTGCCGGGCGACTTTCTTGATGTTCGGGTAGTTCTTGAGGGCAGCGTCGAAGCCCTGGGTGCGCTGCTTGGTGAGCTCCAGGTTGTCGAGCCCGGCGAGCTCGATGACGCGGGCGCCCTTCTTGTCCTTGAGCTTCTCGCCGATGTAGTGACCGGCACTGAGGCCCATGCCGTAGTTGTCTCCGCCGATCCAACAGCGGTACGCCTGCGGGGAGTTGAAGATGCGGTCGAGGTTGACGACCGGGATGCCCGCGCGCATCGCCTGGAGGCCGACCTGGGTGAGCGCCTTGCCGTCGGCGGGCAGCACGACCAGGACGTCGACCTTCTTGTTGATCAGCGTCTCGATCTGGCCGATCTGTGCGGCCGTGTCGTTGGAGCCCTCGGTGATCTCCAGGGTGACGTCCGAGTACTTCTTGGCGCGGCTCTTGGCGTTGTCGTTGATCGCGTTGAGCCAGCCGTGGTCGGCCTGCGGGCCCGCGAAGCCGATGGTGACGTGCTTGCCGGGCTTGTCGTCGGCGGCCGGCTGGCTGTTCGCGGCCGGTTTCTCGTCCTTCGTGTCGTTGCTGGTGCAGCCGACGAGGAAGGCACCGGCCGAGACGGCGGCGGTCCCGAAGAGCAGTCCTCTGCGGCTGGTGAGGCTCGTGGGTTCTGGCATGGCGGTGGACCCTTCCCGTGTCAGGTCGGTGGTGCGCTACGGCTCAGGTGGTGTTCGCTGTGCGCCGCTGGACCAGGACCGCGGCGACGATGATCGCGCCCTTGGCGATCTGCTGGACGTCGCTCTGGAGGTTGTTCAGCGCGAAGATGTTGGTGATCGTCGTGAAGATCAGGACGCCGAGCACCGAGCCGGTGATGGTGCCGCGGCCCCCGCTGAGCAGGGTGCCGCCGATGATCGCGGCCGCGATGGCGTCGAGTTCGTACAGGTTGCCGTTGGTGTTCTGGCCCGAGCCGGACAGGATGATCAGCAGGAAGGCGGCGATGCCGCAGCACAGTCCGGAGAGCAGGTAGAGGTACAGCCGCTGGCGGCGTATGTCGATGCCCGCGAGCCGGGCCGCCTCCGCGTTGCCGCCGACCGCGACCGTGCGCCGCCCGAAGGTGGTGCGGTTGAGGATCAGCCAGCCGATGACCGTGACGACGGCGAAGACGAGGACCAGCGGTGGGACGCCGAGCACGTACGAGTCGCGCTCGCCGAGCTTCAAGATGCTGTTCACGGTGACGATCTGGGTCTTGCCGTCCGTGAGCTGGAGGGCAAGACCCCGGGCCGAGGCGAGCATGGCGAGGGTCGCGATGAACGGGACCATCCCGCCGTACGCGATGAGCAGACCGTTGACCAGGCCGCAGCCCACGCCGACGATCACCGCGGTGAAGAGGATGCCCGCGAAGCCGTACTCCTGTGTGGCGACCGTCGTCGCCCACACGGAGGAGAGCGCGACGATCGCGCCGACCGACAGGTCGATGCCGCCGGAGGTGATGACGAAGGTCATGCCGACGGTGACGACGCCGATCACCGAGGCCTGGGTGAGGACAAGTTGGAGATTGCGGGTGTCGAGAAACTCGTCGGGCTTGGTGATGCCGCCGATGACGATCAGGGCGGCGAGCACGCCGAGGAGCGAGAGGGTGCGGACGTCGGCGCGGCCCGCGAGTGTCCGCCACGAGCCGATGCCGTCCGCCGGCGATATCTTCCGGGTGTCGCCGGGCCTGGGCGGTGACGCGGGCTGCGTCATGATGTCCCTTCCAAGACGAGGTCGAGTACGCGGTGTTCGTCGAGCTCCTGGGCGGGCGCCGTATGGACGACGCGCCCCTCGCGGAGCACCAGGACGCGGTCGGCGAGCCCGAGCACCTCGGGCACTTCGCTGGAGACCAGCAGGACGGCGAGGCCTTCGTCGGCGAGCCGCCGGATGACCGCGTACAGCTCGGCGCGGGCGCCGACGTCGACCCCGCGGGTGGGTTCGTCGAGGAGCAGTACGCGGCAGCCGCGCAGCAGCCAGCGCGCCAGGACGGCCTTCTGCTGGTTGCCGCCGGACAGTGTCCGGATCGGGACCGCCGGATTGTCGGGGCGCAGCGACAGCTCGCGGGTCGCCGCCCGCGCCGCGCCGCGTTCGGCACGCCGGTCGATCCAACCCCCGTGCGCGAAGCGGGACATGGACGACACCGACACATTGCGGGTGACGGACTCCAGCATCAGCAGGGCCTGCGCCTTGCGTTCCTCCGGGGCGAGCCCGAGTCCGGCGCGGACGGCGGCGCGTACGCTGCCCGGCCGCAACGGCCGTCCATGCACGCTGACGTGACCGGCCGTCGCCTTGCGCGCCCCGTAGATCGTCTCCAGGATCTCGGAGCGTCCGGAGCCGACGAGCCCGGCCAGACCGACGATCTCGCCGGGACGCAGGTCGAGGTCGAGCGGGGCGAACTCCCCCTCACGGGCCAGGCCTCGGACCTTGAGCACGGGCTCGCCGGGAGGCCGGGACCGCGGCCGGTCCGGAAAGACGTATTCGACATTGCGCCCCGTCATCAGCGCCACGACCTCGCGCGTCGGCGTGGATTTCGCGGGCAGCCCGCCCGCCACCGCGCGCCCGTCCTTCAGAACGGTCACGCGGTCGCCGATACGGCGGATCTCCTCCAGACGGTGCGAGATGTAGACGACGGCGACGCCGTCCGCGGTCAGATCGCCGACAATGCGGAAGAGGTTGTCGACCTCGTCGGGGTCGAGGGCGGCCGACGGCTCGTCCATGACGATGAGGCGTACGTCGTGGGAGAGCGCACGGGCCATGGAGACGATCTGCTGCTGGGCGGCCGACAGTTCACCGACGAGCCGCGCGGGATCGATCTCCGGATGGCCAAGGCGCCTGAGCAGAGCGGTAGTTGACGCCCGTGCCGTCTTTCCTCGTACGACGAAACCGGCGGCCGTGGGCTCATGCCCCAGGTGGACGTTCTCGGCCACCGACAGGCCCTCCACCAGGTCGAGTTCTTGGTAGATGGTGGCGATGCCGAGGCGCATGGCGGCGATCGGGGAACGCAGGGTGACGTGTTCGCCGCGCCAGCCGATCGTGCCGTCGTCGGGCTGGTGGGCGCCGGCCAGGACCTTGATGAGCGTGGACTTTCCCGCGCCGTTCTGGCCGAGCAGGCAGTGCACTTCGCCGGCCTGGACGTCGAGGTCGACGCCGTCGAGGGCCCGGACTCCGGGGAACGACTTGGTGATGCCGGACATGGTGAGCAGCGGTGGTTCTGGTGCCATGGCGGTTCCCCTTGGCGGGCGTGCGGGCCGGTTTCAGGGCGGTGCGCGTGCGGAGCAAGCGTTTTCAGGCAGGGCAGAGCGGGGCGCTGTACGGGTGAGGTGACTTTTCGGGGCTTTAGGCGGGTGAGAACAGGTGGTCGCTGATGAGCCGGGCCGCGCCGATGACTCCGGCGGTGGGCCCCAACTCCCCCAGCACGATGGGCAGGTTGTTGGTCGCGAGCGGTAGCGACTGGCGGTAGACCTGGGTGCGGATCGCGGCGAGCAGCGTATGGCCGAGACCTGTCACGCCACCGCCGATCACCACCAGGCCGGGGTTGAAGAAGCTGACCAGCCCGGCGATGACCTGGCCGGTGCGGTTGCCGCCCTCGCGGATCAGGTCGAGCGCGGTGGCGTCGCCCGCGGCGGCCGCGGCGGCGACGTCGACGGCGCTGAGGGTGCCGTTCGTCTCCAGACGCGTCCCGAGTTCCGGGGAGAGGCCCTGCTGGGCAGCCTCCGTGGCGTCACGCGCGAGCGCAGCGCCACTGAAGTGGGCCTCCAGGCAACCGCGGTTGCCGCAGGCGCACGGGCGGCCGTCGGGCACGGCCTGGATGTGCCCGATGTCGCCGGCGCTGCCGGTCGTACCGCGGTAGACCTCACCGCCGACGACGATGCCGCAGCCGATACCGGTGCCGATCTTGACGCAGAGGAAGTCGCCCACGGAGCGTGCGACGCCCGCGTGCTGCTCCCCCATCGCCATGAGGTTCACGTCGTTGTCGACCATGACCGGGCAGCCGAGGTCCTGGCTGAGCGCCTCGCGGACCGGGAAGCCGTCCCAGCCGGGCATGATCGGCGGGGCCACCGGGACGCCCTCGGGGAAGCGGACGGGACCGGGTACGCCGATGCCGGCGCCGTCGAAGCCCTCCGCGAGCCCCGAGGCCCTCAACTTGGCGGCCATGGAGAGGACTTGCTCGAATACCGCGACCGGGCCCTCACGGACGTCCATGGGCTGGTTGATGTGCCCGAGGACTTCCAGCTCGGCGTTGGTGACGGCCACGTCGATCGAGGTCGCGCCGATGTCGACGCCGAGGAAGCGCAGGGCCGGTGCGAGCCGGATGTTGTGGGAGCGGCGGCCACCGCGGGAGGCGGCGAGTCCGTCAGCCACGATCAGGCCCGTCTCCAGCAGCCGGTCCACCTCGACGGCCAGCTTCGACCGCGAGAGGTCGACCTGATCGCCCAGCTGGGCACGGGAGTTGGGGCCACCGTCGCGCAACAGCCTGAGCAGTCGGGCCTGGTGCGCGTTCGCGGGTCGTGCGGTCATCCGTCTCACGAGCCCCTCCCGCCTCAACCGGCTTGCGTCCATCGGGATTTGGTCACATCGCCGTGGCTTGCTTTCGAGGGGAACGTAGCAGTGGCTGCCGAAGCTGGGAAGAAGCTGTGCGGAGATTGCTGCCAACTTTCTCCACTCACAGGACAAAGGAGCGTCGTGCGCGGACAGGTGAACCGGCCCAGCAGGCAGGTGAACCACCCGAGCAGACAGGTGAGCCGCCCCCATACGATCTGCTCCATCGATCGGCTCAGGGGGAGCGCATGAACACGGCAACGGACGTGGCGGTAAAAGAAGTCGAAGAGTCAGGGCGCAGAGTCAGCACCCTGGAGCTCTTCTTCGACCTGGTCTTCGTCTTCACCCTCACCCAGCTCACCGTGCTGCTCACCGCCGACCTGTCGTTCGCGACGGCGGCGCGCGTCGCGCTGATCTTCGTGGTGCTGTTCTGGATGTACGGCGCCTACGCGTACCTCACCAACCAGGTGCCGCCCGACCGCCCGTCACGGCGGATCCTGCTGATGCTGGGCATGGGCGCGTTCCTGGTGTGCGCCCTCGCCATCCCGCGCACCTTCGACGACGGCGGTGTCATCTTCGGCCTGGGCTTCCTGGCCGTCGTCCTGGTGCACAGCGCGCTCTACACCAGGAGCCACGGCCGCGACGTCATCTGGTACGCGGTGCCGAACTCCCTGGCCGCGCTGTCGGTCACGGTGGCGGGACTCTTCGAAGGGCTTGCCGCGGACGGGTTCTGGCTGCTGGCCCTGGTGCTCCAGTTCGTGACGCCGTTTCTGGCCGAGCACGGGCCGCGGCGCCGGGACGGCCGTGAGGCCGCCTTTCTGCGCACTCAGCTGGGCGGTCTGGACCCGGCGCACTTCGTGGAGCGGCACGGACTGCTGCTGATCGTCGCGTTCGGCGAGTCCGTCATCGCGATCGGGATCGGCATCGGCGATCTGCCGCTCACGGCGGACCTGTTCGGCGGTGCGTTCCTCGCTCTCGCGCTGGCGGCCGCGCTGTGGTGGACGTACTTCGTGCGCGACGAGCACGGCGCGGAGGAGGTGTTCGCGACGACTCCGCCCGACCGGCGCTGGCGCCTGGCGATGAACGCGTACTACTACGCCTTCCTTCCCATGCTGCTCGGTATCGCCTATCTCGCCGCGGGCGTGAAGAAGTCGCTCGGCCATCTCACCGAACAGCTGCACACCGGCCCGGCACTCGCCCTCGCGGGCGGCGTGGCCCTCTTTCTCACCGGCGACGTGGCCTTCCGCGCGGTCCTGCGACTCTTCCCGGTGACCTACCGCGCGGCCGCGGTACCGGCCGCCCTGGCCACCGCACTCCTCGGCATCCACCTCTCGGCGGTCGCCGAACTCCTCGCTCTGGTCGGGGTGTTGGTGGCGATGCTGGGGGCGGAGGCCCGGTGGGCGCCGTGCCGCTCCGCGCCGGAGCCGCCGCCGGCGGCCTGACCGCCCCTCTCTCCCGAAACGGTCCGCCCGCCCTGCCGACAGGCCCTGCTTCTCGCTTGCGGCAGGCCCTACCTCTCGCGCTCGTGGTACATCTTGCGCGTGTGTTCCGTATGGGCGCGCATGACCGCTGTGGCGCGCTGTTCGTCGCGGGCCGCGATGGCCGCTATCAGTTCGCGGTGCTCGGTCCAGGACTGGTGGCCGCGCTGCCGGGCGACCGGTGTGTAGTACCAGCGGACGCGTCGGCCGACCTGGGCGGCCAGTTCGGCGAGGACCGTGTTGCCGGCCAGCTCCATGACCTTGGCATGCAGCCGGGCGTTCATGGCGACCGCGCTGTCGACATCGTCGGCGGCGACCGCCCGCTCGCCCTCCGCGCACAGCTCTTCGAGCGCGGTGATCGCCTCGGAACCCGCGTTGGCGGCGGCGAGCCGGGCGGCCTCGGCCTCCAGGAGCGTACGAACGGTGAGGAGCTGGTCCGCCTCCTCCTCGGTCGGCTCGTGCACGAAAGCGCCCTGGGCGGGCCGCAGATCGACCCAGCCCTCGGTACTGAGACGCTGGAGCGCCTCTCGCACGGGCTGCCGGGACACTCCGAGGTGCCCGGCGAGTTCGCTCTCGACGAGGTGCTGGCCCGGCTTGAGGGCGCGGGTGGTGATGAGTTCGAGCAGCGCCTCGTAGACGCGGTCGCGCAGCGGCCCGGGCCGTTCGAGCTTGGGCACCGCTCCCTGCGGCAGTCCTGTCGACAACATCACGGTCCCTCCTGGGCAGCGCCGTCGCCGCGAGTTGAAAGTCAATTATGAATTGTCTTTCGCCTACAGTCTACGACGCACAAAGGCCAGCAGGTAGGGGAGTTGGGCTCGCCACACAGAGGTCCACGGGGCGTGTGCGACGGACCGAACGAGCAGCTCAGGGTCGCCTCACGGGCAGCGGACGACCTGACCCGCGTACGACAGGTTTCCGCCGAAGCCGAAGAGCAGGACGGGGTCGCCGGTGGAGATCTCTCCCCGCTCGACGAGCTTGGAGAAGGCGAGCGGGATGCTCGCGGCGGACGTGTTCCCCGACTCCGTGACATCACGCGCGACGACGGCGTTGACGGCGCCGATCTTCCCGGCGAGGGGCTCGATGATGCGCAGGTTCGCCTGGTGCAGGACGACTCCGGCGAGGTCCTCGGGGGCCAGACCCGCGCGCTCGCAGGCCTTGCGGGCGATCGGCGGGAGCTGGGTGGTCGCCCAGCGGTAGACGCTCTGCCCCTCCTGCGCGAACCGCGCGGGCGTGCCCTCGATGCGCACGGCGTGCCCCATCTCGGGCACCGAGCCCCACAGCACCGGGCCGATCCCGGGCTCCTTCCCGGCCGGGCAGGCCTCGACGACGGCGGCACCGGCACCGTCCCCGACCAGCACACACGTCGTACGGTCGGTCCAGTCCGTCACGTCGGACATCTTGTCGGCGCCGATGACCAGGGCCCGGGTCGCGGCACCGGCGCGCACGGCGTGGTCGGCGGTCGCGAGGGCGTGGGTGAAGCCCGCGCAGACGACGTTGACGTCCATCGCGGCGGGCGAGGGGATGCCGAGCCGGGCGGCGACCCGGGCTGCCATGTTCGGCGAACGGTCGACCGCCGTGGAGGTGGCGACGAGAACCAGGTCGATGTCGCCCGGGGTCAGGCCCGCTGCAGCGAGCGCCTTGGCAGCGGCGTGCGCGGCCAGCTCGTCGACCGGCTCGTCGGGTCCGGCGATATGACGTGTGCGGATGCCCACCCGGCTCCTGATCCACTCGTCGCTGGTGTCGACCAGGCCCGCCAGATCCTCGTTGGTGAGTACCTTGGCGGGCTGGTAATGGCCGACGGCGGCGATCCGTGAGCCGTTCATGAGTGGTCCCCCTCGTTGCCTTGGGTAGCGGGATCCACCAGTCTGATCAGGTACTCACGGGTACGGCGGCAGGTAAAGCCACAGGAATGGAGCGCCAGGCTTGTCGGCTTCTGTCAGACCGCCTCACCCCGTGAACAGCTGTTTGACCTTGAGTACCAGCTCGTACACGCCGTAGCAGAGCGGCGCGCCCACCCACAGCCAGGCGAAGACGATCAGTGGAATGGGGGTCCCCCCGCTCGAGCGGAGCCGAGAGTGGGGGAGGTCAGGCGGACTCTGGCTGCTGCTGTTCGACATCGGAGGCCTCCCTCGGTGCGGGAATGTGGTGGCGGGTGTGGACGGGTCGTACCAGCTCATTGGCGACGAAGCCGACGGCGAGCAGGCCGATCATGATCAGGAACGAAAGGCCGTAGAGGGACGAGCCGTGCTTGCCTGCCGCCTCCTGGTGGTCCGCGATCCAGTTCACGATCAGCGGGCCGAGCACGCCCGCCGTGGACCAGGCGGTGAGCAGCCGGCCGTGGATCGCGCCGACCTGATAGGCGCCGAAGAGGTCCTTCAAATACGCGGGGATCGTCGCGAAACCACCGCCGTAGAACGAGAGGATCACCAGCGCGCAGAGGATGAACAGCGGCTTCGAGGAGTCGCCGAACCAGGCGATGAGCGCGTACATCAGCGCGCCCACTCCGAGATAGACCCGGTAGATGTTCTTGCGCCCGATCAGGTCGGACGTCGAGGACCAGCCGATACGGCCCGCCATGTTGGCCGCCGACAGCAGCGCGACGAATCCGGCGGCCGCGGAGACGGAGACCGGTGTGGAGGTGTCCGCGAAGAAGTCCGTGATCATCGGGGCGGCCTTCTCCAGGATGCCGATGCCCGCGGTCACGTTCATGCAGAGAACGACCCACAGGCACCAGAACTGCGGGGTGCGCACGGCGTTGCGGGCGGAGACCTGCACCCCCTCCAGCGAACTCGGTCCGGTCGCGACCGGTTTCTCGCCGCGCGGCACCCGCACCAGCAGCACGCCGAGGGACATGAAGACGGCGTACGACAATCCGTGCACGAGGAAGGCGAGCGCGATCCCGGAGGAGTCGGAGCCGAAGGACTTCAGCATCTGGGTGGACCAGGGCGAGGCGATCAGCGCGCCGCCGCCGAAGCCCATGATGGCGATGCCCGTGGCCATGCCGGGCCTGTCGGGGAACCACTTGATCAGGGTGGAGACGGGCGAGATGTAGCCGATGCCGAGGCCGATCCCGCCGACGAATCCGTAGCCGAAGACGATCAGCCAGTACTGCTCGGTGGCGGCGCCGAGCGAGGCGATCAGCAGGCCGGAGGAGAAGCAGATCAAGGCCACGGTCATCGCCCAGCGCGGCCCGTTGCGCTCGACGAGCGTGCCGCCGAACGCGGCGGACAGGCCGAGCATCACGATGCCGAGCTGGAAGGGCAGCGCGCTCTGGGTGCCACTGAGGTCGAGCGCCGATTCGAGCGGCGGCTTGAACACGCTCCAGGCGTAGGCCTGGCCGATGGAGAGATGGATCGACAGAGCGGCCGGCGGGACGAGCCAGCGGCTCCAGCCGGGCGGGGCGACAGGGGGGCTCATGATCCGCACGATAGGAAGCGGTTGTCCGTCTGGGAACCCGCAGGGCAAGAACTGGTCGACCGTATGCGATGAGCGGCAGCCCTGGCGCGACGAACGGTCGTCCGGTGGGTGTTACAGGCCGTCCCGACTCTTGCTGTCGCCCGTTCCATCCTGTAGACAATATTTCGTCGACAAACTTCGAAGTGTTCGACAGTTCCTCGGTACCCTCGACCGAACGGAGCGCCACACAGTGAAAGTCGCAGTTCTGGGCGCCGGTGCGATCGGCGCCTACGTCGGCGCCGCGCTGCACCGCGCAGGCGCCGATGTGCACCTCGTCGCCCGTGGACCGCATCTCGCGGCCATGAGGCAGCACGGAGTCAGAGTTCTCAGCCCACGCGGTGACTTCACCGCGCGGGCCCACGCCACCGACGACCCGGCCCAGATCGGTCCGGTCGACTATGTCTTCCTGGGTCTGAAGGCCAACTCGTACGCGGCGTGCGGGCCGCTGATCGAGCCACTGCTGCACGACACCACGGCGGTGATCGCCGCCCAGAACGGCATCCCCTGGTGGTACTTCCACCGGCACGGCGGCCCCCACGACGGGCACCGTGTCGACAGCGTGGACCGGGACGGCGCGGTCAGTGCGGTGCTCGCGCCCGAGCGGGCCATCGGATGCGTCGTGTACGCCGCGACCGAGCTGGAAGGGCCGGGAGTCGTACGGCATCTCGAAGGCACCCGATTCTCCATCGGCGAGCCCGACCGCTCGATCTCCCCGCGCTGCCGGGCGTTCAGCGAGGCCATGCAGGAGGGCGGGCTCAAGTGCCCGGTCGAGCCGGACCTGCGCAACGACATCTGGCTCAAGCTGCTCGGCAACATCTCCTTCAACCCCATCAGCGCGCTGGCCCGCGCGACGATGCGGCAGATGTGCCTGCATGGCGGCACGCGCAAGGTCATCGAGATCATGATGACCGAGACGCTGGCCGTCGCGGAGGCCCTCGGCTGCGAGGTCGGCGTCTCCATCGAGCGGCGGCTGGCCGGTGCCGAACGCGTCGGCGACCACCGCACCTCCACGCTCCAGGACCTGGAGCGCGGCAAACCGCTCGAACTCGACGTGCTGCTCGCGGCCGTCGTGGAGCTGGCGGAGATCACCGGGGTTCCGGTGCCGACGCTCCGTACCGTCCACGCCATCTCGGACCTGCTCGCGTTGCGGACCGCTGCGTGAGGGAACGCGAAGGGTGCGGAGCGGCGGGACGGTCGCTCTTCGCATACGTGCGGAGCGGGCCGCGAGCCCGCTCCGCACGTGCAGGACAATGGGAGCGTGAAGGTCACCTCGCCGTACGTCGGCCCGGTGACCCACCACGCTCTCCGCAGCAAGGGCCGTTTCGGCCACCAGCACGTACAGAACCGGGACTGATCAGGACATGGGACGAGTCACGGAACGACGCAAGGTGATCCGTATACGGGACGGGGCCGTGAGCACCCGCCCGGACACGCTCGTCGCCGAGGAACCACTGGAGATCCGCCTCAACGGCAAACCCCTCGCGATCACCATGCGCACGCCGGGCGACGACTTCGCGCTCGCCGCGGGCTTCCTGGTCAGCGAAGGGGTGCTGGGCAAGGCCGACGAGCTGCAGAACATCGTGTACTGCGCGGGCGCCACCGTGGACGGCTCCAACACGTACAACATCGTCGACGTGCGGACGGCGCCCGGCGTCGTCATCCCCGACATCACGCTCGAACGCAACGTGTACACGACGTCGTCCTGCGGTCTGTGCGGCAAGGCGAGCCTGGACGCGGTCCGCACGACGGCCCGCTGGACGATCGACGACACGGAGGGCGCCACCGCTCCCCCGGTCCGGCTCGAGCCCGAACTGCTCGCGAGCCTCCCCGACCGGCTGCGGGCGGCGCAGCGGGTCTTCGACCGGACCGGGGGCCTGCACGCGGCGGCGCTGTTCACGGAGGAGGGCGAGCTGGTCGACATACGCGAGGACGTGGGCCGGCACAACGCGGTCGACAAGCTGGTCGGCCGCGCCCTGCAGAACGGCACGCTCCCGCTCTCCCGGACGGTCCTGCTGGTCTCCGGCCGGGCGTCCTTCGAGCTGGCGCAGAAGGCGGTCATGGCGGGCATCCCGGTGCTCGCGGCGGTCTCGGCCCCGTCGTCCCTGGCGGTCGACCTGGCCGCGGAGACGGGCCTGACCCTGGTGGGCTTCCTGCGCGGCGCCTCCATGAACGTGTACGCGGGCGAGCACCGCATCGCCCTGCGGGCCGCGGCCGCCCAGGGCTGACCGGCTCCCCGCGACACGGCGGCGGGGCCCCGAACGGCGGGGAGCGCCCCCTGCGCCGGAGGGGCCCCGCCGCGCCCCTTCCTTTTTGGAGGCCCTTCGCCTCGTAGGTTGCCGTCGCTCAGCCCGTGACGAAGTGCACCTCCGCCGCCGTCACCACCGTGCCCAGGCGCGGGAAGTCGAGGCGGACGGAGGCCTCGTGCTCGGGGGCGGTGAACGCGGACATGGCGTCCTCGACGAAGACGAGGTCGTAGCCGAGGTCTCCTGCGGCGCGGGCGGTGGACTCGACGCCGAGGTTGGTGGCGATCCCGCCGAACACGAGCGTGGTGACGCCGTGTTCGCGCAGCCGCTCGTCGAGGCCGGTGCCCTGGAACCCGCCGATGGTCCGCTTCACGATCTCGATGTCGCCCTCCGCCGCGAGCCCGGCGGCGAGTCCGCTGCCGGGCGGCTGCTCGGCGACTCCGGACCGCTCGACCCGGATGAGGACGACGAGCGCACCCGCCTTCCGGAAGGCCGCCGCCACCTCCTCGGCCGTGGCGAGGACTTCGGTGCCCTTCCGTGGTTCCAGGGGCAGCCCGACGATGCGGTCCATCAGGTCGACGAGCACGAGGGCCGTGCGCGCGGGGTCGAGGGCGAGACGGGGTTCGGCTTCGGGTGCGGTCATGACGGAACGTTAGCTCGCGTCAGCCGTCCGTACCGGAAATCCGGATCAACAAGCCCATGAACTGCTCACGTTCGGCGGCCGAGAGCGGGGCCATCAGGGCGTCGTTCGCCTCGCGGGCCGCCGTTTCGCAGCGCTTGAGCAGACGGGCCCCCTCCTCGGTGATCGACACCGCGTTCTTGCGGCGGTCCTTCGGGTCCGGTTCGCGGACGACCAGACCGGCGCCCTGAAGGTCGTTGAGGACGCCGACCAGGTCCTTGGGGTCGAGCTGGATGCCGCGCCCGAGCTCCGCCTGGGCGACGGGGCCGAGCTCGGAGACGGCGGAGAGCACCACGTGGTGCCACATCTTCAGGCCCTCGGCCGCCAGTGCTTCGGCGACGAGGGCCCGGCCACGGGCGGCGGCCCGGCCGAGCAGCCAGCTGGGGAGGGCGCGGATCGCGGACAGGGGTGCGGACATGCCGCCAGGGTAGCGAATATCCGTTGGACATCCCAACGAATCTCCGGATACCGTTGGGACTCCCAACGACCTGTCCCGGGATCCCTGGAGGTGTGATGCGTCGCGTTCGGTACGAACACGCCGGTGGCCCACTGTTCTTGGAAGACGTTCCCGCGCCCACCGCCGGGCCCGGCGAGCTGCTCGTCCGCACCGAGGCGATCGGCGTGACCCTCCCCGTCGTGCGCAAGGTGACCGAAGCGGCCGAGCCGATCCCGCTCGGCGGCGAGATCGCCGGGGAAGTCGTCGCCGTCGGCCCGGGAGTCACCCGCTTCGGGGTGGGCGACCGCGTCACCGGACTCTGCTTCGGGCACGGGTACGCCGACTACGCGCTCCTGCTCGAAGCCATGGCCGGCCCCGTGCCCGAGAGCGCGAGCGCCGTGAACGCCGTCGCCCTGGTCCGCAGCGGTCTGGTCGCGCTCGGCGCCCTGGAAGCGGCGCGCCCCGTCCCCGGCGAGTCGGCGCTCGTCACGGCGGCGGCCAGTGGCGTCGGCCATCTCGCCGTGCAGCTCGCCCGGCTGCGGGGCGCGTCGCGCGTCGTGGGCGCGGTGTCCGCCCCCGGCAAGGCGGAGTTCGTGCTCGGACTCGGCGCCGACGAGGTGATCACGTACGACACCGACGGGTGGGGCACGCCCGTCGACTACGTCCTCGACGCGGTCGGCGGCGAGCTGCTCACCCCGGCCGTCGCCGCGCTCGCTCCCGGCGGGCGGCTCGTCGCGTACAGCTCGGGCGGCGGGACCGTGCAGGCGTACGACCTGCTGGTGGGCGCCAAGTCGGTGATCGGCTTCCAGATGGCGCGGATCGCACGCGGGGAGCCGGAGTTGTACGAGCGGTGGCGGCAGGAGCTGTGGCGGCTGTTCGTGGACGGGGCGCTGCGGCCGGCCGTGCACGGGGAGTTCGCCTTGGAGGACGCGGCGAAGGCACACCAGGTGATCGAGTCGCGCGGCAATCTCGGCAAGGTGGTACTGCGTCCCTGACAGCGCGACGGCACCGTGACGCTGCGTCTCTGACAGCGCGACGGCACGGCGGGGGCTGCGTCCCTGACAGCGCGACGGCACCGTGACGCTGCGTCTCTGACAGCGCGACGGCACGGCGGGGGCTGCGTCCCTGACAGCGCGACGGCACGGCGGCGCCGCGTCCCTGAGGCCGCCGGTCGTGTCGAGCGACGGCACGGTGGTACATCGTCGCTGACGCTCCGTCACCACCCATCCGGGGTGCCAGGCGTCACGCGCACATCCCCACGCGCCCGGGCTCGTTACTCCCGGTGAGTTCCACCGGGCCACGCCTGCGCGGCCCGTCGTCCGGGTAGGAGGCAGTTACTTGGATGCCGGCACCACCCTGCTCGGCTCGTTACTGGCCTGCGCGGGCGTGCTGGGCGCGGCCGTCGTGGCGTACTTGGGGAAGCGGGGCGAGAACGCCCTGAACGGTTTCTCCAGTCTCACCGACAAGCTGCAGTCCGAGCGCGACCGCCTCGAGCGCCAGGTCGTCGAACGCGACACGCGCATCGACGAGTTGTCCACGCTGCACGCGGCGGACCAGTCGGAGATCGCCCGGCTGCGCCTCGACATCCACCGCCTCGGAGGTGCGCCGTGAACGGGTTCCAGCGGCTGCTCGCCCTGCGCTGGCGCAGCATCTTCCTCGTCTGTGTGCTGATCGCCCTCTCCGGTATCGCGGTGATCCTGTGGGCGCGCATCGACGCCGGGGACCGCAAGGCGGAGGAACTGCGCTCGGAGGCGGACCGGCGCGGCAAGGCGCTGTCCACGCTGGCGCAGGACGTACGCGATCTGCGCGCCCAGGTCGAGGCAGGCGGCGGAACTCCCGCGGCCCCGGACCCCTCCGAGGCCGTGGACGACCTGATCGACCGGGTGCGCGTGCCCGCCGGGGCTCCGGGAGAGCCCGGCGCCAAAGGTGCGCCGGGCGCGGGCGGGAAGACAGGTGCCGCTGGGCAGCGCGGGCCGCGCGGTGAACCAGGTGCCCCGGGACCGTCCGGCTCGCCCGGCCCGTCGGGAGAGCCCGGATCGGACGGCTCCCTGGGACCCATGGGACCTCCCGGCCCCCAGGGCGAGCAGGGTTACCAGGGCCAGCCGGGGTCCTCCGGCCTGTCGGGCACGAGGGGCGACAAGGGGGACGCGGGTGACAAGGGAGATCCCGGCGACCCCGGACCCAAGGGCGACCCCGGACCCACCTGCCCGGACGGCTACACGCTCCAGGTGCCCGCGAACGATCCGGACGCCCTGGTCTGCCGCAAGAGCGGAGCGGTCCCCGCCCCAACTCCCCAGCCCGCGGTTGTACTTCCCCTTCTGCCGCCCCCGCGCCGTCGGCGAGATCGAGGGTGAGCACGACCGGTGCACGCTTCTTGTGGGGCACCTGAGAGCCCAAGTAGCGTCTGTGACGCGAACGTTGGACGTGGGATGTCCAGATGTCCAGATGCATTTCAGACGCATGAAGGGCAGGTCGCACCATGCCGTCAAGTCTCCGCGCACGTCTGAGATCCACCCTGACAGCCGTACTCACCGTCGCCGCGCTGCTCGCGCTGCCGAGCCCGGCAGGGGCCGAACAGGCGGCCCCAACAGGCGAGTTCGAGCAGCAGGTGCTGTTCAAGGCCTCGCAGGATCCCGGCTACGCCTGCTTCCGTATACCGGCCGTCGTGAAGACGACCGAGGGCACGCTGCTGGCGTTCGCCGAGGGGCGTGTCCTCAACTGCGGTGACGCGGCCGACATCGACATCGTGGTCAAGCGCTCCACCGACGGCGGGCGCACCTGGAGCCCCCTCCAGGTCGTCAACGACGGCGGCGGCGACACGCACGGCAACCCGGCGCCCATCGTGGACCGCGAGACGGGCCGCATCGTCCTGGCCGAGACCTACAACCCCGGCCGCACGGACAGCGCGAGCTGCTCCGTCCCCTGCAACCGCACCCCGCACACGCAGTACAGCGACGACGACGGCCTCACCTGGTCGCAGCCGCGCGACCTGAGCGACGAGATCCTGCCGGCCGACTGGAACTCCTGGTACGCCACCGGGCCCGTGCACGGCATCCAGCTGACCCGGGGCAGGCACGCGGGACGCCTCGTCTTCGGCGTCAACAGCGAGACATGGAACGGCAGTCGGGTCACCGCCAACCACGCCGCGCTCATCACCAGCGACGACGGCGGCGACCACTGGGACATCGGCGCGACCGACTCGTGGCCCATCGCGGACGACGGCACCTTCCGCCAGAAACCGTCCGAGATGACGCTCACCGAACGCACCGACGGATCCGTCCTCGTCAGCGGGCGCGAGCAGGACGGCACCGACCTCGGCCACCGCACCCAGGCCGTCAGCCGCGACGGCGGCGACACGTTCGTCACGCCCTTCCGCGACATCCCAGACCTCTACACACCCCAGGTGCAGGGCTCCTCCCTGCGCCTCGGCGACCGGTTGCTGCTGGCCTGCCCGGGCGACCCGGACCGCCGCCGGACCATGATGATCCGCTCCTCCTACGACGGCGGACGCACCTGGGACAGCGTGGACCGGGGCACGGTCGTCACCACGGACTGGTCCGGGTACTCGGACATGGTCCGCGTCGACGGCGACACGGTGGGGCTGATGTACGAGGGCGGCGCGGTCGACGCGCGCGACGAGATCCGCTTCGCCCGGTTCACCGAGCACTGGCTGAAGCCGCGTCGCGGCCCGGACCCGACAACCGCCGACCTCGCTCCGCACGCCAAGCGGGCCGCGGTGCTCGGTGGCGCCGAGGAGACGGAGGGTGTGTTCGGCGGCGCCCTGCAGTTCGACGGCACCGACGACGCCGTACGACTGCCGTACCAGGACCGGCTCCCGCTCGGGACGAAGGACTTCACGGCGTCCCTGTGGTTCCGCTACACCGCAGCCACCGGTGAGCAGCCGCTGCTGTGGATGGGCGGGATCGGTACGACGCAGCCGCAGGTGTGGCTGCGCGGCGAGCCCGCGTCCAACCGGATCACCGGGCTCATCACCACCAGGAACGGCGCTGCGGCCCCGACGACGGCGTCCGTGCGCACCACGGGCGCCTACAACGACGGCCAGTGGCACCATCTGGCGCTGCGCCGGGGCGGCGGGTTGCTCACGCTGTTCGTCGACGGTACGACGGTCGGCACGGCGGACGTGCCCGGATCGGTCAGCCGGAACTCGCCGTTCGGGGTGTACATCGGCCAACGGCTCGACAGCCGGGCGTACTTCACCGGTGCGATCGACGACGTACGGGTCTACGACCGGGCGTTGAGCGACGAAGAGCTGTCCGCGGCGCCCTCCGGGAACGTGACCCGGGACACCGTCCTGTGGCTCCCCATGGACCATGTGAGCGGAGACCACTAACGTCCCGTCCGTGCCCGACGACGCACGAGTACGACGGCAGAACGGGGCCGGGCTCGGCATCCTGCTGGCCCTGGTCTGCGCGGCCGTGCTGCTCACTGCCCTCCCGGACCACCACCGGGAGGGCGGCGGCGCGTGTACGGCCCGTACGGTGAAGACCTGGGCCGCTGACACGAAGCTCACGGGCGAGTTCGCCCGGTACGGCGACGACGCGACGCGCACCGACGACTGGACCGGCGGCGACGGCACCCACTCGGTGCGGCTGCCGGACGGGCGGGTGCTGTGGCTGTTCTCGGACACGTATCTCGGCCAGGTGCACGGGCCGCCGAACCCGGTCGGCGAGTCGTACGCCTGGCGCGACTTCTCGGCGCCACTGGTGCGCAACTCGGCCGTCGTGATGTCCCACGAAGGCCGTCTGCAGACCACGCTGCCCGCCCCCGTCTTCCCGGACCCCGGGCCGAACCAGTGGCGCTGGCCGGTCGCGGCCCGTGTCGAGCCCCGCTCCCCCGGCTCCTCCCAGCAGGTCGTCCGCGTCCTGCTGTGGACCCGTACGACGGGCCAGGCCCCCTGGATCTACGGCGTGCCCACGTCGACCGAGGTCGCCACGCTCTCGCTGCCCGACCTGCGCCTCGAAGGCATCACCACGGTCCTGGACCAGCGTTCCGTCGCGGACGCCTCCCAGCGCGTGCTGTTCGGGACCTCGGCGGTCGACGCGGGCGACTGGACGTACATCTTCGGCGGCGACGACGGACAGGCCGCCTCGCGCCCCACGTCGAAGGCGTACGTCGCGCGCGTGCCGCGCGGCAGGCTCGCCGAACCGGACGCCTGGGAGTACTGGGACGGCTCGCGGTGGACGGTGCGGGCGCGTCCGGCGCCGGTGCTCGGGGACGGCCGGCGCAAGGGCGTGGGCAGCGCGTTCACGGTGGTCCGCGAGGGCGGCACGTACGTCCTGTTCACGATGGCGGCCGGCGCCTCGGGCCTGACGACGGTCACGTCGTACTGGGCGTGCTCGCCGACCGGACCCTGGCGCGGGCCCACCCGCAGCTTCAGTCCGCCGCTGCCCCAGGGAGAGGTGGCGGCGTACAACCCGCAGGTGCACGCCGAACTGAGCGACGGCGACCGGCTCGTGCTGAGCTACGACGTCAACTGGCTGGACGCGACGGGCGCTTCGGCCCAGGCGAACATCAGTCGGAACGTGTCCCTGTACCGACCGCGATTCGTGACTCTGCGACTGGGGGGACCGGGGTCGCAACAGGCTCGGGGTCGCGGGCGCGGCGCTTGGCGATCACCGCGCACACCATGAGCTGCATCTGGTGGAAGAGCATCAGCGGCAGCACGGCCAGCGAGGCGTGCGCGCCGAACAGCACGCTGGCCATGGGGAGTCCGGAGGCGAGCGACTTCTTCGACCCCGCGAACTGGATCGCGATCCGGTCCTCCCGGTCGAAGCACAGAGCCTTCGCGCCGTACCAGGTCAGCGCCAGCATGACGGCCAGCAGCACGGCCTCGACCACGAGGAGTCCGGCCAGCCTGACGGGGCTCACCTGGTGCCAGATGCCCTGCACCATGCCCTCGCTGAACGCGGCGTACACGACGAGGAGTATCGAGCCGCGGTCGACGTATCCGAGAACCTTCTTGTGCCGCGCGATGAACCGGCCGATCCAGCGGCGCAGCACCTGTCCGGCGAGGAACGGCACCAGCAGCTGGAGCACGATCTTGACGAGCGAGTCGGCGGAGAACCCGCCGCCGCTGTTGCCGAGCAGCGCCGCGGCGAGCAGTGGGGTGATGACGATGCCCGCGAGCGAGGAGAAGGAGCCCGCGCAGATCGCGGCGGGCACGTTGCCGCGCGCGATGGAGGTGAAGGCGATCGACGACTGGATGGTCGAGGGGACGAGCGTGAGGAAGAGGAGTCCGGTGTAGAGGTTGTGCGTCAGGAACACCGGCTCCAGTCCGCGAGCGGCCAGGCCGAGCAGCGGGAAGACCACGAAGGTGCAGGCCAGCACGGTGACGTGGAGCCGCCAGTGCTTGAACCCCTCCATCGCCTCGCGGGTGGACAGGCGCGCCCCGTAGAGGAAGAACAGGAAGGCGATCGCGGCCGTGGACGCGCCCGACGCGACGTCGGCGCCCGTACCCCGCGCCGGGAAGAGGGCCGCGAGGCCCACTGTCCCGAGCAACAGCAGGATGTACGGGTCGATCGGCATCCAACTCGGCCACTGCAGGCGTTTCACGGTGCTCCACTGCTCGGTTGTCGTAGGGGGCGACTGGCGTCAGGTCGTGCCCTCTCCATCGTCCTCTTCCGGCCCGCGATCGGGAATCCGTCATACCGCTCTGACTGTTATTGCGTTTCGCGATATCCGCACTACCCTGGGGGCGTGTACGACCCGTCCCAGCTGCGTACGTTCCTGGCGGTGGCGCAGACCCTGAGCTTCACGCAGGCCGCCCGGCGGCTCGGGCTGCGCCAGTCCACGGTCAGCCAGCACGTACGCCGCCTTGAGGACGCCGCAGGACGGCAGCTGTTCTCGCGGGACACCCACTCCGTGGAGCTCACGGAGGACGGCGAGGCGATGCTCGGCTTCGCGCGCCGGATCCTGGAGGTGCACGAGCAGGCGACGTCGTTCTTCACCGGGACGCGGCTGCGGGGCCGGCTCCGCTTCGGCGCGTCGGAGGACTTCGTCCTCACCCGGCTGCCGGAGATCCTGGAGGGGTTCCGGTACGACCATCCCGAGGTGGACCTGGAGCTGACGGTCGAGCTCTCCGGCACGCTGCACGAGCAGCTCGCGGCGGGAAAGCTCGACCTGGTGCTGGCGAAGCGGCGGCCCGAGGATCCCCGTGGCGAGCTCGTGTGGCACGACCGCCTGGTGTGGATCGGCGCGGAGCGCCTGCGCCTCGACGCCGACCGCCCGGTCCCGCTGATCGTCTACCCGCCGCCGGGCATCACCCGCGCCCTCGCCCTCGAAGCCCTGGAACGCCAGGGCCGCCCTTGGCGCATCGCGTGCACCAGCGGCAGCCTGAACGGCCTGATCGCGGCCGCCCGCGCGGGCCTCGGAGTGATGGCCCACTCACGGGGGCTCGTCCCACCCGGGCTGGTCCGGGTCCCCGAGCGAGCGGGGCTGCCGGAGCTCGGGGAGGTCGACTTCGTCCTGGTGCACGGGCGGCGGCGTACGTCCGCGCAGGGAGCGGCGGACGCGCTGGCGGCGGCAATCCTCGGGGGCGGGGAGCGGCTGCACCGGGGCGGCGGCACACCGGCCTCGCGCGGGTGAGCTGCTCCGGCCCAGGGCTTGCCCGCGGTCCAGGGCTTGCCCGGGTATGCGCAGGCTGCCACCGCGTCGCCAGGCGTATTTCACGCTGCTTCCGCGAGCTTGCTCATCCCGCCCTCCGCACAGGGGGACCATTGATGGCTGCCACGTGAGGAAGAGCGACGTTGACGCTCGGTGCGGTGAAGGCTGGACGGGAGTAGAACGTGAGGTCGGCGTCGCCTAGCGGGACGGTCTGGCGTAGGTGAGCTGCTTGATGCGGCGCAGGAAGGGCGTCGTCTCGATGTACTGGACGCCTTCGAGGCTGCCGAGCCGGCCACTGAGGTAGCCGTAGAGACCGGCCGTGTCGCGGGCGACGGCGGTCACGACGATGTTGGAGGGGCCCGCGGTCGCGGAGGCGAACGCGATCTCGTCGTGGGTGGCGAGGGCTTGTCCGACGGAGTGGAGGGCGCCGGGAGCCGTGGTGATCCAGAGGCAGGCGGCGAGTGGGTAGCCGAGGATCTCGGAGTGGTACTCGACGTCGATGTACACGGCTCCGGAGGCGAGCAGCCCGGCGAGGCGGCGCTTGACGGCGGACTCCGAGCCGCCGATGGCCCGTTGCAGCTCCGGGTAGGTGGCACGCCCGTCGCGTTCGAGGGCCGCGACCAGCGGCTCGTCCTCCGGTTCGATCCGGGCGGGGCCGGGGCCCGGGGGGAACTCGGGGCGCAGCGCGGCGAGCTGATCGTCCGTCAGCACGCGGAACTTGCCGAGCCAGCCCGACGGTCCGCCGAAGAAGCGGTACATCAGCTGGTGGGCGCGGATCTCCATGATGCTCGGGGTGCGCGGGAGCTTGCCGAGGAGCAGGTCGTCGTGGTCACCGGGGCTGCGTGGGCGGGTCATGCAGACCACTTCGGTACCGCCCGAGGCGAGCCCGATCCAGGCCGTGTCGGGGCGCTTGGCGAGCGCGTCCGCGATGGTGTCCGCGCTGTCGGGCGCGCAGCGCAGCCGCAGCATCCAGTGGTCCCGGCCGAGCCGTTCGGCGTCGCGGACGGCGACGACGCGCAGCCCGCCCTCGGCGCGCAGCCTGCGATAGCGCCGCGCAATCGTCTGGTCGGAGACACCGAGCACCGCCGCGATCCGGCTGAAGGGTGCGCGGCCGTTCGTCTCCAGCGCGGACAGCAGGTGCAGATCGAGCTTGTCGAAGGTGTGGGATTCCATCTCCATGAGGCCCGTCCCTGTCGGATTCCGTCGATCCGGCGTCCGTGGCCACCGTGATCATCCAGCACGACCCCATCGTACGGAGGCATACGCATCCGTGACACAAGGAGTTGAGGACATGCGTACATGGGGGCCGCTCACGGCGGTGTGCCTGGGCACGTTCATGTTGTTGCTGGACGTGACGATCGGGATCGTCGCGCTGCCGGACATGGCGCGGGCGCTGCACGCGTCGCTGAGTGATCTGCAATGGGTGATCGACGGGTACGCGCTGGCGCTGGCCGCGCTGCTGTTGGGAGTGGGGGCCGCGGCCGACATCCTCGGCCGGCGCCGGGTGCATGTGGCGGGCGTCGCGCTGTTCGCGGTGGCGTCGCTGCTGTGCGGGCTCGCGTCCGGGCCCGGGATGCTGGTGGCCGCGCGCGGGCTGCAAGGCGTGGGCGCGGCGGCGATGTTCGCGACGACACTGCCGCTGCTGGGCTCGGTCTACCACGGGCGGCAGCGGTCGGTGGCGCTCGGGGTGTGGGGCGCGGTCAGCGGGAGCGCGGCGGCGGTCGGGCCGGTGCTCGGCGGGCTGCTCACCGAGGGGCCCGGCTGGCGGTGGATCTTCTTCGTGAACCTGCCGGTGAGCGTGGCGTCGGTGTGGCTGACTTTGCGGGTGGTGCCGGAGTCGCGTGGTCCGCGCGGGATGCAGATCGACTGGGCGGGCACGGCGGCGTTCGCGTGCTTCGCGGGGGCGACGACGTACGGGGTGGTGCGGGCCGGGTCCGACGGCTGGACGTCGGCGGTCACGGCGAGCTCGTTCGGGCTCGCGGCGCCGGCGCTGGTCGCCTTCATCCTCGTCGAGCGGCGTGTCGCCCATCCGCTGCTCGATCTGTCGCTGCTGCGCAAGCCCGCGTTCGTGGGCGTGATGGCGGGCGCGTTCGCCTTCAACGGGGCCGCGTTCGGCGTCATCCCGTATCTCTCGATCTGGATGCAGACGGTGCTGGGCATGAGCCCGGTGCGCGGCGGGCTCACCCTGCTGCCGATGACGGGCGCCTCGGTGGTGGTCGCGATCCTCGCCGGGAAGCTGCTGCACGGGGTTCCGGCGCGGCTGACCATAGGCGGCGGGCTGCTGCTGATCGGCTCGGGCGCGTTCTGCCAGGCCGTGCTGGACGCGGGCACGAGCTGGACGGTCCTGGTGCCGGGCCTGGTGCTGGTGGGGATCGGCACCGGGTTCGTCTCCCCCGCGATCGCGGGCGCCGCGCTGGCCGCCGTACCGCTGGAGCGGGCGGGCATGGCGGGCGGCGCGGTCAACACGGTCCGGCAGCTCGGGTACGCGCTCGGGGTCGCCGCCTTCGGCACGGTACTGACCTCCCGCATGCAGGACACCCTGTCGCACGACGCCGCCCACACGCTGGCGGGCGGTGGCGCCGGGGCGCTGCGGGGCACGCTCTCCGAGCACACCCTGCGTGCGGCGTTCGCGTCGGGGCTCAACACGGCGTCCGTGACCGCGGGTGTGACGGGGATGATCGCCGGTGCGCTGGTACTGGTGTTGGTGCGGACACCGCGTCCCGCGGCCGGCGTGACCGAGGCGCCCGCCGAGAAAGTGACGGCTCCTCGCGGGTAACTCCGGAGGAGAGGGACGCGGTGTCACCGCACGAGGCCGTGCGGGGCGGGCGGACAGGGCCGGACAGGGCCCCACAGGACGCCGGACAGGGGGGCCGGGCCAGGCCCCGCAGGACGGCCGGGACAGGGCCACGCAGGCCCGCGCGGGGCCACACCTGGCCGGAAGCGGATCCTCCACGTCCGGTATCCGACGCACCGCGCACCGTAATCGGGTCGTACAGATTCCGTGGAGATTACGCCACCGAAACTTACGGAACCGTAAGGGATTCTGTCCGGCCCTTCCCCAAGTGCGGGCATTTCCTCGACTGACCAGTGCATATGCCGTACCCCTCGGCGCTCCGACCCCCCTCCCGCCCGGCGGCCCGGTGGGGTAGCTTTCACGGCGCTGTGCGGAGCGCTACAAGGAGCGGGATTGCGCGAGTTCACCAACCCTCCGTTGGCGTCGGCACCGCCGCTGGGCGGCCTGGCCGACGTCGTCTTCGACCATGCCCTCGAAGACCCCCTCCACATCGCCCTCGGCCGCAAGGACGAGCGCGACCAGTGGCGCGATGTGACCGCCGCCGAGTTCCGTGACGAGGTCCTCGCCCTTGCCAAGGGCCTGCTCGCCCAGGGAATCCGGTTCGGCGACCGGGTCGCGATCATGTGCCGTACGCGCTACGAGTGGACGCTCTTCGACTTCGCGTTGTGGACGATCGGTGCCCAGGTCGTGCCCATCTACCCGACCTCCTCCGCCGAGCAGGTCTTCTGGATGCTGCACGACGCGCAGGTGTCGGCGGTCATGGTGGAGCACGAGGACCACTCCATGACCATCGCCACGGTCGTGGACCGGCTGCCGCAGCTGCACAAGCTGTGGCAGCTCGACGTGGGCGCCGTGCAGGAGCTGTACGAGGCGGGCGCGCACATGGACGACGAGGTGGTCCACCGGCACCGGCGCGCGGTCACGCCCGAGTCGATCGCGACGATCATCTACACCTCCGGCACCACGGGGCGCCCCAAGGGCTGTGTCATCTCCCACGCCAACTTCATGTTCGAGGCCGACACGGTCATCGAGCGCTGGGAGCCCGTCTTCCACTCCAAGCGCGGTGACGAGGCGGCCACGCTGCTGTTCCTGCCGCTCGCGCATGTCTTCGGGCGCATGGTGCAGGTCGCCGCGGTCCGCGGGAAGGTCAAGTTCGGGCACCAGCCGCAGCTGAACGCGGCGGCCCTGCTGCCGGACCTGGCCGCGTTCCAGCCGACGTTCTTCCTGGCCGTGCCTTACATCTTCGAGAAGGTCTTCAACGCGGCCCGCCGCAAGGCCGAGAAGGAAGGCAAATCGGGCCCGTTCGAGAAGGCCGTCGAGATCGCCGTGCGCTATGCGGACGCCGTGGAGGCGAAGGCCTGGGGCATCGGACCCGGCCCCTCCGCCGGCCTGCGCGTGCAGCACCAGCTCTTCGACAAGCTCGTCTACTCCAAGGTGCGGGCCGCGATGGGCGGCCGGGTCAAGCACGCGATGTCGGGCGGCTCGGCGATGGACCGGCGGCTCGGGCTGTTCTTCGCGGGCGCGGGCGTCTTCATCTACGAGGGGTACGGGCTCACCGAGTCCACGGCGGCCGCGACCGCCAACCCGCCCGAGCGCACCCGGTTCGGCACCGTCGGCCAGGCGATCCCGGGCACCACCGTGCACATCGCGGACGACGGCGAGATCTGGCTGAGCGGCGGCAACGTCTTCCAGGGGTATCTCAACGACCCCAAGGCCACCGACGCCACCCTGCACGACGGCTGGCTGGCCACCGGTGACCTGGGCTCCCTCGACGAGGACGGCTATCTCACCATCACCGGGCGCAAGAAGGAGATCCTGGTGACCTCCGGCGGCAAGAGCGTCTCGCCGGGCGTCCTGGAGGAGCGGGTGCGCGACCATCCGCTGGTCGCCCAGTGCATCGTCGTCGGCAACGACCGGCCCTACATCGCGGCGCTCGTCACCCTCGACTCCGAGGCCGTCGAGCACTGGCTCCAGATGCGCGGCAAGCCGCAGCTGGCCCCCGCCGAGCTCGTCCGGGACCCCGATCTGGAGACCGAGGTGCGGCGCGCGGTGGTCGCCGCGAACACGCTGGTCTCGCAGGCCGAGTCGATCCGTACGTTCCGGATACTGGCCCACCAGTTCACCGAGGAGCACGGGCTGCTGACGCCTTCGCTGAAGCTGAAGCGGAAGGCGATCGAGAAGGCGTACTCGACCGAGGTGGAGGCGCTGTACGGGGCGTGAGGCGTCCCGGAGCGGGAGGCGCTGCACGGGCGTGAGCCCTCCCGGAACGGGAGGCGCAGCACGGGCATGAGCCCGCCCGGAGAGAGATTCTGACGGTTCATCACTTACTGTCGCGTCAGTTATTGACGACCCGTCAGATGTTGCGCACACTTTCGGTCACTCGACGGAGGGGGACCGACCGTGTCGCGACCGATCCGCACCATCACCGCCGCCGTGGCCGCGCTGCTGCTCGCCACCGCCTGCAACTCGGCTGCCGACGGCGGGAGTTCGGACAAGGCGGGAAGCTCCGTGCGCGGGGTGACCACGGACTCGATCAAGGTCGGCGGCATCGTGTCGATGACCACCGCCACGGGCTACTCGAAGAAGGACACCGACCTCGGCGCGAAGGCCCGTTTCGACCGGGCGAACGCGGAGGGCGGCGTGAACGGCAGGAAGATCGACTACCTCGGCGCCGAGGACGACGGCCAGGACCCGGCCAAGAACCTCGCGGCAGCCCGCAAACTCGTCCAGCAGGACAAGGTGTTCGCGATCGCGCCGATGAGCTCGACGACCTTCTCGGGCGCCGACTTCCTCCAGCAGCAGAAGGTCCCGACCTTCGGCTGGGGCACCTTGCCCTCCTTCTGCGGGCCGACCTACATCTACGGATTCGGCGGCTGCATGGTGCCGATGCCCGGCGGCACCATCTCGCAGACCTGGCCCGAAGGGCTCAAGCAGGTGACGGGCGGCTCGCAGGGCAAGTCCGTGGCGATCCTCGCCAACGACAGCGACGCCGGCACCTTCGCCATCCGCACCTACAAGCAGAGCTTCACCTCGGCGGGCTTCAAGGTGACGTTCGCGAAGTCGTCCGTGCCCGCGGGCGCCGTGCCGAGCGACTGGTCGGCGTACACGAAGGAGATCCTGCGCAGCAACGGCGGCAAGGCGCCGGACGCCGTCGTCTCCGTGATGCAAACCCCGTACAACATCGGCCTGTTCACGGCACTCAAGCGCACCGGATACCACGGCGTGCTCACCGATCCCACCGACTACGACCCGTCGCTGCTCGCCAAGAACGCGACGAAGAAGGCGCTCGACGGGGTGCACATCCTGCTGTCGTTCCAGCCGTTCGAGCAGAACAGCGCGGCGATGAAGCAGTTCAAGGAGGACATCAGGAAGGCGGCCGGGAAGGACGTCCCGTTGAACATGCACATGATGACCGGGTACATGAGCGCCGATCTCTTCCTCGCCATTGCCCAGAAGGCGGGCAAGGACCTGACGGTGGCGTCCTTCCAGAAGGCGGCGGGCGGGTTCTCCGACACGGGCACGATGGTCGGCGACCGCGCCGAGCCCAGCGGGCAGAAGGAGTCGTTCGGCTGTGGGGCGCTCGTCCAGCTCAAGGACGGGAAGTACGTCGTGTCGGCGCCCTTCAAGTGCTACTCGCCCATTCCCTTCAAGTAGCGGCTCTTTGAAGGGGACTTGGGATGTCGGACCTGCTGGGATTCGTGCTGAGCGGACTGGTCTCGGGCGCGCTGTACGCCCTGCTCGCCACCGGACTCGTCCTGTCCTACTCGGCCTCGGGCCTGTTCAACTTCGCGCACGGCGCCACCGCGTATCTGTGCGCGCTCGCCTTCTACGAGCTGCACTCGGGCCTCGGCTGGCCCGCTGTCCCGACGGCCGTCCTGCTGGTGTGCGTCGTGGCGCCCGCGCTGGGCTGGGGTCTGGACCGGCTGATGTTCCGCAAGCTGGCGCGGGTGGGCGAGACCGCTCAAATCGTCGCCACCATCGGGTTGTTGGTGGCGCTGCCGGCCCTCGGGCTCTGGATCGTCGAGCTGCTTGAGGACGCGGGGGTCTCGGTCAAGCCCGCCGAGAACCAGTTCGGGCTTCCCGGGGTCGGGCCGAGTCCGGCGAAGTCGTGGCAGCTGATGGACGGAGTCGGCGTCGACTCCGACCAGTTGATCACCTGGGTGGCGACCGCCGTGGTCGCGATCGGGTTGTGGATCCTGATGCGGCACACGGCGCTGGGGCTCAAACTCCGTGCCGCGGTGGACAATCGGTCCCTCGTGGAGCTGCGCGGGATGAGCGCGGACCGGCTGTCGTCGATCGCGTGGATGCTGTCGTCGGCGCTCGCCGGGCTCGCGGGTGTCCTGGCCACCCCGCTCCTCGGCCTGTCCGCCCACGACTTCACCCTCTTCCTGTTCGTCTCGGCGACGGCCGCGGTCCTCGGCCGCTTCGCCTCGATTCCGCTCGCCTTCGTGGGCGGCCTCGGGCTCGGGGTGCTGCAGAACCTGGTCGCGGGGTACGCCACCTTCGCGGAGCGGATCACCGGGTTCCGTACGGCCGTTCCGTTCCTGATCCTCTTCGCCGGCCTGCTGGTGCTGACCCGACGGCAGCGGACGGCGGGCACGGCGGCCACGGACGCGCCGCCGGTGGACTACTTGGCGCGGCGGTCGTGGGTACGGCGCTGGGGACCGTGGACGGCCGCCGGGCTCCTGCTCGCCCTCGCCTTCTACACGATCACGACGCCCTTCTGGAGCGGCATCCTCGCCCAAGGTCTGGCCCTCTCCCTGGTGTTCGTCTCGTTCACCGTGGTGACGGGGCTCGGCGCGATGGTGTCGCTGGCGCAGGCGACGTTCGTGACGGGCGCGGCGCTGGTGGCGGGCCTGTTGATGAGCCATGGCTGGCCGTTCGTGGCGGCCGCGGCGGTGGGCACCTGCGCGGCGGCCGTGCTGGGCGCCCTGGTGGCGCTTCCGGCGCTGCGGCTCGACGGGCGCACCCTCGCCCTCGCGACCCTCGCGCTGGCCTTCCTCGCGGACCAAGTCCTCTTCCAGATGGGCTGGTTGAGGAACGGCGACACGGGCTGGGCGATCCCGCGCCCGGTCTTCGGGCCGGTGGACCTGGGCGACGACCGCGCGATGGGCGTGGCCATGATCGTGCTCGTCTCGGTCGCCGTGGCGGCGCTCAGCGCGCTGCGCCACTCGCCGTCCGGGCGCGCGATGCTCGCGGTCCGCTCGGCCCCTGCGGCGGCCATGGCATCGGGCGTGTCGGTGCTCCGCACCAAGCTGATGCTCTTCACGCTGTCGGCCGGGCTCGCGGGCTTCGGCGGCGTGATGTACGCGTCGTACAGCACCCGCATCACCGCGACCGACTTCACCGCGATGACCGGGCTGATCTGGCTCGCGGTGGTCGTGGCGGCAGGGGTACACCGTCCGCAGTTCGCCGTGGTCGCGGGGCTCGTCTACGCCGTCGTACCGCATCTGCTGTCGGACTACGTCACCGAGTCCGTCCATCTGCCGGTGGTCCTGTTCGGCCTGGCGGGGCTGGCGCTGGCCAACGACCCGGACGGGTACGCGGCGGCGGTCTCCACCCGACTGCACCGTGGGCGCGCGACGACGACACCGCCTGTGACAGCCGCGGCACCTTCGCCACCCTCCCCCGAAGCGGCCCTCGAACTCCGCGCCCTCCACGCCGGATACGACGGCGCCCCCGTCCTGCACGGCGTCGACCTCGCCGTGCGTCCCGGCCAGATCCTCGCCCTGCTCGGCCCGAACGGCGCCGGAAAGTCCACCACCTGCCGTGTCGCCGCCGGACTCCTGGCACCGCTGACCGGCCAGGTGTACGTCGCCGGGCGCGACGCCACCCGCGAACGGGCCGTCGGCCGGTCGCGCGCGGGGATCGTGCTCGCGCCCGAGGGACGCGGGATCTTCCCCTCCCTCACCGTCGAGGAGAACCTCGCCCTGCACCTGCGCGCGCGGGACGGGCGCGACGCCGTGTACGCGCGCTTTCCCGGCCTCGCGGGGCGCCGCGGCGTCCTCGCCGGTTCGCTGTCCGGCGGCGAGCAGCAGATGCTGGCGCTCGCTCCGCTCCTCCAGCGCCCGCCGAAGGTGCTGATCGTGGACGAGCCGTCGCTCGGTCTCGCCCCGCGCGTGGTCGAAGAGGTGTTCCGGCTGCTGACCGAGCTGAAGGAGGCGGGGACGGCGCTGCTGCTGGTCGAGGAGAAGGCGGCCGAAGTCCTCGGGGTCGCGGACACGGTCGCGTATCTCGCGCAGGGGCGGGTGACGTGGTGCGGTCCGCGCGGCGAGGTGGACGCGGACCGGCTGGCGGAGGCGTACTTGGGGATCGCGGCGGGCGGGTCCGGACAACAGGGGCCGCGGCCCGAAGGGGTGGTGCGGCCATGACCGGCACACCGGTACTCGAAGCCGTCGGCGTCGGTGTCCGCTTCGGCGGCATCCGCGCCCTCGACGGTGTGAACCTCGCCCTGCGCCCCGGCGAGGTGTGCGGGCTCATCGGCCCCAACGGCGCCGGAAAGACCACCCTCTTCGACGCGCTGTCGGGCATCCGCCGCCCCGACGAGGGCCGCATCCTGCTCGACGGCACGGACATCACACGCCGCTCCCCCGTCTGGCGCGCCCGCCACGGCATGCGCCGCACCTTTCAACGGCAGCAGCTGTTCGGCCGGCTCACGGTGGCCGACAACCTCCTCGTGGCCCAGGAATGGCGCGGCGGCGGGGGCGGACTCGCGGCGGATCTGCTGGCGGCGCCGACACGACGGACGTACGAGAAGAGCCGCCGGGAACGCGCGGCGGCCGTCCTGCGCAGCTGCGGACTGGAGGACATCGGCGGCGCGTACGCCGGAGCGCTTCCCGTCGGTCAGGCTCGGATGGTCGAACTGGCGCGGGCGGTCGCGGACCCGCCCAGGGTGTTGTTGCTGGACGAGCCCGCGTCCGGGATGACAGCTGACGAAATTGGTCATCTGTCATCTGTTATCCGTCAATTGACATCTGTCATCCGTTATCTGACAGTTGAAAAAGGTTGCGCCGTCCTCCTCGTCGAGCACAACGTCGCCTTCGTCATGGAACTCTGCTCCCGCGTCGTCGTCCTCGACCTCGGCCACGTGCTCGCCGAGGGCACACCCGCCGAGGTACACGCCGACCCGAGGGTCAGAGACGCGTACCTCGGCGCAGCGCCCACTCAGTGACCGCTAGTTGATGCTCACCTTGAAGATCTTGTCCGAGCCGTCCGCCGCACCTCCGTTGTTGTCGCAGTTGGTGGTCGAGAGCCAGAGCTGGTCTGCGCCGGGGACCTTGGTGACCGTGCGCAGCCGGCCGTAGGTGCCGACGTAGTACGCGGCGGCCGTGCCGACGTTCTCCGTGTCGCCGTTGATGGGGATGCGCCAGAGGCGTTCGCCGCGCAGGGACGCCATGTAGACGTCTCGTCGCCGGAGCCCGTGAAGCCCACCTGGGACCAGTTCACGGTGACCGTCGCGTTGCCGGACGTACCGGTATTGAACAACGCCACCACGTAGTCGCCGCTGTTTTCCTTCTTGCTCCAGACCTGCTTGACACCACTGTTCACAACCCGTTTGGCGGCGACGCCGTCCTGGTCGACGCCGATGAGCCGGTCGTTCGTCAGCATCGCCTTGTCGACGGAGTCGAGGTGGGTGAGATCGGTGCCGAGCAGCAGCGGAGATACCGCCATGGCCCAGCTCTCTTGACCGACTGATCAGTTCGACGGGGTTGGAGCAATACGCGCAGCGCAGGGGACAGCCGTGGGTGAGTTCGGCGAGCAGGGCCCAGGGGGGAGCCGCGATCACTGGAGCCAGCCCTCCTTTCGCAACGTCGAGAGGAATGCGGGGACTTCGTCGGCGACCGGCGCGCCGGGGAACCGTTCGCCCAGCTCGGCGACGATCTCGGGCACCTCACGACTGCCGTCGCAGAGTCGGATGACGCTGCCCGCGGCGCCGCGCAGGACGACGACTCGCTCGGGGAGGAGGAGCAAGTCGGTCTCCCTGACGTAGTCGTGACGGTGCATCACCGACCTGGAGAGGGCGGGGCGCCAGGTCATGACCCGCTCGCCGGGGCGCGCGGCACGTCGGCGTGGGCCACTCCGCCGCCCTGATCCACGCGGTCTCTCTGGTCCACGCGGTCGCCCCGGTCCTCCCGGTCGCTCCGGTCCACGCGGTCACCTCGGTCCTCCCGGCCGCCCCGGTCCTCCCAGCCGCCTCGGTCCACCGCATCCAGCAAGGCCCACAGCACCTCGCACTTGAACGCCAGTGCGGCCACCGCGCGTTCGGGTTGTTCCCTGGTGCGGGCCCAGGCCTGGACGAGTGCGAGGGGCTCCTCGCCGTCCCGTCCGCCCTGGCCGATGCGGGCCCGGAAGTACGTGAGCCCGTCGGCGTCGATCCAGGGATAGTGCCGCTCGAAAGCGGCGATCCTCTTGCGCATCAGCCCGGGTGCCGACAGCTCGGTGAGCGAGGCGGCGACCGCGTCCAGGGCCGGTCGCCGGCGGCAGAAGGTGACGTAACCCTCGACCGCGAACCGCACTCCGGGCAGCACCCGGGACGCGTCCCACAGTGTCGGGCGGTCCAGGCCGGCCGCCTCGCCGAGCCGCAGCCAGCGTTCGATGCCGCCCTCGCAGCCGGCCGTTCCGTCGTGGTCCTGGATCCTGCGCAGCCAGGCGCGGCTGAGCGCGGGCGCGTCGAGCTTGGCGAGGATCAGGGCGTCCTTGACGGGGATGTGGCGCTGGTAGTGGAAGCGGTTGGCGATCCAGCTGCGCAGCTCCTCGCGCGTCAACTCGCCCTGGTGCAGACGGATGTTGAAGGGGTGCCGGTCGTGGTAACGCTCCTCGGCCACGGCGCGCAGCCGCTCGGTGAACTCGGGGGTTCGCCAAGGGGCCGCGGCCCGTCGTCGCGCACGGTTGTCGCGGTCATGGTTCGACCACCGATGGTCTAGCGCTCGCCGAGGGCGTACGCGGTGACCTCCAGGGCGGTCTCGACGACGAGATACCCGGGGGCCTCCCAGACTCTTTCCTCCGATGTTTCCCGAACGGTCGATTGCGTGCGGGAGACCTCGAGAGCCAGCTGTTCGTTCATGTGTGCGTACCCGCTTTCCTGATAGGTGGGGGGTGTGGAGCCCAGACAGGTGTGGTGGGGCCCAAGCAGACGCTGGCGTTCACGTGCGTGCACTGAGTTCACGGGAGCGTTCAGTGACGTGTTACAGAGTTGCGGGGTGACGGGACCCGGTCAATGGTCCGGACCGAGAAGGTCGGATCCATTTCCGGCCAACCTCCGCTCGCGCCAAGGGCCGACGCCCGGCCCTCACCATGAATCCACAACGAATCCACCGGTCAGGAATGCATTACGGCCCGTGATCGTTGACCATGGGAGTACCACCCGACGACTGAAGGATCGAAAGCTCGTGAGCAAGGTCCCCCCGATCATCCTGAACAACGGCGTCGAGATGCCGCAGCTGGGCTTCGGCGTCTGGCAGGTGCCGGACGACGAGGCGGAGCGGGCGGTCGCCACCGCGCTGGAGGCCGGGTTCCGCAGCATCGACACCGCGGCGATCTACGGCAACGAAGAGGGCACCGGCAAGGCCATCGCCGCCTCCGGCATCGCCCGCAAGGATCTCTTCGTCACCACCAAGCTCTGGAACAGCGACCACGGGTACGACTCGACGCTGCGCGCCTTCGACGCGTCCCTGGACAAGCTCGGCCTGGAGTACCTCGACCTGTATCTGATCCACTGGCCGCTGCCGTCCCGGGGCAAGTACATCGACACGTACAAGGCCTTCGAGAAGCTCTACGCGGACGGCCGCGCCAAGGCCATCGGCGTCTCCAACTTCCTTCCGGAGCACCTCGAGAAGCTGCTCGGCGCGACGTCCGTCATCCCGGCCGTCAACCAGATCGAGCTGCACCCGCACCTCCAGCAGCACACAGCGCGCGAGTACCACGCGGAGCAGGGCATCGCGACCGAGGCCTGGTCGCCGCTCGGCTCGGGCAAGGGCCTCCTGGAGGTCCCGGCGATCGTCGCCATCGCCCAGAAGCACGGCCGCACGCCGGCGCAGGTCGTGCTGCGCTGGCACCTCCAGCTGGGGAACATCGTCATCCCCAAGTCCGTGACCCCGTCCCGGATCAAGGAGAACATCAACGTCTTCGACTTCTCGCTGGACACCGAGGACATCGCGGCGATCACCGCGCTGAACGAGGACCGCCGTCTGGGTCCGGACCCGGCAACCTTCGACATGGGCTGAGGCCCGCAGCCGTACGACGGTCCGCCCCGCCGCGGGGTCTCCCGCGCGGTGGGGCGGACGCGCACGGGAGACCCCGCGGCGGTCGTCGACAGGCTCCCTTAGGGGCACAACCCGTCGAACGACCCGTCGTCGGCGGGTACGGGACACGACCCGCCGAACGATCCGTCGCCGGCCGGCCCCCGCACAGGAGGCGTCAGCCGCCCCGCACGTCCGTGAAGACGATCTCGAACTCCTCCAGTCCGGTCACGGTCACATGCGCCTTGGCCGCACCCTCGCGCCGGACCGCCGACTGGGCGCCGCGGGACGCGACCAGGGACTCCCGGTCGACGAACAGGGTGCCGACCAGGCCGCGCCCCCGCTCCCGGTCGATGAGCAGAGACGTCCTGGCCAGCCCCGGAAGGCTCTCGAGCACGGGGACCACCGTCGCCCGGAAGGTGTCGGCAAGCAGATCCGCGTCCGCGGGATCGAACTCCAGCCTGGTGACCCGCAGTCCGCCTCCCGCCTGCGGCTGCCGGACCGGATGGAAGACCACCGCCTCGTAGTTGTCGACCGCCAGCGTCGCCACGAACGGCTCCAGGAGCGCCACACGCCGCTCGCGCAGCACCTCGTCGCTGTTCCGCCTGGCCTCCTCGGACTCCCACCAGCTCAGCACGAAGAGTTTGCCGAGCTTCCGGTCCACGAAGATGCCGGATCCGCGATACCCCGGGCGGTCCTCGAGCAGGTCCCGGCCCTGCGTATTCAACGATCTGATCGCCGTGTCGATCGTCGCGGGATCGCCGGTCGCGTACACAGTCCGTACGAACATGACGCCTCGCCTCCCAGAAGCCGGGCAACTACCCGGAATGTTCGATATAGACGCCTTCATAGCCAGTCTTCTCCCGCAGAGGAATGGTCGCAATCGAGTCAGAAGGCCGGCGTTGCACCACGGGGCTTGACGAGGTCATGCGGAGGGGTCCACCTTGTACGGCACCCGGTAAGGAAAGTTTCCTAACAGAAGGGTCCCCCACAGTGCGCACTCGAACACTGACCCTCGCCGCGGCCTCCGGCGCCGCGCTCCTCGCCACCGCGGTACTCCCGGCCAACGCCTCCGGCGCCGTCAACCCCCGCTCCGCACGGGAGGGTTCGGTCAGCGCGGCCGACCTGCTCGCCAAGGTGACGTCCTGTTCGCAGATTTCGAACGGCAAGTACAAGACCGACGACGAGACCTCGGCCACCATTCCCGTGTGCGGCAAGAACGGCGCGGTGTTCTGGAAGGCCGACATGGACATCGACTGCGACGGCCAGGTCACCAGCAAGTGCAACGGCAACACCGACCCCTGGTTCCAGGACGACACCGCGTTCCACCAGTCCGACGGCAAGCCGCTGCGGGCCGACTCGCTCCCGTACGTCGTCGTGCCCAGCACCAGCAGCATCTGGAAGTACACGAGCTCCGGCATCAAGGGCGGCGGCGTGGTCGCCGTCATCTACAACGGCAAGGTCGAGTACGCGGTGGTGGGTGACACCGGGCCCACGAAGATCATTGGCGAGGCCTCGTACGCCACCGCCCAGGCCCTTGGCATCGACCCGAATCCCGAGACCGGCGGTACGGACTCCGGCGTGACGTACATCCTGTTCAAGAACTCGCAGGTGTCGCCGATCGAGAATCACAGTGCGGCGGTGTCGCTGGGTGACTCACTGGCGAAGCAGTTCCTTCAGAGCAACTGACCATTCGCTGAACGTCGTTGGGGGACTGCGCGCCGTCCGTGGCCGATCGCGCAGTTCCCCGCTCCCCTTACGCCGCGCCCGTCAGACGGGCTGGCCAAGCGGGCGTACGACCACGGTGTTCACGTCGACGCCTTCCGGCTGCCCGATCGCCCAGACGATCGACTCGGCGAGCTGGTCCGCCGTGAGCAGATGGCCCGGCGGCAGGCTGCCGTAGCTGTCCCAGAACGGAGTCTCCACGCGGCCTGGGGAGATCAGGGTCACCCCGACACCGAACTCGGTGACCTGACGGCGGGTGTTCTCGGCGAGGCCGGTCACGGCCCACTTCGTCGCCCCGTAGATGTTGCCCGGGGTGTGGATGTGACCCGCGACGCTGCCGACCAGCACGATCCGGCCGCGTGTCTCCTTCAGCGCATCGATGGAGGCCCTGATCAGCAGTGCGGGACCCAGCACATTGGTCAGCACCATCTCGGACCAGCCCGCCGGGTCGCCCTCGGCGACCGTGTCGTGCGTGGCGAAGCCGGCATTGGCGACGACGGTGTCGAGCCGGCCGAACTCCTTGAGCGTCGCGTCGACCGCCGCCTGCACCTGGTCGTACTCGGCCGCGTTTCCGACAACCGTCAACATCCCCTCGGGACGGCCGAGTTCCCCGGCGAAGGCGTGCAGCCGCTTCTCACCCCGTCCGGTGACCGTGACCCGGTGCCCCGCGTCCAGAAGCCGCCGTGCGACCGCGGCGCCGATACCGCTTCCGCCACCCGTGATGAGTGCGACAGGCGAGTCGGTCATGGTTACCCCCATACGTCTCCAGTGAACTCCGGGAGTTCACCACTTGGAGCGCTCTCGAAGTCAAGCCCGCAGAACTCGACGTCAGAGCTGGGAGTCTCAACACGTGTGCCGATAGGGCACGTCGGGCAGATACCTGCTCCACTCGGCCCGGGTCGCCCCGCCGTCAGCCCGTGCACACACCTCGGCCGCCGCTCGGCCCGGCGCCAACTGCACGGAACGGAGGGGCATGTGGGCCGTTGCGATGCGCAACTCCCTTCCGCCCGGCGTAAATCCAACAGCCAGGATGAGACCGTCACCGGCCGGCAGGGTCGCCCCCGGCAACTGTGGTGACGCCGTCTCCCACACCCGGACGGAACCATCGGCCCGGCTCGCGGCCAGCAGCGAGCCGTCGGCCGAGAAACCCAGGGCGGGTCGCTCGACGGTGGAGTCGGCGGTTGCCAGGACAGCGATCCGGTGCCGGCCTCCACCGTCCCACAGGGTGAGGCGGCCCTGGATGTCAGCGGCGGCCGAGAAGCGTCCGTCCGGGCTGAAGGCCGCGGTGGGCAGGAGATCCTCACCCGCGAATCCCTGCCTCCGCCTGCCCGTCGCGACGTCGATCAGGACTCCTTCAAGGGTCACGACCGTACGCCCGGCCGGGTCGATCGCGGCGGGGCCTTCGGTCGGCTTTCCGATGACGCGGGAGCCGGGGTGCGGGCCCTGTCGGCTGACGCGGATCCCGTCGCGGGTGTTGACGGCGGTGTGCACCGTGCCGTCGGCGGCGATGGCCCTCACCGCAGGCCGCACCGCGGGTTCGGTCGGCTCCCCGGCGGCGTCGAACGCGGCGGCGGCCTGCGCCTTCTTCCGCCACGCCGGGCTGATGAGCCCGTGCAGCGAGAGGGTGCGAACGACTCCTGCCTGGGAGCCTTCGCGGTAGCGCAGCACGCCCTCGCGCGGGTCGAGCCGGATGTCGGTCACGGCGGGGGTGTCGACGGGGAACGTGATGAGCGGCCGGCGTGGCCCGCCGTCCGCCGGGGCCGGGCTGACCGTACGCCACAGGGCCAGGCCGGCCGAACTCCAGGTGAGCCCCGCATCGTCGCCCTGCGCGATCCCGCCGGACAGCCGCTGGACACGACCCCGCAGGAGACCGTCAAACGGCGGATCCTGGCCGCGTACTTCGAGGAGTGCGGCACGCGCGAAGTGCGGGGCGCGCGAAGTGCGGGGCGCGCGAAGTGCGGGGCGCGCGGGTCACCGTGTTCGCGCGCCCGGGCGAGTGCTGAGTGGACGAGGGTTACGCGTCCTTGACCCCGACGTACACGGTGTGCGCCGTCAGCAGGAACACGTCCGGCCGGTGGTGCACGCTCGCCTTGTCGTCCGGGTCGAGGAGCCGGTCGAGGGTGGCGAGGTCGTCCCGGTCGAGGTCTTCGGCGAGGCCGTTCCGGCGATGGGTGAGGGAGGTGACGACGAAGGCGCGGGCCTCCTCCGACAGCGGGGCGGGGAGGTCGAGGAGGAAGGTGCGGGTCGCGGTGTGGCGCAGGCCGGCGGCGGTCAGCAGGGCGGGCCAGTCCTCCGTCTCGGCCACCGCACCGGGCAGCTCGGCCCGCATCCGGCTGAACCACTCCTCGTGCACCGCGTCGATACGGGCCTGCAGGCCGGGGCGGCCGATGCCGATGTCGCGCGGGAGGTAGCGCGCGGGCAGACCGCCCTCCAGCAGCGCGAGGGTGCCGCCGGGCGCCAGGCCACGCGCGAATCCGGCGAGCGTGGCGCGCTGGTCGCCCACGTGGTGCAGGGACCTGCTCGCCCAGAGCAGATCGGCGGGATACTCCAAGTCCCCGAGCCCGTCGCCGAGTTCGGCTTCCAGGGTGCTGAAACGGTCGGCGATGCCGAGTCGCTCCGCGCGGGCGCGGGCCCGCTCCAGGAGGGGTTCCGCGCCGTCCACCGCGACGACCCGCGCCGCGGGGAAGGTGTCCGCGAGGAGGCAGGAGATGATGCCGGGGCCACTGCCCGCGTCCACGATCAGCCCGGGCTCGGGATCGGGCCGCTGCTCGCGCAGCCAGGCCGCCGCCCGGGTGTACAGCGGGGTGAGCAGCTCCGCCTCCTGCTCCAGCATGGGCAGCATCTCGGCGAAGTCGATCTGGGTGTGATCGTGATGGTGGTGGTGTGCCATGGTGGCGAGCCTCTCGTTCGGGATGCGGACAGCGTGCGCCGCCACTCCCGGAAACGGCCAGTCGTGTTGCGCGAACAGCAAAAAAGGCGGACCGGCCGAAAACCGGACCGGCGAAAAACCGGATGCGGGGACGCGGGGCGGTCACCGAGCATGACTCCATGGACGACGTCATGGTGGAGCGCTTCCTCGAGGACGGCTTCGTGAAGATCGAGGGCGCCTTCCCGCCGCGCATCGCCGAGGACTGCGCCCGGCTGCTGTGGCAGGAGACGGGCTACGACCCGGCCGACCCCGCGACCTGGGCGGAGCCCGTGGTCCGGATCCCCGGCATGGCGCAGGGCCCGTTCGCCGCCGCGGCCAACTCCCCCACCCTGCATGAGGCGTTCGACCTGCTGGTCGGCGAGGGCCGCTGGGAGCCCCGCTACTCGCTGGGCACGTTCCCGCTGCGCTTCCCGCACGAGGTGGAGCCGGACGACGCGGGCTGGCACATCGAGGGGAGCTATCTCCCCGAGGGCGCCACCTGGTATTACACGAACCTGCGGTCGACGGGCCGCGCGCTGCTGCTGCTCTTCCTCTTCACCGAGGTCGGCGAGGCGGATGCCCCGACCCGCATCAGGGTGGGCTCACACCTGGACGTGCCACCGCTCCTGGAGCCCTACGGTGACGAGGGCGTCTCGGGGCTCGACATCGCCCCGAAGCTGGTCGAGGCGTCCGCGCACCGCCCCCTCGCGTACGCCACCGGCCGCCCCGGCGACGTCTACGTGTGTCATCCCTTCCTGGTGCACGCGGCGCAGCCGCACCACGGGACGCGGCCACGGTTCATGGCCCAGCCGCCGCTGTACGGCGCGGTGCCGTACGAGCTGGAGCGGGCCGACGGGGACTATTCGGCGGTGGAGTTCGCGATCCGCCAGGGGCTGGGGAAGCCGAGCTGACCCCTGGCGGACCACGTCAACCGGCCTCAGGCAGCGCCGGATCCGGCCGTCACAGCGCCGGGTACGCGTTCTTCATGAGCTCCTGGAACTGGGCGGAGAACCAGTGCCCGGACAGCGGAGCGTTGGGCAGCGCGCCGGACAGGTTGTTCCCGTTGCGGGCGTTGCCCGTGTACGTCGGGTCGCACATCCGGTCGAAGCCCTTGCCCTCGTCGTTCGCGATCGCCGAGCTGGAGCCGTCGGACTCGCCCGGAGGCTTCATCCACACATAGGCGTCGATGCCGGCCGCCGGTGCGGCCTGCGGGCGCTCGCCGAGACCCGCCCCGGACTGGTTGCACCAGTTGCCGACGTGGATGCGGCGGTCGTAGCGCCCGCCGTCGACGTAGGTGTCGACGCTGGTCGTCGCGCCCGGACCGGTGGGCCGTGCGGTACCGCCCCAGCCGTTCCTGGAGGTGTCGATCAGCATGCCGATCCCGGAGTTGAAGCCGGCCGAGACGAGCTGGGTGCGGAAGGCCTGCGCGAAGGACAGCTCGTCGACGTAGCGGTTCCAGTCGACCCACTTCGACTGGCGGACGGAGGTGCCGTTCACCGAGTCGTTGATGGTGAAGTTGTTCTCCTTCAGGGCGCTGTAGTTCGCCGTGTTGGTGATGAAGCCGTGCACGTCGTCCACCGTGGCGCCCTCGGCCGTGGCCGCCTGCTTGAACAGGGTGGCGGAGGGGGCGAAGTTGTCGTCCCAGCCGATCCAGCCGTGGTGTCCGGCGTCGAGGTAGTTGTAGACGTTCGGGATCGCGCCCAGCTTGGCCAGGGCGTAGCCGACGCCCTTGATGTAGTTGCCGTTGGCGAGCATCGTGTCGCACGCGGGCGTGGCGGTGGCGCGGCTGCCGGTGTTGGTGACGAGGTTCGGCAGCGAGTCGATCTCGATGGTCGTCACGATCCGCAGCGAGGCGTACTTGCTGTCCGAGAGGATCGCCGCGATCGGGTCGATGAACTGCGTCTTGTACTTGTCGATCTCCGTCGGACCGAGCTCACCGTTGGAGGCCAGGGCGGCGCAGTCACGTCCGGGCAGGTCGTAGACGACCAGCTGGACGACCTCTTCGCTGCTGCCCTGCTGCGCGAGCGCCGCGTCGAGGTGGGCGCGCAGGCCCATGCTGGTGCTCGTCCCGTTGATCGCGGCGATCCGGTCGAGCCAGACGCCGGTGGGCTGGTTGGAGATCCGGCTGCCGCCGGTCTCGGCCGCGGCCTTCGCCGACCACTCCGGGTTCACGTACACCTTGGCACCGGCGTACGGGTTGTCGACCTTGGTGCCCGTCGGTGGATCCGTGGGATCGGTGCCGCCTCCACCGTCATCGACGTTGCAGGTCACCCCGTCGAGCGTGAAGGTCGTCGGCAGCGCGTTGGTCCCGCTGTACGACGCGTTGAACCCGAAGCTGACCGAACCCCCGGTCGCCAGCGAGGCGTTGTAGGTCTCGTTGGCCGCCGTCACATCGGTCCCGCTCTGGCTGATCTTCGCGTTCCAGCCCGAGGTGACCTTCTGGTTTCCGGCGTACGACCACTTCACCGCCCAAGAGGTCTTGGCGGCACTGTTGTTGGTGACCGTGACGGCGGCGGTGAAGCCGGTGTCCCACTGGTTCTGCACCGTGTAGTCGACGGTGCAGGGAATGGCGGCCACGCCGACGTCCGCGGGGAGGGCCGCGGCGGTGCCCGAACCGGCGGCGAACAGGGCGAGTGCCGCTAACAGTGCTGTTCTGGTACGGCTCATGTGCGGGTTCCTATCCGTTGAGGGAGCGCAGGTGGTCGCGCAGCCCGATGCCGTACGACGTGGGAGTTCCGTCGTAGTCGGAGATCAATGAGGGGCCGGAGGAACAGTCCCAGGTGTTCCAGGTCCAGCCCAGGTAGGAGAGACCCCGGTCGTCGAACCACTTCATGACGGTGTCGACGAAGGAGTGGGAGCAGGTGTTCTCGCCGATCTCCCCCGCCACGAGCGGGACTTGGGCGGCCACCGGGGCGAGCGTCGAGTTCCAGCAGCTCTCACTGGCGCAGGTGTTGAAGTTGTAGACGTGGTACGCGGCGACGAGATTGCCCGTCGGATCACTGGGCTTGTACGTCAGCCACTGGCTCAGGTCGTTGGAGTACGCGAGCCCGCCGGCCAGGATCAGGTTCTTGGCGCCGGTGCCGCGTACCGCGTCGACCAGGTCCTGCATTCCGGCGACCTCGTAGGAGATGCCGGGGCAGGTGCCGCCGTCCCGCCAGCACTCCCACGCCTGGGTGGTCGTGGAGGTGGCGCGGTCCGGGTAGGGCTCGTTGAACAGGTCGAACGCGACGGCCGCGTCGTCCTTGAAGGTGCTCGCGACGGAGGCCCAGAAGGACGGGGTGTACTGGGCGTCCGGCATCGGCTTCTGGCAGGTGGCGTGCACGTCCGAGCAGCCCGCGGAGTTGCCGGTGTACTGCCCGTACGTCCAGTGCAGTTCGACGAGCGGTGTCATGCCGTGCGCCTCGACCTTCGCCACCAAATCCTTGACGGCGGCGATGTAGTTGGCGCCCGCGTACTGCGGATCGATGTTGGACAGGCCCAGCCAGCACTCCTCGTTCAGCGGGATACGGACCGTGTTGGCCTTCCAGTCGGCGATGGCCTTCACCGAGGCGTCGTCGACCGGCCCGTCGAAGATGCCGCGACCCTGGACGCACATGAACTCGCCGCCGGAGCGGTTGACGCCGAGCATCCGGCGGGTGGCCCCGGTGGAGTCCACCAGCTGGTTGCCGGAGACATGGAGCTTCGGCGCCTCACCCGTCGTCGGCGGCTCCGTCGGCGTGGGTGTGGGCGTCGGCTCGGCGTCCACATTGCAGGTCGTGCCGTTGAGCTTGAAGCTCGTCGGCACCGCGTTGCTCCCCGACCACGAGGCGAGGAACCCGGCGCTGACGCTCGCACCGGTGCCCAGCGAGCCGTTCCAGCTCTCGTTGGACGCGGTGACCGTCGTACCGGACTGGGACCACTTGGCGTTCCAGCCCTGACTGACCTTCTGACCGCCGGCGAAGTCGAAGCCGAGGCTCCAACTACTCACCGCCGCCATGTTGTTGGTGATCTTCACGGCGCCCTGGAAGCCGTTGTCCCACTGGCTGGTGACGGAGTACTCCACCGTGCACGCGGGTGTGGCTCCTGAAGCCGTGACGACCGGCAGGATCGCGGTGCCCACGAGGGCCACCGCGGCGCCGACCACTAAAAGTCCTGAACGCGGGGGGTGTCGCATGAGCGACTCCTTGCAGCTCGGGCGCGCCGTAACGGACGCGTCGACTGATGGAATCGCTCCCACTGGTGCGGATGAAGCTAGCGCCAAGTGCCGGTAAAGGACAGAGGAGTTGCACTGTTGATCAATCGAATCATTTCGACTCTTCAAGCACCTTGACCCTTCACACCCCCCTCTCCAATATGGGAGCGCTCCCACTGGTTCAAGGCTTGTTGCTCCTCCCCCATTTTTTCTCCGAGCCGCAAGGAGGAACCAGCACATGCACCCCAGAAAGAGACGCCGCACCGCGCGGCGGCTGTGGACTGCTGTCGTGGCGGCCCTCGCCCTCCCGCTCACGACGCTGGCCACCGGAACAACTCCGGCACACGCGGCGACAGTTCAGTGCAGCGTCGACTACAAGACCAATGACTGGGGCTCCGGCTTCACCGCGGATCTCACGATCACCAACCGGGGTACGGACGCCATCAGCGGCTGGACCCTGACGTACGACTACACGGGCAACCAGACCCTCACCAGCGGCTGGAACGGCACCTGGTCCCAGTCCGGCAAGACGGTCACCGCGAAGAACGCGTCCTGGAACGGAACGATCGCCGCCGGGGCCGCCGTCACCGCCGGCGCGCAGTTCACCTACAGCGGCACGAACACCGCGCCCGCGTCCTTCGCGGTCAACGGCACCACCTGCGCCGGCGCCCACCAGCCGCCGGTCACCGTGCTGACCAGCCCCACCGCGGGCGCCGTCTACACCCAGGGCGACGCGGTCCCGCTGGCCGCGACCGCCGCGGCCGCCGACAGCGCGACCATCAGCAAGGTCGAGTTCTACGACGACACGACGCTGCTGGGCACCGACACCAGCTCGCCGTACACCCTGTCGACTTCCAGCTTGACCGTGGGCAGTCACTCGCTGCTGGCCAAGGCGTACGACAGCCTGGGCGCGTCGGCGGAGTCCACACCGGTCGGCATCACGGTCGCCTCGGGTCCCGCCGTGGTGGCCTCGCCGAGCCAACTCGGCGTCCAGCAGGGCAAGACGGGCACGTTCGACGTGAAGCTGTCGACACAGCCGAGCGCGAATGTGACTGTCTCCGTCGCCCGCACGGACGGCAACACGGGTCTGTCCGTCACCGGCGGCTCCTCGCTCACCTTCACACCGTCCAACTGGAACACGGCGCAGACGGTGACCATCACCGCCGACGCCTCCGGAACCGGCGCCGCGACCTTCACGGCCTCCGCGACCGGTCACACCAAGGCGACGGTCACCGTGACGGAACTGGCCGCCTCGAAGGCGTACGACGCCCGTTTCCTGGACCTCTACGGCAAGATCACCAACCCGGCGAACGGCTACTTCTCCCCCGAGGGCATCCCCTACCACTCGGTGGAGACGCTGATCGTCGAGGCGCCGGACCAGGGTCATGAGACGACGTCGGAGGCGTACAGCTATCTGATCTGGCTGCAGGCGATGTACGGGAAGGTCACCGGCGACTGGTCCAAGTTCAACGCCGCGTGGACGACCATGGAGACGTACATGATCCCCACCCACGCAGACCAGCCGACGAACTCCTTCTACAACGCCTCGAAGCCCGCGACCTACGCGCCGGAGCTGGACACCCCGAACGAGTACCCGGCGAAGCTCGACACCGCCGTCCCGGTCGGCTCGGACCCGATCGCGAGCGAGCTGAAGAGCGCGTACGGCACGGACGACGTGTACGGCATGCACTGGCTGCAGGACGTGGACAACACCTACGGCTACGGCAATGAGCCGGGCAAGTGCGAGGCGGGTCCGACCGCCACCGGCCCGTCGTACATCAACACCTTCCAGCGCGGCGCCCAGGAGTCGGTGTGGGAGACAGTGCCGCAGCCGACCTGTGACGCCTTCAAGTACGGCGGCACGAACGGGTACTTGGACCTCTTCACCGGGGACTCCTCGTACGCCAAGCAGTGGAAGTACACCGACGCTCCCGACGCCGACGCGCGTGCGGTGCAGGCCGCGTACTGGGCCGATGTCTGGGCCAAGGCTCAGGGCAAGAGCAGTGATGTGTCGGCGACCGTCGGCAAGGCGGCGAAGATGGGCGACTATCTGCGCTACGCCATGTACGACAAGTACTTCAAGAAGATCGGCAACTGTGTCGGCCCGTCGACCTGTGCGGCCGGCACCGGCAAGGACGCCTCGAGCTACCTGCTCTCCTGGTACTACGCCTGGGGTGGCGCCACCGACACCTCGGCGGGCTGGGCCTGGCGCATCGGCTCCAGCCACGTCCACGGCGGCTACCAGAACCCCCTGGCGGCGTACGCGCTCAGCACGAACGTCGATCTGAAGCCCAAGTCATCGACGGGAGCGGCGGATTGGGGCACGTCCCTCACCCGGCAGCTGGAGTTCTACCGCTGGCTGCAGTCCGACGAGGGCGCCATCGCGGGCGGTGCGACCAACAGCTGGGCGGGCCGTTACGCGACGCCTCCGACCGGGACGCCGACCTTCTACGGCATGTACTACGACCAGCAGCCGGTGTACCACGACCCGCCGTCCAACCAGTGGTTCGGCTTCCAGGCGTGGTCCATGGAGCGGGTCGCCGAGTACTACCAGCAGACCGGGAACGCGAGCGCGAAGGCGGTCCTCGACAAGTGGGTCTCGTGGGCGCTGTCCAAGACGACCATCAACCCGGACGGCACCTACCAGATCCCCTCCACCCTCCAGTGGTCCGGCGCCCCGGACACCTGGAACGCCTCAAGTCCCGGCGCCAACAGCGGACTTCACGTCACCGTCGCCGACTACACGAACGACGTGGGCGTGGCGGCCGCGTACGCCAAGACCCTGTCGTACTACGCCGCCAAGTCCGGTAACGCACAGGCGAAGACGACGGCGAAGGCGCTCCTCGACGGCATGTGGAACAACTACCAGGACAGCCTGGGCATCGCCGTCCCGGAGACCCGCGCCGACTACAACCGCTTCGACGACACCGTCTACGTCCCGAGCGGATGGACCGGCACGATGCCGAACGGCGACACGATCAACTCCTCCACGACCTTCGCCTCGCTCCGGTCCTTCTACAAGAACGACCCGGCCTGGTCGAAGATCGAGAGCTATCTGGCGGGCGGGGCCGCGCCCTCCTTCACGTACCACCGGTTCTGGGCCCAGGCGGACATAGCCCTCGCCATGGGCTCGTACGCGGAGCTCCTCGAATAGTCCCCGCCGGGTCCTGTCGCCGAACTGGCAGCGTCCGCCCGAAGGGCGGGCCGAGGACCCGAGCTCCGTGTACACGGCCCTGTCCCTGACGGCAGGGCCACCGGCCGGGCGGCCCTCACCCGCACTGAGGGCCGCCCGGCCATCACGCCTTTCCATCCCCCGTTTTCCCGGAGAGGACCCCACCCGTGCGAAGAACCCGCATCCTCACGGCCGTGCTCGCGCTGGCCGCCGGATTACTGGCCGGCACCCCGCCCGCCCTGGCCGCGAGCACCCCCAAGGCGACGACGACCCTCGCCGCCGACACGTACACCTGGAACAACGCCCGGATCGACGGAGGCGGCTTCGTCCCCGGCATCATCTTCAACCGCTCCGAGAAGAACCTCGCTTACGCCCGCACGGACATCGGCGGTGCCTACCGCTGGGTGGAGTCGAGCAAGACCTGGACGCCGCTGCTCGACTCGGTCGGCTGGACCGAGTGGGGCCACACCGGTGTCGTCAGCCTCGCCTCGGACTCCGTCGACCCGAACAAGGTGTACGCGGCGGTCGGCACGTACACCAACAGCTGGGACCCGACGAACGGCGCCGTGCTCCGCTCCTCCGACCGGGGCGCGAGCTGGCAGAAGGCGGACCTGCCCTTCAAGCTGGGCGGGAACATGCCGGGCCGCGGCATGGGCGAGCGCCTCGCGATCGACCCCAACAAGGACAGCGTGCTGTATCTCGGCGCGCCCAGCGGCAAGGGCCTGTGGCGGTCGACGGACTCGGGGGCGAGCTGGTCGCAGGTCACGAACTTCCCCAACGTCGGCAACTACGTGCAGGATGCGACCGACACGAGCGGCTACGCCTCCGACAACCAGGGCATCGTCTGGGTCACCTTCGACGAGTCGACCGGGTCGTCCGGAAGCGCGACGCAGACCATCTATGTCGGGGTCGCCGACAAGGACAACGCGGTCTACCGCTCGACGGACGGGGGCGCGACCTGGTCCCGGCTGCCCGGCCAGCCCACCGGCTATCTCGCCCACAAGGGCGTCCTCGACGCGACGAACGGCTACCTCTACCTCGCCTACAGCGACAAGGGCGGCCCGTACGACGGTGGCAAGGGCCAGCTGTGGCGGTACGCGACCAAGACCGGGACCTGGACGAACATCAGCCCGGTCGCCGAGGCCGACACCTACTACGGCTTCAGCGGGCTGACCGTGGACCGGCAGCATCCGGGCACGGTGATGACGACGGCGTACAGCTCCTGGTGGCCGGACACCCAGATCTTCCGCTCCACGGACAGCGGCGGCACCTGGAGCAAGGCCTGGGACTACACCTCGTACCCCAACCGCTCGAACCGCTACACGATGGACGTCTCGTCCGTCCCCTGGCTGACCTTCGGCGCGAACCCCTCACCGCCCGAACAGACCCCGAAACTCGGCTGGATGACCGAGGGGCTGGAGATCGACCCGTTCAACTCCGCCCGGATGATGTACGGAACGGGCGCCACGATCTACGGCACCGAGAACCTGACGAACTGGGACAGCGGAAGCCAGTTCACCATCAAGCCGGTGATCCAGGGGCTGGAAGAGACGGCGGTCAACGACCTCGCCTCTCCCCCGTCGGGAGCCTCGCTGCTCAGCGCGCTGGGTGACATCGGCGGCTTCCGGCACACGGACCTCACCAAGGTGCCGTCGATGATGTACACCTCACCCAACCTCACCACCACCACGAGCCTCGACTACGCCGAGGCGAACCCGAACACGGTGGTGCGGGTCGGCAACCTCGACGCGGGGCCGCACATCGGCTTCTCGACGGACAACGGCGCCAACTGGTTCGCGGGTACCGACCCTTCGGGCGTCACCGGCGGCGGCACGGTCGCGGCGGCGTCCGACGGCAGCCGCTTCGTGTGGAGCCCGGCGGGCACCGGTGTGCAGTACACGACCGGGTTCGGTACGTCGTGGTCGGCGTCCAGCGGTATCCCGTCCGGCGCGATCGTCGAATCCGACCGGGTCGACCCGATGACCTTCTACGGCTTCAAGTCCGGGAAGTTCTACGTGAGTTCGGACGGCGGGGCGACGTTCACGGCATCCTCCGCGAGCGGGCTTCCGAGCGGTGACAGCGTGCGTTTCAAGGCGCTGCCCGGTACGAAGGGCGATGTGTGGCTGGCGGGCGGTGCGAGCGACGGCGCGTACGGGCTGTGGCACTCGACGGACGGCGGGGCGACCTTCACCAAGCTGTCGAACGTCGACCAGGCCGACACCATCGGCTTCGGCAAGGCGGCGACGGGAGCCTCGTACCAGACGCTCTACACCAGCGCGAAGATCGGCGGCGTACGCGGGATCTTCCGGTCGACCGACAAGGGCGCGACCTGGACTCGTATCAACGACGATGCCCACCAGTGGGGTTGGACCGGTGCGGCCATCACCGGGGATCCCCGGGTGTACGGGCGCGTGTATGTGTCGACGAACGGGCGCGGGATCATCTACGGCGACACCTCCGACACGAGCGGTGGCGGCGATGACGGTGGCGGCGGTACGGATCCGACGCCGACGGGGGCCTGCGCGGTGACGTACAAGATCACGAACCAGTGGTCGGGCGGCTTCCAGGCTGACGTGGCGCTCGCCAATACGGGCTCCAGTGCGTGGAGCGGCTGGTCGCTCGGCTGGACCTTCCCGGACGGGCAGAAAATCGCGCAGGTTTGGAACGCCGCTTCCACACAGACCGACGCGGCGGTCACGGCGAAGAACCTGAGCTGGAACGGCAATGTGGCGGCGGGTTCGTCGGTGAGCTTCGGGTTCACGGGGAGTTGGTCGGGGGCGAACACGAAACCCACGTCGTTCAAGCTGGGTGATCAGACCTGCACGGTGAGCTGAGCAAAGGGGGGCGCGTGCCGGGCTCGGCACGCGCCCCTTTCTTGCCTACGGCGTGTAGACCGTGGGGCGTGGCGCCGTCGCCATGCCGTCACCGATGAAGAAGCTCGGGTGCGGCGGCTGGTTGCAGGAAACCGCGCAGATCATCCGAGGTGACTGGACCATTCATGACCCATGTTTTCCCTGGTCAAGCGCATCTCGGGTTGCGTTAGGGTGGGGCCGCCATTCGCCCTGATGGGGCTTCCGAATCCCGCCGCAAACGCTGTGTCTCCTTGCCATCGGCGGGCTGACGACGCCGGGAGGGCAGCGCGGGAGCGGGTCCGGCTGCATGCCGTGGGCCGCTTCGAGCGCGGGGAGAAGAACCGGGAGTTTGGCGGCTGCGTTGTTCTCCGTCGTCATGGCGGCATGATGTCCGTCCGCAGGGTTGCGGCATGTGGTGAACACCCGTCTTCGGAGGGAGAGTTGAGGTTCGGCGTGGAGGTTCTGATCGCGGGCGCGGTGGTGGCGTACAAGGGCCGGGTGCTCCTGGTCCGTCGCGCGGTCCCGGAGGGTGCACTCGTCTGGCAGTTCCCGGCGGGCAAGGTCGACGCGGGCGAGACGCCCGAACTGGCAGCTGTCCGGGAGGCGCTGGAGGAGGCCGGGGTTGTGGTGGAGCCGGTGGTGGTGATCGGTGAGCGGGTGCATCCGGTAACCGGCTGGCCGGTGGTCTACGTGGCATGCCGCCTGCTGTCGGGCACGGCCCGCGCTGCGAGTCCGCGGGAGGTTGCGGAGGTGGCTTGGGTGCGTCTCGGGGGGGGATTCCACGGCTGGTGCCTGGCGGGCTGTTCGGGCCGGTGCAGGCGTACCTGAATGAGCAGCTGACTGAGCTGTAGGCCGTCTGGCCGAACGCCCCTGCCGACTGCGGTGGGGGCGTTTTAGCGTGGTTTCCCCGACTGGAGGAGCGAGTATGCCGGAGGAGCCGACGCTGGGCCGGATAGGCATGGAAGCGCGGAGTGTGAAGTTCCCGGATGGCAGCCGCGGGATCATATTGGTGAAGGCGGGGATGCCGCAGGATGAGGCGGACCTTATTGCGGCCCGGGTGTGGGGGGAGTTGCATGAGCCGGGCGGGCCGGACGCGTAGTCGGGCCGCTGTCTCATCGTTTGAGCTGACCGAGGTCTGACGCGTGTGTTGCAGCGCCTCTGTGGCTTCGTCTGCGGGAGTGCCGTCCTGTCTGGATGGTCTGCCCGGCCGCTGCTGCCGCGACTGGCGGGTTTGTCGGGTTCACGCCGAACCTCTTGTGTCGCGCTGCACCGGCGTTCACGCTGAGGACATACGTGTGCTTCATGCCGAAGTCCGGGAGGCGGGCACGGGCCGCGCTCGGGAGGTTCGTCTCGGGCGCAACGCCGACGGCCTCTCGTCCGGTTCGCGCCGCGCGCCTGGCCGTTTCCGCCCCGTGCGAGGCGAGCAGGGCAGCCATTCCCCTGAGGCGCCTGAGGAAGTCATCGAAAATGGATCTCCCCAGATTCTCCCCAGCGAAAGTGGATCACGAGCTTGGCGGCCATCCGAACAACCCGGATGGCCGCACTTCTGGATCAACTCAGTAGCAGGTTTTCCCAGTTCAAGGCGTGTAGACCGTGGGACGTGGCGCCGTCGCCATGCCGTCGCCGATGAAGAAGCTCGGGTGCGGCGGCTGGTTGTAGGCCGTGTTCTGCCAGGCCAGAGCCGTGCGGTACTGCGTGTCGTGCAGCAGGGTGGTGATCTTCGTGCTCGTCTCGTACGGCGTGGAGTAGATCCTGAGCGCCGTGTTGTCGGTGGTCGGCCAGACGACCTCCTCGCGCCAGTCGCCGAAGATGTCCCCGGAGAGCGAGGGGGTTGCCTTCGTGCTGTTGTTGGAGTGGACGGAAGAGCCCGTCAGCAGACGGGTGTCGGCGGACGTGCCGTACTTGTCGATGTGGGTGTCGTCGAGGAGTTCACGGACGGTGTCGCCGTCCCACCAGGACAGGAAGTTGATGCTGCCGGGCTTGCGGCTCGCCACCACGGTCCCCTGCGGGTTGCGTACGCCGTCCGCGTGGGAGGACCAGGACTCGGCCCCCGCGCTGCCCGCCCAGACGTCCCCGGACACTCCCCGGCCGTTGTCGCCGTTGGCAGCCGTCGACCACAGGATCTCGCCGGTCTTCGCGTCCGCCATCCACGACGCCGGCTTCGAGGAGTCCTCGTCGACCTTGAACTCCTCCAGGCCCGCCCGGGACGGATCGAGATCGCCGACGTGCATGGCGTCGCCGTGCCCGTTCTTGGTGGTCCACAGTGCCGCACCGTTGTCGTCCACGGCCATCGAGCCGTACACGATCTCGTCCTTGCCGTCCCCGTCGACGTCCGCGACGGACAGCTGGTGGTTGCCCTGGCCGTCGTATCCCTTGCCGGTGTTGGTCGAGGAGTTGGTGTCGAAGGTCCAGCGCCGCGTGAAGGCGCCATTGCGCCAGTCCCAGGCGGCGATGACGGTACGGGTGTAGTAGCCGCGCGCCATGATGAGCGAAGGCCGGGCACCGTCCAAGTAGGCGGTTCCGGCGAGGAATCGGTCGACGCGGTTGCCGTAGGAGTCGCCCCAGGAGGAGACCGTGCCGCGCGCCGGGACGTAGTCGACGGTGTCCATGGCCGCGCCCGACTGCCCGTTGAACATGGTCAGGTACTCGGGCCCGGACAGCACGTACCCGCTGGAATTGCGGTAGTCGGCGGAGGAGCTGCCGATGACCGTGCCCTGCCCGTCCGTCGTCCCGTCCGCCGTCTTCATGGCGACCTCGGCCTTGCCGTTGCCGTCGTAGTCGTACACCTGGAACTGCGTGTAGTGGGCGCCCGAGCGGATGTTCCTGCCGAGGTCGATGCGCCACAGCCGGGTGCCGTCGAGCTTGATGCCGTCGATGATCGTGTCGCCGGTGTAGCCGGACTGGGAGTTGTCCTTGGCGTTCGTCGGCTGCCACTTGAGGACGAAGTCGAGCTGGCCGTCGCCGTCGAGGTCGCCGACGGAGGCGTCGTTGGCCTCGTAGGTGTACGCGACTCCGTCGGGGGTGGTGCCGCCGGCGGGCGGCGTGATGGGCACGTCCTTGTATCCCGTACGGAACTGGATGGCGTGGACGGAGTCGCCCTGCTCCACTCCGTTGACGATCGCGCGGACCGTGTAGTCGGCCTGGCTGGGCGCGCCGGAGTGGAAGTAGTTCGTGGAGCCGGTGATCGGGGTCGAGTTGACCTTCGTACCGGCGCGGTAGACGTTGAACGACACGTCGTTCGGGTCGGTGCCGAGCCAGCGCCAGCTGACGAGGTTGCCGCTGTCGGTGTGGACGCTGACGACGCCCCGGTCGAGTGCCTCGACCTGGCGGGCTGTGGCGGCTTGAGCGGTTCCGGTGCCGAGGGCGGTGAGCCCGGCGGCGACGAGGGCGGCGGCAGCCGCCATCGCCGATCCGATCGCGCGTCTGCGGTGCTGCCTGTGCGGGTGCTGCACGGTGAGTACCTCCTGAGAGGACAGACGGATTCTGTTCCCTCAGTTGCCGCTGCGGACGGGGAGGTTGCCGCCCTTCGGCAAGCGCTCTCTACGACGTCGCGTACGTGCGCGCCAGCGCGCTCACCGTCTCCGCGATCCTCTCCCGCAACTCGGCCGGTTCGAGGACCTCGATGTCCGCGCCGAGGCGGAGGAAGTCGTGGTGGGCGTGCTCCACGGACTCGATGGGGACAGTGCGCGGGTCCAACCGTCCTCTTCCGTAGGGCCGTTGACCGCCACCGCGTCTTCCATGGGACCGTTCAGACGGGTTCCCGGTGCGAGTCGGACGACCGCCTCCGCGCGGTGCAGACGCTCGTGGAAGTCCCGCTGGTACGCGGACCAGTACACGGCGAGATCGAAATCCCGGGGGCGGGTGAACTCCTCTTCGGACGCCGCGAGTTCAAGGATCTGGTCGACACGGAACGTACGCGGCCCGGGTCCGGCCACCACATACCAGCGGCCCGCCTTCAGGACGAGGCCGTACGGCTCCAGGCGGCGCTCCACGTCCGGGCTGCGCCCCTGACCGTGCCCCTGGAACCGCGCATCCCCAGCCGGGGTCAGGCCGTGCTCGACGGCGTATGCCTCGACGTCCTCCGCCTTGTCCTGGGCGGGGCGGCGCGGACGCGGCACGAGTACGGCGTCGATGTCGCTGCCCACGTCGTGCGCAGCGGTCTTGTCGACCGTGGTGACGTACACCCCGCCCGGACCCAGCACCCTCGCGCACTCGGCGACGACGGACCGGACGTCCTCGGGACTGTCGACCAGATGAAGCAGCCACACGCTGGTGACGGCGTCGAACTCCCCGCCGGGGAACGGCAGTCGGCGGCTGTCGGCGAGGACCACGCTGCCCGGCATCCGCGCCGCCGCCATCCTCGCCATCTCGTACGCGGCGTCCACGCCGGTCACCCACAGCCCCGGGCGCCCCGACGCGAGGCGCCGCGTCACGATCCCGGTGCCGCAGGCGACGTCGAGGAGAGTGCGCGCGCCCTCGGGGACGAGGCCGAGCACCGCGTTCGCGGCGGCCTCGGCTCGGGGTTCACCGCCCCGTGTGGCGTCGTACTCGTCGGCTTCCTTGTCGTAATCCAGTATGCGGATCAGTGTGCGCCATGCCCCGGGGCCAGTTCCTCCACCCTGCGGGCGAGACCGAAGTCGAGCTCGGTGACGGCTCCGCCGACGCTGTGCGTGTTCACGGTGAGGGACACCGTGTTGTAGCCGAGCGTGAGGTCGGAGTGGTGGTCGAGCTCCTCCTGCACCTGGGCGATGTGGACGACCATCGCGGTCGCCGCGAAGTGCGAGCGGAGCCGGTAGGAGCGGGCGAGTCGGTCACCGTCCAGCGACCAGCCCGGCAGCTCCGCCAGCCGCTCCTCGATCTCCTTCTGCGACAGCGGTTCGACGGGCATGACCTTGGTCCTTTCGTACGACGGGGGGTGCGGGTGGGGCTGGGTGGCGCTGTTCCTCAGCGTGCCACAGTCCCCGTGACCCGGCGCTGTATGCGCGCGGCGCCGGCCGTCCCGACCTGGGGCTCCGCCCCAGACCCCGCTCCTGATTTTCAGCCCGTCCGGCGTTTGGGGACGAGCGCGTCAGCGCGACAGCGGGGGTCTGGGGGCGGAGCTCCCAGGGACGGGAAGGGTAGGGGCGGAGGGGGCGAAAAACCCACGCGCCTCACCTCCGTACGCACTCCGCCGCCAAGTCGTCCGCCAGGACCGCGATCTGCGCGCGCCCCTCGACGCGCTCCAGCCACGGCTGCGGAAGCCCGTGGTCACCGTGGCGGGCGCCGAGGAGGTTGCCACAGATCGCGCCCGTGGAGTCGCTGTCGCCGGAGTGGTTCACGGACAGGAGCAGGGCCCGCTCGATGTCGGGGGTCGCGAGGGCGCAGTAGACCGCGATGGCGAGGGCTTCCTCGGCGATCCAACCCGCGCCCAGGCGCTCCACCTTCTCGGCGCCGGGATCGCCCTCGTCGGCCAGGTCGAGGGCGCGCCGCAGCGCGGCGGTGGTCTCCTCGTGCCCGGGGTGGCGGGCGAGCAGCCGCAGAGCCCGCAGAACGGCGCCCTCCAGGGACTCCCCGGCGACCAGATGGACGACCATCGCGGCGAGCGCCCCGGCGGCGTAGTACCCGGTGGGATGACCGTGGGTCATCTGGGCGCACCGGGCGGCGAGCCCGAACGCGAAGTCCTCGGCGGCGGGCGCGAGCCCGAAGGGCGCCGAGCGCATCACCGCACCGCACCCCTTGGACTCGGGGTTGACCAGTCCGGGCGGGCCGAGTGGCAGCATCGGGTCGGGCACGTGGTCCTGTTCGAGCCCGGAGAGGCAGGCGTTGCCGGGCGCGCGACGGGCGTAGAGCCAGGCCTGGGCGGCGAGACCACCGGTGGGCCCGGCGTACGCGCCGGACCCGAAAGCGGGTGCGCCGGCGGCCGGGGCCGCCATCGCGCTGGCCTGCGGTCCGGGCTTCCGCTGTGTCTCCAGCCACCGCTCGTACGCCCACCGCACCAACCGGGGCGCACCCCCGCCGATCCCCTTGAGCCGCTCGCGCCGGTGGGCCTGCGCCACGGCCTCGACCGTGAACAGGGTCATCTGGGTGTCGTCGCTGACGCGCCCCACGACTCCGTCGCCGTCGGGCACCAGCCCGGTCACGCCCTTGGGCCCGTGCGCGGCGCGGATCCCGTCCAGGGACGCGAACTCGATCGGATAGCCGAGCGCGTCCCCGATCGCCCCGCCCAGCAGACAGCCGCGTACCCGCGCGCGATAGACCGCCTCGGCCTCCCAGGCCAGGCCCCGGTTCCACATGTCGTTCACTCACCGCTCCTCGCGCACGGTGACCGCGCCTCGACAACCGTCACCGCTCCTCGACTACCGTCCTCGTATGACGATTGTCGCGTCCGGAGCCGCCGCGCTCCCAAGTGCCCCCGTCGACAAGGGGATAGGCCCGCTGCTGCGGGGCTGGCGCGAGCAGCGGCGGGTGAGCCAGCTGGAGCTGGCGCTGCGGGCGGGCTCCTCGGCCCGTCACATCAGCTTCGTCGAGACGGGCCGCTCCCGCCCCAGCGAGGAGATGGTGCTGCGTCTCGCCGAACACCTCGACGTGCCCGTACGGGAACGCAACGCCCTGCTCCTCGCGGCCGGCTACGCGCCGCACTACCCGGAGACCCCGCTCGACGACCCGGCGATGGACGCCCTGCGCCAGGGCATGGAGCGCCTGATCCAGGGCTACGAGCCGTACCCGGCGCTCGTCGTCGACGCGACGTACACCGTCCTCGCCGCCAACCGGGGCATCACCATGCTCCTGGACGGCGTCCCGGAGTCCCTCCTCGCGCCTCCCCTCAACGCGATGCGTCTCACCCTCCACCCGGAGGGCCTGGCGCCGCGCATCCGCAACCACCGCGAGTGGCGCGACCACCTCCTCGCACAGATGGACCGCCAGATCGCCCTCCACCGCTCGGAGCCGCTGCGCGCGCTGTACGAGGAGGTGGCCGCGTACCCGGTCCCGGACCCGGCCGAGGACGGTGAACTCGCCGAACCTGTCCCGTACTTCGCGCTGCCGATGCAGATCGAGCAAGACGGACGGGTGCTGTCCTTCATCTCCTCCATCTCCACGTTCAACACCCCCATGGACGTGACGGTCGCCGAGCTGGCCATCGAGACGTTCCTTCCGGCGGACCCGGCGACGGTCAAGTACCTTCAGTCGCTGGTGCCTTGACGTCGGAGGCAGCACGACGCGGCCGAACCTGTGAGGGTTCCGGGGGGGACATGGCACACTGCTCGCATACTTCGGCGCGTGGGGAGGCGTGGCGTGAGTGAGCGGCGGGCTGCGCCCACCGTGGGGCAGGTGGTACTCGGGCGGCGGCTCCAGGAGTTGCGGGAGGCCGCGGGGCTGAAGCGGGAGGAGGCGGCCCGCGTGCTGCGCGTCGCCCCGGCGACCGTGCGGCGGATGGAGATGGCCGAGGTCGCCCTCAAGATCCCCTATGTTCAGGTGCTGCTCGCGACGTACGGCGTGGCCGACGACGAAGCGGCCGGGTTCGTCGCGCTCGCCGAGGAGGCGAACCAGCCGGGGTGGTGGCAGCGGTTCCACGACGTACTGCCGGACTGGTTCAGCATGCACGTCAGTCTGGAGGGCGCCGCCCGGATGATCCGGTCGTACGAGCCGCACTTCGTCCCCGGGCTGCTCCAGACCGAGGACTACGCGCGCGCCGTGCTGGAGGCCGGGACGGTCGGGCAGACGGGCCCGGAGGCGACCGAGCGGCATGTGGCGCTGCGCATGAACCGGCAAGAGCTGCTCACCCGGGAGAACCCGCCCCACCTCTGGGTGATCATGGACGAGACGGCGCTGCGGCGCCCCGTGAGCATCCGCGGCGAAGTCATGCGCGACCAGATCGACCGGCTCCTCGAAGCGATCGGATACGACCACATCACGCTCCAGGTCGCCGAGTACGCGAACGGCCCGCACCCGGGGACGTACACGTCCTTCGCGCTGTTCCGCTTCGCGGAGCCGGAGCTGCCCGACATGGTCTACAGCGAGTACGTGACCGGTGCCCTCTACCTCGACTCGCGCGCCGAAGTGGCCCTGCACCTGGAGGTCCTGGACCACATGTCGGCCCACGCGGCCTCCGCCCAGCGCACCAGGAAGATCCTCCAGGAGTTCCGCGAAAGCTTCTGAGACGCCACCCGAACAACACCGAGGAGCAACCGCATGACCGGACGTGAAGCCGCGCCCACCCGTGTCGACACCAGTCGGCCCCATCCCGCCCGCGTCTACGACTGGTGGCTGGGCGGCAAGGACAACTACCCGGTGGACGAGGAGCTGGCCCGCAGGATCCTCGCCGCGGACGGCACCGCGGTACGCGGGGCGCGCGCCAACCGCCGGTTCATGCACCGGGCGACCCGTGCCGCCGCCGACGCCGGGATACGCCAGTTCCTGGACATCGGCACGGGCATCCCCACCCAGCCCAACCTGCACCAGGTGGCCCAGCAGGTCGCGCCGGAGTCCAAAGTCGTCTACGCGGACAACGACCCGATCGTGCTGCGCCACGCGGAGGCGCTGCTGCACGGCTCCGCCGAGGGCACCACCGACTATGTGCACGCCGACGTCCGCGACCCCGACACGATCCTGCGCCTGGCCGGTGAGTCCCTGGACCTCACGCAGCCCGTCACACTGTCGCTGGTCGCGCTCACCCACTACCTCGACGACGGCGCGTACGACCTGCTCCAGCGGTACGTCGCGGCGCTCGTCCCCGGCAGCTACGTGGTGTTGTCCCAGGTCACGCCCGACATCAGCCCCGAGGGCGTCGAGAAGGCGGCCAACCTCTTCCGCCAGAGCGGCACCCCCTTCTACCCGCGCACGCACGCCGAGTTCTCGCGGTTCTTCGACGGCCTGGAGCTTCTCGAGCCCGGCGTGGTCGCGGTCTCCGAGTGGCGGCCCGAGGAGGAGGACCTGGCGGCGCAGGCGGAGGGCGCCGTCCCGGTGTACGCGGGGGTCGCCCTCAAGCACTGACCCGTACGGGTGCCGTGAGCAGGTGCGTTCCGTCGCTCGCCCCTAGGTTCAAGTCCTGAGGGCAAGTAAGGGAGCGCACCGTGACCGATACGCAGGTACCGCCCACGGAACCGGGCGCCGCGCTGCTGCGTGCCGGAAGATCCTTCCGGCACGGTACGCCGGCGCCCGATCTGCACAGCGTCCGGCTGACCGGCGGCCGCGAGGCGGACTCCTTCTACCGGGACCGCTGGAGCCACGACAAGGTCGTGAACTCGACGCACGGCGTCAACTGCACCGGCTCCTGCCGGTGGAAGGTGTACGTCAAGGACGGCATCATCACCTGGGAGACCCAGCACACGGACTATCCGTCGGTAGGCCCGGACCGCCCCTAGTACGAGCCCCGCGGCTGCCCCTCACGCTGCTCCAGCTCACCGGCTGCCAGGGCCGCAACGGCGGCGGCTGGGCGCACTACGTCGGCCAGGAGAAGTGCCGTCCGGTGACCGCCTCTTCCGCCCGTACGTGGTGTATCGCAGCCGCGACCCGAAGCAGCTCGGGCCGCGGCCCGCACGGCGGGGATGGGAGAAGACGGACGTCTGAGGCCCTGGTGCGGAGTCAGGCGGCGCCCCCCTTCGTGTCCCTGTCCTCGTCCACGATCTCAGCGTCCACCACGCCGTCCTCGTCGCCCGGGGCGTGCTCGGTGGGTGGCTGGTCCGCCGGCGGTGTCTGCTGCTGGGCCTGGGCGTACATCGCCTGCCCCATCTTCTGGCTGACCGTCGCCAGTTTCTCGGCACCCGCACGGAGCGCGCTCGTGTCGGCGGGCTCCTCCAGGAGCGCCTTGAGTTCCGCGATCGCCGACTCGACCTCCGTCTTGGTGTCGGACGGAATGCGCTCGTCGTTGTCGCGGAGGAACTTCTCCGTCTGATAGACGAGCTGCTCGGCCTGGTTGCGAGTCTCCGCGGCCTCGCGGCGCCCCCGGTCCTCCTCGGCGTACTCCTCGGCCTCGCGCATCATCCTGTCGATGTCGTTCTTGGGGAGCGCGGAGCCTCCGGTGACGGTCATCTTCTGCTCGCGCCCGGTGGCGAGGTCCTTCGCCGAGACGTGCATGATGCCGTTGGCGTCGATGTCGAAGGCGACCTCGATCTGCGGCACCCCGCGCGGCGCGGGCGGCAGCCCGGTGAGGTCGAAGACGCCGAGCTTCTTGTTGTACGCGGCGATCTCGCGCTCGCCCTGATAGACCTGGATGCCGACCGAGGGCTGGTTGTCCACGGCGGTCGTGAAGATCTCCGAACGCCGGGTCGGGATCGTCGTGTTGCGTTCGATGAGCTTCGTCATGATGCCGCCCTTGGTCTCGATGCCCAGGGACAGCGGGGTGACGTCGAGGAGGAGGACGTCCTTGACGTCGCCGCGGATGACACCCGCCTGGAGCGCGGCACCGACGGCCACGACCTCGTCCGGGTTGACGCCCTTGTGCGGGTCCTTGCCGGTGAGTTCCTTGACGAGGTCGGTGACGGCGGGCATCCGGGTCGAGCCGCCGACGAGGATGACGTGGTCGACGGCGGACAGCTTCACGCCCGCGTCCTTGACCGCCTGGTGGAAGGGGGTCTTGCAGCGGTCGAGCAGGTCGGCGGTCAGCTCCTGGAACTGAGCGCGTGTCAGTTTCTCGTCGAGGTGCAGCGGGCCTTCGGCGGTGGCGGTGATGTAGGGAAGATTGACGGTGGTCTCGGAGGCGCTGGACAGTTCGATCTTGGCCCTCTCGGCGCCCTCGCGCAGCCGTTGCAGCGCCATCTTGTCCCGGCCGAGTTCGATGCCGTACGAGGCCTTGAAGCGCTGGGCGAGGTGCTCGACGATCCGCTGGTCCCAGTCGTCGCCGCCGAGTTTGGTGTCGCCGTTGGTGGCCTTGACCTCGATGACGCCGTCGCCGATCTCCAGGAGCGACACGTCGAACGTGCCGCCGCCCAGGTCGAAGACGAGGACGGTCTGCTCCTCGCCGCGGTCGAGGCCGTACGCGAGGGCGGCGGCCGTCGGCTCGTTGATGATCCGCAGGACCTTCAGGCCCGCGATCTCGCCCGCCTCCTTGGTGGCCTGGCGCTGCACGTCGTCGAAGTAGGCGGGAACGGTGATCACGGCGTCCGTGACGTCCTCGCCGAGGTACGCCTCGGCGTCCCGCTTGAGCTTCTGGAGCACGCGCGCGGACAGCTCCTGCGCGCGGTAGCGGGTGCCGTCGACGGAGCCCTGCTCCGGAAAACGCCAGCTCGCGTCGGCCATGTGGCGCTTCACGGAGCGCGCGGTGCGCTCCACGTTCGTCACCGCCTGCCGCTTGGCGACCTCGCCGACGAGCACGTCGCCGTTCTTGGCGAAGGCCACCACGGAGGGCGTGGTGCGCGCGCCCTCGGCGTTGGCGACGACGGTGGGGTCACCGCCCTCCAGGACGGCCACCACCGAGTTCGTGGTACCCAGATCGATCCCGACCGCACGTGTCATGTCCGTCCCCTTCCGCCAGGGCGCTTCCCACCCTCCAGCACAAAACTTGAGCGGGCTCTTGTCAATGCCGCGTACCTGAAAACGCCGATGCCGCGCCCTGTCGCGGGGCGCGGCATCGAGCTACGTCCGTGCGTCAGGCCAGCTTCGCCGACAGCGTGATCGTCGTGCCGGTCAGCGCCTGGCTGACCGGGCAGTTCTTCTTCGCGTCCTCGGCCGCCGCGACGAAGCCGTCGTTGTCGAGGCCCGGCACCGTGCCCTCGACGGTGAGGTGGATTCCGGTGATGCCCTCGCCGGGCTGGAAGGTGACGTCGGCGCTGGTCACGAGCTTGGTGGGCGGGTTGCCGGCGCCCGCGAGGGCGTGCGACAGCGCCATGGAGAAGCAGCTGGAGTGGGCGGCGGCGATCAGCTCCTCGGGGCTGGTCTTGCCGTTCGCGTCCTGGGCTCGCGACGCCCACGTCACCGGCTGCTGGCCGATGCCGGAGGAGTCGAAGGTGACGACGCCGTTGCCCTCGAGCAGGTTGCCGTCCCACACGGTGTGTGCGGTGCGCGTGGTTGCCACGATGAATCCCTTCGATGAGGTCCCGTTTTCGGGGTCCGTACCCACCATCCGATCACACCTGCGCGCGACGCACCGGGAAGACAGGTCACCGCACCCGGAAGACCGGTCCACGCGGGGTGAACGGAAGCCCTCCGCCCTGCGGAATCAGGTACGCGTGCTCGCGCCGCACCCGCAGCACATCGCAGTAACCGTCCGTGATCACCAGGACGGGCGCGTCCGGAGGGAAGTCGTCGGCGCGGTGCAGCAGATCGATGCCGGGCTGCAGCACCGTGCCGCCGCGCCCGTGCACCCGTACCCGTCCGGCGATCTCCGTGACCGGCAGATAGCCCGCGTCGTGCGGTGCGGCGTCGCAGAAGACGACCCGGGCGGCGGGTACGTCACGGGCCTCGGCGTACGAGGCGATCGCGCCCAGCGCCTTGCCGAGCAGGGTGCGGTCCATGGAGCCGGAGGTGTCGAGGACGACGCCGAAGGTGCAGCGGGCGATCTCCTCGGGCGGGAAGTAGCGGCCCGCGCGCGGGATGTCGGGGGTCGCCGCCTGGCGGCGCGCCGGACGCGCGTACGTCCGTACGGGCTCCGGTCGGGGCACGAACTCGTCGAACCAGCGGGCCAGTTGGGCGTCCCAGGGCAGGGGTGGCTGGCTCAGGGCCCGGATCTCCTCGACCAGTCCGCCCGGCAGGTAGCCGCGCTCCTGCTGCTCGTGCAGGTCGAAGCCCCGGCTCAGACCGCGCCGGTAGAACTCGTCGAGGTCCACATAGTCGCGCGGCGAGCCGAGCGGGCCACCGAGGATGTCGCCCGCGCCCTTGCCGCGCAGCGTGGACAGCCGGCGCATGCGGCGCAGGTCGCCCGCGATCCGGTCGTAGACCTCCTCGGCGGACAGGTCCTTCAACTCCGGGTCGTACAGCAGCCCTTCGGGCATCGTGCCGATCTGCATCTCGATCAGCCAGCCGTTGATGACGTAGTCGGCGGCGATGTTGAAGAGGTACGGGTCGCGGGCGCCGCAGCGGTCGCCGTGGCGCAGGGCGGCGTGCAGCATCTCGTGGGCGAGGACGAACCGCCATTCCTCGTCGCCGAACTGGCGCAGTGGATTGATGTAGATCTCGGCCGCCTCCGCGTCGACCGCGGCGATGGAAATGCCGTGGGCGCGGGCGAGTTCGGCGTCGGCGACGACGGTGATACCGGCGGCGATGCCGCCGAGCAGCGGGTAGGAGGAGATGAACCAACTCAGCGCCCGCTCCCAGGGAGTCAGCCGGGTGGGACCGCCGCGCATGGACTCCCGGCGACCGCCCGCCATGTCCATCGCGGTGGACACCGTGCGGGTCAGCGCGTGCGCGAAGGCGATCTGCCAGTCGGGCGGGGTGCCGCCGATCCAGGTGTTCCACGGCACCAGCACCTGGTCCGGCTCGCTACCCGCCGTACCGCACTGGTCGTACGCGGCCGGAATTCCGTCCCGGCGCCAGCGCGCGGCGAGCCGCTCCTCATCGCCGTCGGGGTACGACGCCGGCAGGTCCTCGGGGGTCAGGCCGATCGGGAAGCCGAGCAGGAAGCGGTTGACCACGACGCAGCGCGCGGCGACGTCGAAGCGGTCGGGCTGTTCGCGCTCGCCGGTCGCGGCGGGGACATGGCCGAAGCCCAGATGGATGATGGCGTGCGCGATGGCCCAGGCCCAGGCGACGGGTTCGGCACGGCGGGTGGGGTGGACGTGCAAGGTGCCGTCGGAGTCGACGCTGACGAGACCGTCGCGGGGCGCCATGGTGCAGGTGTCCTGACGGCAGGTGCTGAACCCGATGGCGGCCAGCGCGCGGTTGGCCCGCACCAGCCGCATCCCCTCGGCGAAGGCCTCCGCCGCCGGGTCCGGCTTCTCCTCCGGCTGCTTCCGGGCCCGGCTCACCGCCGCGCCTCCACCAGCCGCGGCATGTCCCGCGCCGCCTCCACCAGGAACCACGCGGGCAGTACGGGATTGCCGTCGGCGTCGGAGGCGATGACGCTCTGCGCGACCTCGACGGAGATCTCGGCGAGCTGGACGAGCAGCGACTTGGCGCGGTACGCGGTCTGGCGCCCGTTCGCCGAGAGGTGCTCCTTGCTCGCGGGCAGCTCCTTGATGAGGCGGCCGCGGAAGGACTCGGCGAGGTAGTACAGCAGGTCGCGGTCCTCAGGGCGGTTCGGCCAGCGGGCGTCGCCCTTGATGATCGCCTCGATGCCGAACCGGCTGCGCACGATCTTGACGTAGCCGCAGAAGGCCACCGCGTGCGCGGGCGTCAGCGTGCCGTGCGCGATCACCTTCAGGGTCGCCTCGTCGAGGGCCGGCCCGAAGGAGTGCAGCGCGTCGGAGAGCATGTGCCAGGAGCGGGGCGTGGAGAACGGCTCCTCGGTCTTGGGCGGCTTGGACCACAGGTGGTCGGGGCGATCGGTGACGTGGTCCAGGACCCACGGGTGGATGTCGTGGGCGGCGGCCCAGCCGAGCCAGTCCTTCGGGGACGCCTCAAGGTGTACGTGCGTCAGACGGTTGACCAGCGCCGAGGCGATCGGGCGGGCCAGCGCGTTGTCCGTCGCGCGGTTGCCCGCGCCGATCACGATCGAGCCCTTCGGCAGCTCGTAATTGCCGATGCGGCGATCCAGGATCAACGAGTAGAAGGCCTTCTGCACATCCGGTGTCGCCGCGTTCAGCTCGTCCAGGAACAGGCAGTACGGCTCGTCGCGGGCGATCGCCTCGGGCGGGCAGAACACCGAGCGTCCGTCGCGGATCTGCGGGACGCCGATGAGGTCCTCGGGGGCGAGCTGGGTGCCGAGCAGACTCACACACTCCAGGCCCAGCGACTCGGCGAACTCCCGTACCAGGGAGGACTTTCCGATGCCGGGAGCGCCCCAGATGAAGACCGGCCGCACGGTCGCGAGACCGAGCAGCAGCTCCGGGATACGAGCGGGAGTGACGGTGACGGCTGCCTGCACGCAGCAACTCCTTGAGGTGTTCGAGAGGGGCCCGCGGGTGCGCGGTGTCCGATACGAACAGTGTGGGCACGGACGTCCGTTCACCGCAGCCCAATTTCCGGCGCGCGGGAGTCCCCTCGTACCGCCGGAGCCGCTGTTCCCCAGCGACCTATGGGGCGTGGCCGAAGAGCGCTCCGCCGCCGACATCCACCGGCAGCCGGAGATCCGGGACGTGCCGGGCACGCTCCGGGTCGGCTACGGGATCGAGGGCGACGAGGCGTTCCCGGCGGCCCGCAAACTGATCGAGATCGGGCAGCAGGACAGCATGTACAAGACGCGGCGCTGGGTGGTCGCTCCGCCGGCCCGCTGAGTCCGGACCGGCGGGACGGCTGACGGCTGGGCCCGCCGAACCGTCGGCTCCGGGCCCGCCGAACCATCGGCGGACCGTCAGTCAGGCGGCACGCTCGTTCGGGCGTGCCGCCAGTGGCACCTGGGGGCCGTCGCACTCGCGCAGCCACCGCCGCAGTACGCGGTGCACCTGCTCCGCGCCGACGAGTTCGGCGTCGTCCTCGACCGGCGCGGAGAGCGCCACCGGTGACAGCAGGAAGGGGCGTGCCTGGGCCCCGCCGAGTCCGCCGTGCGAGCCGATCTGCTCCTCGAAGGCGAGGACTTCGCCCTCGGCCGGGTCGTACCAGGAGTTGACCATGATGTCGGCGACATGCGGGAAGGAGTGCGTCCGTCGTACGGCGTCGGCTGCACCCGGGCCGAAGTCGGCCAGCGGGCCCGGGTGTTCGTCGTCGAGCTCGTGCACCGGCACCTCGGCGCCGTGCGCGCCGATCACCAGCCCGCCGTGATCCTCGCTGCGGACCAGCACGAAGCCGACGCCGGGATGGTTGGCGAGCGTCGAGAGCAGCGCGGGATGACGGCGGTCGATCTCCTCCCGGCTCATCCGGTGCGGCACATCGGGGAAGGAGACGAGGCCGAGGTTGCCGGAGGCCAGCACGATGGGCTCGGAGCGACGGCGCGAGGGGCGGTGCCGCTCGCCGCCCTCCTCGACGGGCCTGCGCAGCGCGGCTCGTACGGCGGCCCGCGCCTCGGCGCCGCTGTGGGTGCGTTGCGCCTTGCGCGGCACGGGCAGCCCGCAGCCGGCGCGGACCAGATTGCCGAGGCTGAGCCCGTAGCGGGTCAGGAAGGTCTCGCCGGGGCTCTGACCGTGGTCGGACAGCACGACGATCCGGTACGGCCGCGGGGCGTGCTCGGCGACCTTGGCGATCAGCGCGAGCGACCGGTCGAGCCGCTCCAGGACCTTCTCGGCGTCCCGGCCGCGCGGCCCGGAGTGGTGCGCCACTTCGTCGTACGCCACCAGGTCCGCGTAGACGGCGTTGCGCCCGGCGAGCATGTCGCCGATCACCGCGGCGACGACGACGTCCCGCTCGACGACGGTCGCGAAGGCCCGGACGAAGGGGTACAGCCCGCCGCGCCTGACGCGCGGGCGCCGCTTCTTGATCCGGGCCCCAAGGGACTGGCCGATCTCCCGGAGGACCTCGGCGACGAAGGACATGGCGGTACGGACGGCGTTGGCGGGGTCGGAGAAGTACGCGAAATAGCCCGCCCGCGAGCGGTTCTCCTTCCCTCTCCTCGCCGCCATGGACAGCACGAGGGCCAACTCGTCGGCTCCGCCGCTGAAGAGGTTGCCGCGGCTCGCACCGTCGACGGTGAGCAGGCCTCCGTCAGCGGTGTACTCGATGGCCCGGCGCTGGAGTTCGGCGGCGCTGCTGGGCCGGTTGCAGACCATGACCTCGTGGCTGTCCTTCTCGTACCACCGGAAGGCCGGGACGTCGTGGTTGCTGCCGTGCAGGATGCCGAGCTGGCTGGCGCCGGTCTGGCTGGACCAGTCGGTGCGCCAGGGGGTGAGCCGGTGGGTGGGGCGTCTGCCGCCGAGCCACTGCGCGACCGCCGGCATGAGCCCCTTGCCGACGGCCCTCTCCAGGACGTCGTGGCCCACGCCGTCGAGCTGGAGGAAGACCGTGCCGGGCGTCGAGGGGCCGGCCCGTCCGGCGCCGCGCCTGCGGCGCCGGTCGGCGAGCCGGTACAGCCTGCGCCGGTACGCGTCGTCGTCCCGTACCGCGAGAGCACCTCCTGTGGCCGAGGCGACGGCGGACATCACGGCGGCCACGACCACGGCGGTCTCGGGGGCGGCCTCACCGCGTCCGGACGGGTTGATCCGCAACGCGATCAGCAGCAGGGACCCGTTGAGGAAGAAGACGAGCAGCCCGAGCACGAGGGCGGGCACGAGGAGCAGCGCCCTGACGAGCAGGGGCCACACCAGCGACGACAGCAGACCGAAGACGCCCGCGCCGGCCGCCGCGGTGACGGCGATCCGCGTGGCACTGTCCCCGTTGTCCGACTGCAACTGGAAGTCGGGGAGCAGACCGGCGAGTACGAGCATCGTGACCGTGGACACGACCCACACGGCTATGCTCCGCCACACCCCGCTGAGGACCCGCCGCCAACGCCCTCCACCCACGCTCAGTCCACCTCACGTCCCGGCCCGCTCGGTACGCGAGACCTGCTCCACCCTGTCACAACGGGTGGGCGGGGCCGTATGTCACCAATTGGCGGATCAGCGGCCGTCGTACCCCGCGGTCGGCATCGAGAGGCGGCGGTGGACCTGGGCCTTCATCTGGGCGTCGTACGACGGTTCCGCGCGGCCGACCGTCTCGAGCCGCACGCCGCGGCGTACGCACTCGGCGGTGAACTCGTCGACGGAGGCGAGGGCACGCTCCAGGACGCGGCGGCTGGGCGCGACGAAGAGGTCGACGAGGCCCGCCTCGACGTCCGCCCACAGGGTGCGGTGGTCGGGGCGCAGGCCGCGGACGAGCAGTTCCCGCGTGACCACGTAGCCGCGCTCGGCGGCCCAGCGGGCGCACATCGCGTGCTGGCTGCGGGAGTCGACGAGGAAGGGGTCCGCGTCCAGCTCCTCCAGGGGCGTCAGGCTCGCGATCGCCGTGACACGGACGGTCGTGTGCAGACCGGAGGTACCGCGCGCGTCTCCCATGGCGTCCCCCTCACCTCCGGCTTTCGCCGCCGACCCTACTCCTGCCCGTAGGCTCGGGGGGAGTCGCGCGAAGGAGGCAAAGGAAGTGCCGGTGGAGATCACCTGGTGGGGGCACGCTACCTGCACGCTGGAAGACTCCGGAATACGCGTGCTCACCGACCCGCTCTTCGCGCGCCGGCTCGCGCACCTCCGGCGCAGGCGCGGGGCGCCGCCCCCGCCCGCGGCGCTCGACGCCGACGTGGCGCTCGTCTCCCATCTGCACGCCGATCATCTGCATCTGCCCTCGCTGGCGCGGCTGGCACCCGGCACCCGGGTGTTTGTGCCCAAGGGCGCGCCGCTCGTGGTGCCCGGGCTGCGCAGGCTGGACCATCTGCGGCTCACGGAGGTGCTGCCCGGTGACCGGACCAAGGTCGGTGACCTGGTCGTACGCACCGTGTCGGCACGGCACGACGGGCGGCGGCTGCCCGTCGGACCGCACCGCACGCCCGCCCTCGGATACGTGGTCGAGGGAGAGGCGCGCACGTATTTCGCCGGGGACACCGGGCTGTTCGCGTCGATGGCCGAGGAGGTCGGGCCGGTCGACGTGGCGCTGCTGCCGGTCGGCGGATGGGGGCCGTATCTCGGGGAAGGCCACCTCGACGCGGGACGTGCGGCGGAGGCGCTCGCCCAGTTGATGCCGCGCAGCGCGGTGCCGGTGCACTACGGCACGTACTGGCCGATCGGGATGGACGCCGTGCGCCCCCATGAATTCCACGCGCCGGGCGATGATTTCGTACGCCTCGCCGCCGAGCGCGCGCCGCAGGTCACGGTCCACCGGCTCGGACACGGCGAGAGCGTACGACCGGAGGTCGCTCGGTGACGCGCCTGTCCTCCTCGACCACCGAGGCCGCGCCGCCCGGCCGGGCACGTACGACCGGGGGCCGCAAGGCGACGAACCCGCCCAGCACGCCCAGCACGCCCAGCACGCCCAGCACGCCCAGCACGCCCAGCACGCCCAGCACGCCCAGCACGCCCAGCACGCCCAGCACGCCCAGCACGCCCA
>NZ_JBVHXR010000001.1:942225-1051807 GCF_055569295.1 Streptomyces sp. NPDC029292
CCAGCACGGCCAGCACGGCCAGCACGGCCAGCAACACCATGCCGCACCGGCCCGGGCACGGTGAAGGCGTTCCGCCGGAGGTCGTCCGGTGATGTTCCTGTCCGTCGCGGCGTCGACCGCGCCGCCCGAGTCCACGCAGCAGGTGGTCGGCTACCCCTCGCTCTTCCTGCTGGTGCTGATCGGCGCGCTGGTGCCGGTGGTGCCGACGGGTGCGCTGGTGAGTTCGGCGGCCGTGGTGGCCTTTCACCAGACCTCGGCGTTCGCGCTGCTGCTGGTCTTCGCGGTGGCGGCGCTCGCGGCGTTCCTCGGAGACGTCGCGCTGTACTGGCTCGGGCAGCGCGGGATGCGTTCCAAGAACGGCTCGCGCTGGCTGGAGACCCTCCGCGACCGCGCCCCGGAGGACCGCCTCACCCAGGCCCAGGAGAAGCTGAGCGACCACGGCATCGCCGTACTGGTCCTCTCCCGCCTCGTCCCGGCCGGCCGCATCCCGGTCATGCTCGCCTGCCTGCTGGCGAAGATGCCCCTGCGCACCTTCGCCCGCGGCGACGTCCCGGCCTGTCTCGCCTGGGCCGTGACGTACCAACTGATCGGCATCCTCGGCGGCTCCCTCTTCAGCGAGCCCTGGGAGGGAGTGGTGGCGGCGGTGGTGCTGACGGTGCTCATCAGCCTGACCCCCAGCCTGTGGCGCCGGATGCGCAGGACCGTCGCCTAGGCCGACAGGACCTGGCCGAGCACCCGCGAAGCTCCCACCGGCAGGTCCCAGAGATCCTCCCGGTCCAGCCCCGCCTTCTCCCAGGCCGCCCGAACCCGCGTCAGCGGCTCCAGGACCGGCTCCGCCGAGAGCACGAAGGTGCCCCAGTGCATGGGAGCCATGCGGTGCGCCCCGAGGTCGAGGGCGGCCCGCACCGCCTCCTCCGGATCGCAGTGGACGTCGCTGAGCCACCAGCGGGGGTCGTACGCGCCGACGGGGAGCAGGGCGAGGTCGATGCCGGGATAGCGCCGGCCGATGCGGGCGAACCAGTGGCCGTACCCCGTGTCTCCCGCGAAGTAGACGCGCTGTCCGTCGGGCGCCGTCAGCACCCAGCCGCCCCACAGCGTGCGACAGCTGTCGGTGAGACTGCGCTTGGACCAGTGGTGGGCGGGGACGAAGTCGAAGCGGACGCCGCCGAGTTGGGCAGCCTCCCACCAGTCCAGCTCGGTGACCTGGGTGAACCGGCGGCGCCTGAACCAGCGTCCGAGCCCGGCCGGCGCGAACACCGGTGTGTCGCGCGGGAGTCGGCGCAGGGTCGGCGCGTCCAGGTGGTCGTAGTGATTGTGGCTGATGACGACCGCGTCGACGCGCGGCAGCGCGCTCCAGGCCACGCCGACCGGGGTGATCCGGGCCGGGGTACCGAGGATCTTGCGGGACCAGACCGGGTCGGTGAGGACGGTGAGCCCGCCGACGCGGATCACCCAACTCGCGTGCCCCGCCCAGGAGACGGCGACCGTGCGCGCGTCGACCTGGGGCAGCGGCCCCGGTTCGAAGGGCAGCAGCGGGATGTCGGCGAGCCCTTCGGGCCCTGGGCGCAGCACGCCCTCGCGGGCGAAACGGGCCAAGGCCCGCAGCCCCGGCAGCGGCGCGGTCAGCCGGTCCACGAAGGACCGCGGCCAGACACGCCTCTCGCCGAGCGGACGGGGCTCGGCGAGAGGATGGAGAGGGTGGAGAGGATCGAGAGGAGACAGCGGAGAGAGAGGAGAAGAGGGAGACAGCGGCCCCGTCACCGGGGCCTGCGAAGACGCCGGTTCGTCGACGTCCTTGGTGCTCGTGCTCGTGCTCGTGCTCCTGGTCGACTCGGACTGCTGCGTCATCGAGGAGGCTCCCATCGCTGAGCGTCGTCGCGGAGATCGTCGAAGGCCGACCCCAAGAGGGTCAACGCGCGTTGCACATGTGGCAGTTCCAACGGCGCGGGTGACGTGAGGCATTCCGCCCGCTCGTCGTCCGTGGCACCGAGCAGCGGCCCGGTCCCCAGCCGCACCCGGAGCGCCGCGAGGTCGTCGCCGAACCGGTGGCCGCCCGGCGCGGGCATCCCGAGCCGGGCGGTGAGGAAGTCCTCCAGATCCTGGGCGTCGCCCACACCGTGCGCACCGAGCGCGGAACGCAGCGGGCCGAGGTCCACGTACAGGTGTCTCCCGGCCTGCGGGGGCCGCGCGAGGGCGCCCGCGCCGACCACGGCGTGGTGCGCGGCAGCGGCCACGCGCGCGTGCAGGCGTACGGCGGCCGCGAGCCGCCCGGTGACCTCGGCGGGCTCGCCGAGGGCGTACGCGGCCGCCGCGGCGACCGGTTCGGCGACCCGGGCATCGAGCACGGTGAGCACGTCGAGGACGCGGGCGCGCAGCCGGACGCCGGAGTCGTTGTCGGTGAAGCGGGCCACGGCGGCCGGCCAGCCCTGCGGCAGGAAGGGCCCCGCGAGGTCCGTGACGACGGTGACCCCGCCGGGGAGCATCTCGGCGGGGCTGAGCAGCACGGTGTCGTGCGGCCGGTGCAGGGTGTCGCGCCAGGTCTCGTCGCTGACGATGTGCAGGCCCTCACCCGCCGCGGCCTCCATGGTCTCGTGGACCACCTCGGGCGGCGCGACGGTCGCGGTGGGGTCGTCGGCGACGGACAGCACGAGCAGGCGCGGGTCGCCGCCTTCGGCGCGGACTCTGCGGATGGTCTCCAGGAGGGCGTAGGGGTCCGGGATGCCGCCGCACTCCGCGGGCGTCGGCACATGGAACGCCGATCTGCCCAACAGGCGTGCCTGCGGCGCCCACCACGCGGCGCACGGGCGCGGCACGAGGACGTCGCCACCGAGCGCGCCGGTCAGCGCGAGGAGCAGCGTGGCGGCGCCGGGTGCGGCGACCACCCGGTCCGGTGCGGCGGGCAGTCCTCGGCGGGTCCAGTAACCGCACGCCGCTTCGAGCAGCGCGGGCCCGCCGCCGGAGGGCTCGGCGTGGGCGAGGTCCGCGGCCGCCGCGAGCACGGAACGGAGTTCCGGCAGCACGGGCAGACCCTGGTCGGGAAGCTGCGGCCCGTAACGGACGGGCCCGTGGCCTTCCGGATCCGTCCGCCGCATACGTGCCTCCGCGCAGTCCGTGGTGCCGTGCCGTGCCGTGTCGCCCGTGCCGTGCCGTGTCGCCAGTGCCTCGCGTGTCGCCGATGCCGAGCTCTGTTCCGGTGCTCCCGTCCCTGTACGGTTTCCGCCACCCCCACCTCTTCGTACAGCCCTTCGTACAGCCCTTTGTACGGTCCCGCTCGCTCCCTCGGCCTCTCCGTACCCAGGGTCAGGCCACCCCAAGGGCACCCGGTCGGGTTGTGCCTGTCACAGCGTCACTTGTCCGCCGGCGCACCCTTGTGGAGCAGTCGGTACGCGGCGGTGCCGACCGCGCCCGCGATCAGGACGCTTCCGGCGATCAGGGCCGGGATGGACCCGGTGAAGGCGCCGCCCTCACCGGCGCTCACCCCGCTTTGAACGGTCGGGGGACGCTCCACGGTGTCGCTCACGGCAGTGGTGCCACGGGCCACGGTGTAGGAGGCGGTCCACTGTTTCTCCCGGCCGCCCGGTGCCACGGGGCAGGCGCCGTCGACGCCCCAGTCGGACTCGGGGCCCATCGCGTCGGTGCCGTCGTCGGCGTTCCCGCCGGGCGGGATCCGGGCCGTCCCGCGGTAGGCGGGGCCCGCCACGCCCCCGTGGTCGCCGGCGACGCGGCGCAGCTGGACCTTGCCCTCCTCGAAGCCCTGGGAGGAGGCGTCGATGAATTCGGGCGGAGTTCCGCCGAACGCGTCGCAGGTCACGGAGATGCTGACGGTGCCGCCGGGCGTGACGGAGCCCGGGCTGACCTCCGCGGCCGGATCCGCGGACGCGGCCGACGCGGCGGCGCCCAGGGCGGCACCGGCCAGGGCGATGGCGGACAGGACACGGGCGGTGCGGCGCATGGGCGTGGCTCCTTCGGCCGGGCTGCGATCCGGGGGCACGGCCGTCGTGCCCCCGTTGGCCCATCACAGCCCGCCCGGCGGCCGGGCGCGCGCGGCCGGGCACCATTCGCGGGACACAGACGCCCGAGCGGGTGACGCCGCGGTCGTGGCGACCGCGGCGCTCCCGGGCACGGCGCCCGCCACCCGGGGCGGTCGGTCAGCCGGACAGGGAGACGAGCTCCCGCTCCAGGCCCCGGCCGCGTTTGTCCACGACGGCGGAGGCGACCTCGGACAGTCTGCGGTGGGTGCGCTGCGAGATGCGGCGCGGTGCCCCGAAGGCCGCGTCCGCGTCGCAGCCCAGCACAAGCACAAGCACAAGCACAAGCATGACAATGCCGCACGCCTGGTCGACGACGGGCCGGGAGCGCAGTGCGGCGCCCAGCTGGTCGAGCTCGGTGAGCGAGGCGCGGTAGGAGCGGTCGCGGATCAGGCAGGTCACGGCGACGTCGCCGAGGGCGCGGGCGGGGCCGTGCGGGGCGTCTTGCGGTGCGCCGAGCCGGAAGCTGTAGCGGCTGAGAGTCACGGTCAGCCCGGGGCGCCGCAAGGGGGATGGTGACGCCGGAGCGCACGCCCGAGTCGAGGGCCACGGCGCGGTACGTCGGCCGGCGCTCCTCGCGCAGCAGGTCCGCCGAGGCGACGGGCTCACCACGCTCCAGGGCGGCCGGAATGGTCCCGCCGCCGCAGCGGAGCCGTACCGAGACGAGTCCGGCGAGGTCGGGCCGGGTCACCGCGGCGGGCGGCCATGACGCCCAGTCATATAGCCCTGGTGCGAGCCTGGTTGGGCCGACCCGGCACCGCCGCCCTACGCCGCGTCACGCATGACCTGGTCGCGGAGCCGGTTGCAGCAGCGGCTGATCAGCCGGGAGACGTGCATCTGGGAGATGCCGAGCTCGTCGGCGATACGGCTTTGGGTCATGTCGCTGAAGAACCGCATGTAGAGGATGGCGCGTTCGCGCTCGGGCAGGGCCTGGAGGCGGGGCTTGACGGCCTCGCGGTCGATGACGGTGTCGAGGGCCGGGTCGGGTGAGCCGAGGGCGTCGCTGAGCGAGTAACCGTCCTCGCTGCCCGGGAGTTCGGCGTCCAGGGAGAGCGCGGTGTAGCTCTCCAGGGCCTCCAGGCCGGTCAGGACGTCCTCCTCGCTCAGCCGGGCGTGCTCGGCGATCTCGGCGACGGTGGGCCTGCGGCCGGACACGGTCTGCGACAGGTCCTGGCAGGCGAACCGCACCCGGTTGCGCAGGTCCTGGACGCGGCGCGGTACGTGCAGGGTCCACATGTGGTCGCGGAAGTGACGCTTGATCTCACCGGTGACGGTCGGCACCGCGTAGCTCTCGAAGGCGTTGCCGAGCTCGGGGTCGTACCGGTCGACGGCCTTGACCAGGCCGAGCGCCGCGACCTGGCGCAGGTCCTCGTAGCTCTCGCCGCGGCTGCGGAACCGTCCCGCGAGCCGTTCGGCCATCGGCAGCCAGGCCTCGACGACCTCCTCGCGGAGCGTGTCGCGCTGCCGGCCCGGGGGGAGCGTGGCGAGCTTGCGGAATGCCTCTGCGGTGTCGGGGGCGTCGTCGTGCGGATGATGCTTCGCGCTCGCTTGAGTTCGCATGGTGCGTCGCAACTCCCTTGCAGATGCCTTGGGTTGGACGGTCGGTCACCCTGGGAGCGCACCCGTGCGCCGGACGGGTACACCCTGGCGCGGTTCACCGCTCCCATGGACGTGCCTCCTGTCCGAAGCACTGGAATTGCGCCTGCCCCGGCGTATCCGGGGCAAACACGCGCAGGCTTTTCCAGCAGCCGCAGGCCCAAGGGGATCTTGAAGAGCCGAGCCCCGGCGGCACAGGTAGGTTGGCAGCAACCACCCGAGGAGCCGCACCATGCCTGCCCGTCCCAGTGTTCTGTTCGTGACCGATCTCGCCTACCAGGCCCGAGGACGGCGCTACTGCGACGAGGACATCTTCCTGACCTCCCGGCTCCGCGACGCCTTCGACATCGCCCTGTGCCACCCGCTGGACGCCGCCGCGCTAATGGACTCCTTCGACGCGGTCGTGGTCCGCAACAGCGGCCCGGTGCTGCACTACCAGAAGGAGTACGACGCGTTCCGGGAGCGGGCCACGGTGCGGGGCACCCGGGTCTACAACCCGCTGTCCGGCCGCGGCGACATGGCCGGCAAGCAGCACCTGCTGGACCTGACCGCCGCCGGATACCCGGTCATCCCCACCATCAACCGGCCGCAGGACCTGGCCCGTCTGCCCGAGACCGGCCAGTACGCGGTCAAGCCGAAGGCCGGCGCGGACTCCATCGGCCTGGCCTTCGTGCCCCGGGAAGGGCTGGACGGCCTCGCCTACGGCGACATCCTGGTCCAGCCGCGTATCGACTTCCGCTACGAGGTGTCCTTCTACTACGTCGACGACACGTTCCAGTACGCCCTGCACGCCCCCGACCCCGACCGGCGCTGGGTCCTCGAGCCCTACCAGCCGACCGACGCCGACCTCGCGTTCGCCCGCCGGTTCATCGACTGGAACACCCTCGACCACGGCATCCAGCGCGTGGACGCCTGCCGCACTCAGGAGGGCGAACTGCTCCTGGTCGAGCTGGAGGACCTCAACCCCTATCTGTCCCTGGACCTCGTCGCCGACCGGACCCGCGACACCTTCGTCACCGGCATGACGGCCTCCCTCCACCGGTTCCTGGACGCTCCGCCCGCCGCCTGACGGGAATCCCCGCACCTGCCGGGTTCCGGGCGGATCAACGTGTCGGCTCCGGTTCCACGGGTACGCGATGACCACCCCCGAACATCTGGAGGGAGTCATGCAGCGAGGCAGTGACCGGCTGAGTGTCCACCGGGACGAAGAGATGAAACACGAACTGCAGGGGCTGCTCAGGTCGGGGCACCCCACCCGGACCGAGGAGTGGCACGACCCCGAGCCGAGTGCCGACGACGACCCGCAGCTCGCGGGCGGACCCGTGACACCGGGCCGCGCGCCCGCCGCCGTGGAGACGGTGCGCCTCGAACTGGCGCGGCTGCTGGGCCGTACCTCGTTCCCCGCGGGTCCCCGCGAGCTGACCCGCCTCCTGCGCGACAAGCACGCGCCGGACGTCCTCATCGAACCCCTGGAGCGGCTGCCGCACAAGGCGCACTACGCCACGGCGCACGAGCTGGCCGAAGCGGTGGTACACGCCGGGCAGCGCTGAAGGGAGGCATAGGCGCCCGCTCAGGGGTACTGCGGGCGACCACCGGGCGATCGGGATCCTCACCGACCGCGACATCGCCCTGCCCCATGATCGACGGAGTTGCACGTCGGCGTCGTACGGCAGCCCGACCACCCCGACGCGCGCCTCGGCGGCGAGTCCGGCCGCGGTGAAGGGGTGTTCGGGCCGGTGGCCGTGTGCGGCGGCCCGAACACCCCTTCACCAGCTCCTCCTGACGCGGCGCGGCGACCAGTGGCTGGTCCAGCAGGTCCGCCGTCTAGGGCGCACGCCCCAGCAGGCACAGGAGTTTGGTCTGCACATCGGCGCCGGGTGGCGGCTCCACCGGCGCGGCGAAGAGCCCGGTCTTCGCCAGGTTGGCAGCGTACGGCGTGACTTCGCGCACCGTGAATTTCAGGAGGTCGTCCGGCAGCCGTTCGTCGGCGCCGATCGCGCGGGACAGGTCCCAGGCGTGCACGGTCAGGTCGGTCACCGTCTGCGCGCAGTAGGCGCTGGCCACGGTGTCGCCGTACGAGAGGTGGACGGTGCGCTCCAGCGCGCCCGGCGCGGCGAAGGCCGTACGGGAGGCGTGCGCGGCGGTGTCCCAGGAGGCGGCCGGGTCGGAGCTGAGCAGGTCGCCGTCGAAGGTGTCGCCGACGGCCTCGACGGTGGCACCGTCCCGGACCAGCGCGGGCACCCACAGCTGTTCGGAGACGAGATGGTTGACGAGATCGCGCACCGTCCAGTCGGTGCAGGGCGTGGCGGCCTCCCACTGGTCGTCCCTGACCGTGTGGACGCGGTCGCCGAACAGGGCGAGGGCCTCCGCGTGCCGGGTGAGGACCGGATGGACGTCTGTCATACCGCTCATTCCGCTCCGGCCCCCCGGTCCCTGGCTCCCTCGCGCGTGCGGCCCGCGACCACCGGGCGGCGCGGGTGGCGGCGCAGATACTCGCCCTCCAGCTCGGCCATGCGCACGTTGTGGGTGCGCAGTGCGTCGTTCGAACCGTGCAGCAGCGTGTCATGGCGCGTGCGGTGGATCGTCTCCAGCTCTTTCATCAGCTGCTGGTCGTCCAGCCGGCCCGGGTCGACTCCGGTCATCATGGTGGTACCCCGATCGTCGTGTCCTTCGGTGCGGTCCGGGTACCCGCCCGCCGGCAATACCCCGAGCGGCATCCGGGAGGGAGCCATGGATCTCGCCTTTCTCCCTCCACTTTACGAAGATCCGGGGTCCTGGGCAGCTGTACGAAATATGCACACACGTACGACGCGCGGCCACGGACGTCTGCGCCCTGCCGACGCGCTCTCCACCTGCGGGAAGTGACCCTCGCGGGCCGCTAGCGGGCGCGCTCCACCCTGCGCTCGTCCCACACCGGCTCCGTGGTCTCGCGTACCCGGCCGTCGGAGCCGAAGACCAGGTAGCGGTCGAAGGAGCGGGCGAACCAGCGGTCGTGGGTGACCGCGAGGACCGTGCCCTCGTACGCCTCCAGGCCCTCCTGGAGGGCCTCCGCGGACTCCAGGTCGAGGTTGTCGGTCGGCTCGTCGAGGAGCAGGGCCGTGGAGCCCTCCAGCTCCAGGAGGAGAATCTGGAAGCGGGCCTGCTGGCCGCCGGAGAGCTTCTCGAAACGCTGTTCGGCCTGCGCGGTCAGCTCGTAGCGGCGCAGCCGGGACATGGCGGCGCCGCGGTCCTGGGCGTGCTCGGTCCACAGGATGTCGAGCAGCACGCGGCCCTCCAGCTCCGGGTGGGCGTGTGTCTGCGCGAAGTGCCCGGGGACGACCCGCGCGCCGAGCTTCCACTCGCCCGTGTGCGCGACGGTGTCGCCCGCGAGCAGGCGCAGGAAGTGCGACTTGCCGGAGCCGTTGGAGCCGAGTACGGCGACCCGCTCGCCGTAGAAGATCTCCAGATCGAAGGGGTTCATCAGGCCGGTCAGCTCAAGTCCCTTGCAAGTGACCGCCCTTACGCCGGTGCGCCCGCCGTGCAGCCGCATCCTGATGTCCTGCTCGCGCGGCGGCTCCGGAGGCGGCCCGGCCTCCTCGAACTTCCTGAGCCGGGTCTGCGCGGCCTGATACCGGGAGGCCAGCTCATGGCTGATGGAAGCCGCCTGGCGCAGATTCAGCACGAGCTTCTTCAGCTGGGCGTGCTTCTCGTCCCAGCGCCGCCGCAGCTCCTCGAACCGGGCGAAGCGCTCCCGCCGTGCCTCGTGGTACGTCGCGAATCCGCCGCCGTGCACCCAGGCGTCGGCACCGGTGGGGCTGGGTTCGACGCTGACAATCTTCTCGGCGGCGCGGGCGAGGAGCTCGCGGTCGTGCGAAACGAACAGGACCGTCTTGCGGGTCTCCTTCAGCCGCTCCTCCAGCCAGCGCTTGCCCGGTACGTCGAGGTAGTTGTCCGGCTCGTCGAGCAGCAGCACCTCGTCCGTGCCGCGCAGCAGCGCCTCCAGCACGAGCCGCTTCTGCTCGCCGCCGGAGAGCGTCCGCACCAGCCGCCACTGCGCCTTCTCGTACGGGATGCCGAGCGCGGCCATCGTGCAGATGTCCCAGAGGGTCTCCGACTCGTATCCGCGCACCTCGGCCCAGTCGGACAGCGCCTGCGCGTACTGAAGCTGTGCGGCCTCGTCGTCGACCGCCATCATCGCGTGCTCGGCGGCGTCGACGGCCTGCGCGGCCTCCCGGATGCGGGGCGGCGCCACCGACACCAGCAGCTCCCGTACGGTCGTCTCGTCCCGTACGGACCCCACGAACTGCCGCATCACGCCCAGCCCGCCCCCTACGGTGACGGTCCCCCCGTGCGGCTTCAGCTCCCCCGAGATCAGCCGCAGCAGCGTCGTCTTGCCGGCCCCATTGGGCCCCACGAGCGCGACGACGGCCCCTTCCCCCACCCGAAACGACACATCGCCGAGCAGCGCCCTCCCGTCGGGAAGGTAGTACTCAAGATGCGCGGCTTCGAGGTGTCCCATGGGGAGGCATTCTCCGGGGAGCGGGGGGTACGGGGCAAACGCGTATTCGGCTGGGCATCTTTTGGCCCGTCCGGCGTTTGAGGACGAGGCCGTCCAGGCCGAAGCGGGGGTCTGAGGGCGACAGCCCCAGGCACGGGAAGGGCAGGGGCGGGAAGGGCAGGGGCGGCGGGGGCGAGGAAACGCTTGACCAGGGTACCCGCACCCCCATGACCCCAGACGTCGACCTCACCGTCCGCCCGCCGGGGCGCCACGCACTCAGGGACCGACTGCTCGCAGCGGACTGCCGCCTCTTCGAGGCGGTAGCCGCCCGGCACTGGCCCGGCTGCGACCGCCTGCTGCCCAGGCTGAGCAGGACCGCGAACCACGGCGTGCTGTGGTGCGCCACAGCGGCGGCACTCACAGCGAGCCGCACCCCGCGGGCACGCCGAGCCGCTGCCCGAGGCCTCGCGTCGCTCGCCCTGGCCTCCGCCACCATCAACACCCTCGGCAAGCGCTCGGTACGCCGCCCCCGCCCGCCCCTGGACCCCGTCCCCCTGATCCGGCAGCTCAAGCGCCAGCCGATCACCACCTCGTTCCCGTCGGGCCACGCCGCCTCGGCCGCGGCCTTCGTCACGGGCGTGGCCCTGGAGTCCCGCGGCTGGGGCGCGAGCGTGGCGCCGCTCGCCACCGCGGTGGCCCTGTCCCGCGTCTACACGGGCGTCCACTTCCCGAGCGACGTCCTCGCGGGCGCCGCCCTGGGCGTGGGCGCCACGTACGCGGTACGGGGCCTGGTCCCGACCCGCGACCAGCTGCCACCGCCCGGCCGCACCCATGCGGACGCGCCCGCGCTGCCCGGGGGCGAGGGCCTGGTCATGGTGGCCAACACAGGCGCGGGCACCCCGGACCGGGTACGCGCCCTGCGCGACGCCCTGCCGCGCGCGAGGACCGTGGAGTGCGAACCGGCCGACATCCGGGCCGAGTTGGAGAAGGCGGCGACCCGCGCCCGGGTCCTCGGCGTATGCGGCGGTGACGGCACCGTGAACGCCGCCGCCGAGGTCGCCCTGCGCCACGGCCTCCCCCTCGCCGTCCTCCCGGGCGGCACCCTGAACCACTTCGCCCACGACCTCGGCGTGGAGGGCGACCGCGATCTGGGCTATGCCCTCCGGCAGGGCGACGCGGTCCGCGTGGACGTGGGCCGATTCTCGTCGGGTGCCACGCGGGGCATCTTCCTCAACACCTGCAGTCTGGGCGTCTATCCGGAACTGGTGCGTGAGCGCGAGTACTGGGCCCGGCTGATCGGCGGATGGCCGGCTGGGGTGCTCGGCGTGCTGCGCGTCCTGCGCGCGGACCACCATCCACTGCGGGCCGAACTCGGCGGCCGCACCCACCCGTTGTGGCTGCTGTTCGCCGGCAACGGCACGTATCACCGTATGGGTCTCGCCCCGGCCCGCCGCCACGACCTCGCGGACGGACTCCTGGACGTACGCGTCGTGCACGGCGGCCGCCGCCCCGCCGTCCGGCTGCTGGCCGCCGCGCTCGCGGGACCGCTGACCCGCTCCCCCGCCCACGCGGCCGTACGAGTACGCCGCCTGCGCGTGGACGGCGTCGCGCCCGGCACGCTCCTCGCGTACGACGGCGAAGTCACCGAGGTGGAGGGTGAGGTGACGCTCCAGAAGATTCCCGGGGCGCTGACCGTCTACCGGCCGCTGCCTCCCCGCGACTTGCCCACATAGCAAGACGCGGGTCTCATTATTCGACATGGGCGCGTACGGTGATGCCTACCGCCTCACGGAGCGGCGACTCCCGAGGCCCGTACGACGAGAAGGGGAACGGTCATGTCGAAGGCGCAGGAGACCGCTGTCTACACGCACGGCCACCACGAGTCCGTGCTGCGTTCGCACGTCTGGCGCACCGCCGCCAACTCGGCGGCGTACCTGCTCGACTCACTGAAGCCCCACATGAAGATCCTGGACATCGGCTGCGGCCCCGGGACCATCACCGCCGACCTGGCGGAACTGGTTCCCGACGGACACGTCACCGCCGTCGACCACGCGCCGGGGATCCTGGACCAGGCCAGGGCCGTCGCGGCCGAACGCGGCCTGGAGAACGTCGAGTTCGGGATCGCGGACGTCCACGCGCTGGAGTATCCGGACGACACCTTCTGCGTGGTCCACGCCCATCAGGTGCTCCAGCACGTGGGCGACCCGGTCCAGGCGCTGCGGGAGATGTACCGGGTCACCAAGCCGGGCGGGTTCATCGCCGTCCGCGACGCGGACTACTCGGCGATGCCCTGGTATCCCGAGGTACCGGGCATGACCGACTGGCAGGACCTGTATCTGCGTGTCGCCCGTGCCAACGGGGGCGAGCCGGCGGCGGGACGGCGTCTCAAGGCGTGGGCACTGGCGGCCGGTATCCGGGACATCAAGGCCACGTCGAGCACGTGGACGTTCGCCACCGAGGACGAGCGGGTGTGGTGGAGCGGGCTGTGGGCGGACCGCACGCTGGCCTCCGCCTACGCGGACCGTGCCACGGAGGGCGGCCACGCCACCACGGATCAGCTGCGCGCCGTGTCGGACGCCTGGCGGGAGTGGGGGCGGCAGGAGGACGGCTGGTTCTCCGTACTGCACGGAGAAATTCTCTGCCGTAAGGAAGTCTGATTCGCCTGCTTCGGGAAACCCGGAAAGCAGGAGGTTCAGAATATGGTTCCCATCCTGCTGGTACTGCTTCTGGCGCTGATTCTCTTCGGCGCGGGATTCGCAGTGAAAATTCTCTGGTGGCTAGCCCTGATAGTCATCGTCCTGTGGCTGCTTGGATTCCTGGTGCGCGGTACGAGCGCTTCAGGAGGCAGGGGCCGCTGGTATCGGTGGTAAACCCACCCCGGGTCTATTCCCTGGAATGTAGCGGTCCGAGCTGCCCGAGGTCCAGATTCAGCTGGACCTCGGGCAGCTCGGATAAGCTCCGCATTCTGCTGCGCGTGCAACCGTGCACGCTCCGACAATCTTCATCGGGAAATAACCGGGAACGAGTGCCGCGCAAACGGCACGCACATGGTCAGCGGACGACGGCGTGCTCCACCAGCAGCCGCGCCGCCGCCGCGATCGACTCGGCGTCGATGCCCGCGGCGTGCAGCTGCTCGGCGGGAGTCGCCGAGCCCGGCATCGTACGGACGGCGAGGCGCACCAGGCGCGGCACCGGGCGGCCGTCGAGGAAAGCGTCGAGGACCGCGTCGCCGAGGCCGCCCTCCTCCCGGTGGTCCTCGACGGTGAGGAGGCAACCGGTGTGTTCGGCGGCCTCGCGCAGGGTGCGACGGTCGACCGGCTTGACGGAGTACAGGTCGATGACGCGGGCCCGGATGCCCTCGCGGTCGAGCGACTCGGCGGCGGCCAGCGCCTCGTGGACGGTGACGCCCGCCGCGACGAGCGTCAGCCGGTCCTCGTCGGAGGCGCGCAGCACCTTGCTGCCGCCGACCGGGAAGTCCTCGGTGGGGCTGTAGATGACGGGGGTGTCCCCGCGCGAGGTGCGCAGATAGCGGATGCCCGCCAAGCCCGCCATCTCACTGACGAGCTTGGCGGTCTGGTTGGCGTCGCACGGGTACAGCACGGTCGATCCGTGCACCGCCCGGAACATCGCCAGATCCTCCAGGCCCATCTGCGAGGGCCCGTCCTGCCCGATGGAGACGCCCGCGTGGGAGCCGACGAGGTTGATGCCGGAGCCGCTGATCGCGGCCATGCGGACGAAGTCGTACGCGCGGGTGAGGAAGGCGGCGAACGTCGAGGCGTACGGCACCCAGCCGCGCGCGGCCATCCCGACCGCGGCCGCGACCAGCTGCTGCTCGGCGATGTAGCACTCGAAGAAGCGGTCGGGGTGTTCCTTGGCGAAGAACTCGGCGCGCGTCGAGTCGCTCACCTCGCCGTCCAGGGCCACGATGTCGCCGCGGGCGGTGCCGAGCGCGGCGAGCGCCTGCCCGTAGGCGTCGCGGGTGGCGGCCTTGTCGCCGGTCTCGTAGCGCGGCAGGTCGAGGTGACCCGAGCGTACGGCGTGCAACATCCGTGCGGCGGGCGGCTGTTGGACCTCCACGCGCCGGTCGTGCACGCCGCCGAGTTCGGCGATCGCTTCAGCGGCGTCCGGCAGCGGCTTGCCATGCAGACCCTCACGGTCCTGGACCGACTCGACGCCCTTGCCCTTGAGGGTGCGGGCGAGGATCGCGGTCGGCTGTCCCCTGGTGGACTCGGCCTCGGCGTACGCACGGTCGATCGCGTCGACGTCGTGTCCGTCGATCTCCACGGTGTGCCAGTCGAAGGCCTGGAACCGGCGGGCGTACGCGTGCAGGTCGTGTCCGTGCCGGGTGGGCCCGCGCTGGCCGAGCCGGTTGACGTCGACGATCGCGGTGAGGTTGTCGAGGTGCTCGTATCCGGCGTGCTCGGCGGCCTCCCACACGGAGCCCTCGGCGAGTTCGCTGTCGCCGCACAGCACCCAGACGCGGTATCCGGTACGGTCCAGCCGTTTTCCGGCGAGCGCGATACCGACCCCGACGGGCAGCCCCTGTCCGAGCGAGCCGGTGGCCGTCTCGACCCACGGCAGCCGCTGGGGCGTCGGGTGCCCTTCGAGCCTGCTGCCGAGTTTACGGAGGGTGAGCAGCTCGGCCTCGCTGATGGCCCCGGCCGCCTTGTACGCGGCGTACAGCAGCGGTGAGGCGTGCCCCTTGGAGAGGATGAAGCGGTCGTTGCCGGCGTGCTGGGGACGTTCGAAGTCGTAGCGCAGATGCTTGGCCAGCAGGACCGCCATCAAATCGGCGGCGGACATCGAGGAGGTGGGGTGGCCGGAGCCCGCGGCGGCGGTGGCACGGACGCTGTCGACGCGCAACTGCTGGGCGAGATCGATGAGTTGGCGGGTGTTCATGACTCTCCTTCCGAGCTGCTGTCCTGTTCCCGGCGGCTCGGGCGACCCACGGGTTCCTGGCTGCTTGGGCGACTCTCGGTTTGTCCGGGCGGGCCGGTCACCCTCGCCAGCTCCGGCGAGGCGGTGTCCAGCGGCACCGACCACGAGCGGACCAGGCCCAACTGCACGGCCTGGCGCGGCAGTACGGCGTCCAGCAGCCAGTCGGCCGCGACCCGGACGCGGTTGCCGGGCATCGCGGCGAGGTGATAGCCGCGGGTGACGGCTCCGGCGAGCGGGCCGGACAGCGGGATACCGAGCGGGTTGGCGGCGGCCTTCGCGCCGCCGAGGTCGACGGTGAAGCCCAGGTCGCGGTGGCGGTAGGGGCGGCGGCCACCGATACCGAGCGAGGCGGCGACATTGCGGCCGGCGACCTTCCCGTGCCGCCAGGCGTGTTGCGCGGTCATCGGTGTGTACTGTCCGGGCTTCTCCAGATCCGGTACGGCGGCGGCGTCCCCGCACGCGAACACCTCGGGATGTCCGGGTACTTGAAGATACGGATCGACGAGCAGCCGCCCACGTTCAAGGGGCCGTCCGAGGCCCTCGACCAACGGGTCGGGCCGTACGCCGACACACCACACCAGGGTTCGCGTGTCGACGAACTCCCCGTCGCTGAGCCGGACTCCGGTCGGCGTGGCCTCCTTCACCGAGGTCCCCGTGCGCACGTCCACGCCCCGCTGCCGCAGCACGCGGTCGGCGGTGCGCGAGAGCCGCTCGTCCAGCTCGGGCAGCACCCGGGGCGCGAGGTCGAGCAGCAGCCAGCGGGGCCGCATCCCCTCGCGCAGCGGCCGCTTCCGTACCAGCGCGTCGGTGAACAGCTTTCCCTGCGCGGCGACTTCGGTCCCGGTATATCCGGCGCCGACCACCACGAAGGTGCAGCGCGCGGCGCAGCTCTTGGGGTCGTCGGAGGCGGCGGCCAGCTCCACCTGCCGGGTCACGTGATCCCGTAGGTACAGCGCTTCTGGCAGCCCACGGAAGCCGTGCGCGTACTCGGCGACGCCGGGAATGGGCAGCAACTTGTTGACGCTCCCGACGGCGAGCACCAGACGGTCGTACGTCAGCGTGCCCCCGTCGCCCTCCGGGTCGGTGTAGTGCACGGTGCGCGCGTCGAGGTCGATGCCGTCGGCCTCGCCGAGCACCAGGCGTACGTGGGACAGCGTGCCGCAGAGCGAGACGGTGACGCGTCGCGGCTCCAGGACTCCGGCGGCGACCTGGGGCAGGAGGGGCAGATACAGAAAGTAGTCGGTTGGATTCAGCAGAGTGATATCGGCCTTGTGCCGGGTCAGCCGCGACAGGACGCGGGCCGTCCGGTACCCGGCGAAGCCGGCACCGACGATCAGAATGCGGGGTCGACTCACGTTTCGCCTCCGGCGGTGTCGCTCGTACGGACTTTCCGCGTCCCCCTGGTCAGGGCACCCAAACGCGGAGGCTTCCGGCGTTTCGCGCGCGACCCGGGCGCGCAGGGCCGGATCCCCTTCGTGTGGTCGGTGATCGGCGCCTTCTCCGAAGCGGTTTCCCTGCCGACCGAGACAGCGGTGACCTGTCCGACCGCACGGATCCACCCGGCGGTGGCCGCGCAGGCCGCGGCGACGAACGCGGTCATGACGAACGGCCGCTTCCGGCTCGGCGTCGGCACCGGCGAGCGGCGGCACGAAGTTCTGTTACGGCCCCGCCCGCGACGAGGCGGTACGCACCGTCCGCGGACGGCCGCGGCTGCAACAGGCAGCCCTATGAGACTGATCCGGCGCCCAGTTCCGGCTGCGGCGCCCAACTCCCCTTGATCAAAAGGCTCCTGGCGTTCCGTCACAGCCTGCGGCTACGATCGGTGAACGGGAGTTCGCAAAGGGGGGCGTGCCAGGTGACTGCGCTGAGCGAGGGATCGGATGCCCACGTCGTCGGCGCCAGGGTGCCGCTGGACGCGGACCGGCTCAAGCATCTGGAATTCATCCAGGCTGTCATCACGCGCCTGGGCACCAACTCGTTCCTCGTCAAAGGCTGGGCACTGACCCTGGCCGCGGGTTTCCTGGCACTGTCCGCGAGCCGCCTGAGCTGGCAGATCGCCACCGTCGGAGTCGTACCGCTGCTCTGCTTCTGGTATCTCGACGGCTTCTTCCTGCGGCAGGAGAGGCTCTTCCGTCACCTCTACGACGACGCACGCCGACCCGATGACAGGGTCGAGATGCTGTCCATGAACGTGGGCCCTTACCTCGCACGGGCGCCCTTGCTGCGCGTCACGTTGTCGCAGACGCTGGTGCTGTTCTACGGGCCTCTGCTGGCGGCCGACCTCTTGATGATCGCCGTCGCGCTGTGATCACGGCTCCGGCTGCCGACCGATCGCCGCGGAGAGCCGGCGGGCGAGCCCGTCCAGCTCGGCATCGTCCCTGAACCCCGCTCCCCGTGGCGGCCAGATGGCGCCCATCGCATCCCCGGGCCAGCGCGGCACCAGGTGCACATGGGTGTGGAACACGGTCTGCGAGGCCGTCGCCCCCGCGGAGTTGATGACGTTCATGCCTGCGGGTTCGAGCACCGCGCGCAACGCCCGGCCAACCGTCAGCACCGTGCGCATCAGCAGCTGCGCCCCGGTGTCGTCCATCGTCCACAGATCCGCGGCATGTGTCCTGGGCACGACCAGCGTATGCCCCCGGGTCGCGGGTGCCAGCGGGAAGAAGGCCATCGTGTGCGTGTCCTCGCAGATCACGCGCGCCCTGCTCGGGTTCGCGACGATGTCGCAGAAAGCGCAGGCTGTCATCGGCCTCTCCCCGTACGGATGGATCGGGCACGAACCGCACCACTCGCGCGCGATCTCTGATACGAACCCTGACATTGATCGCGGCGGCTTGCGACGAGGGGTGGGCGGAACAGCGGCATGGGCGGCATTTTCATCAACTACCGCAGGCATGAACCGACCGACGACGTCAGGGAGGACTTGTTCGAGCGGCTCCAGCGGCATTTCGGCAAGGAGATGGTGTTCCGCGACATCTCCTCGATCCTGCCGGGACAACGGTATCCGGACGCGCTGCGGGAGCGCGTGGCGGACTGCGAGGTCCTGCTTGTCGTGGTCCACCAGGGATGGACGGCAACGCGGGACGAGTCCGGTGTCAGACGGCGGCTGGACCGTGAGGACGACTGGGTACGTCTGGAAATCGAACTGGCTCTGGGCGCCGGCAAGACCGTCATTCCCCTGCTGCTGGACGGCGCCGAGCCTCCGAAGCCGGGCGAGTTGCCGGAACGGATGCGCGACCTCGCCCACCGCCAGGCCCACCGCCTCCGCGGAGATCGACGCCACGCCGACCTGACGGAACTGATCGCCGTACTGGAGCCCGACGTGGCACCGACGTGGCAGCCGATCCCGCCGACGGAACGGCGGCGGGTCCGGCCGGGTCGGTGGCTGGGGGTCGCCACCGCGATCCTGGCGGCTGTCGTCCTGTGCGCGGTTCTGGCACTCGCACGGGAGGAGAGCCGGGCCGGAAAGGGCGGGCTTCCGTTCGCCTACGCCACCGTCGGCTCCTGTCTGGGGATGTGCGCGCCCCTGCTGGCGGTCGGCGCCGTCCACGGCCTGCTCCGTCGCTCTGTCAACTCTTGGGAGCGCGAACTTCACACGATCAAACATCGAACGTACATTCGCCAGACTTACCCGATCGCCGTCGCGCTCCTCCTCATCCCGTTGTTCGGCACCCTCTCTCTGAAGGGCGATCTGGGGACCGAGATGTCGCTGGTCCTGCTGCTGCCCCTGTGCATCGCCGTCGGCTGGGCGGCGTCCACCAACGTCCGCCTCGAGAAGAGGGACCAGGACCTGTGGAGCAGATGGCCGCAGGGCCTTCCCACCCCCGTGACCCGACCCGCGCTGCGGCGGGCGATCGCGCGTCTGGAGCGCCGCATGAGCATGGACGGATGGGTGCGACCGCTCCCACGGGACCTGCGGGAGAAGGCGCAGTGGGAACTCGCCGACATCCGGGAGGCCCTGACCGGACTGAGCCGTGAGGCGAGGCGGTCGCGCGTGGACTGGCTGAGCCAGGACCACCCCTGGATGTTCGGCTTCTACGTCGTATGGGTGACGCTGACCGCGGCGCTCGCCTTCGCGTCAGCACTCGCCTTCAGCGCCGCGGGAACGGGCACGTCGCGCACGTACGTCGCGCTGGTCGCCGTGACCCTGATCGGCGCCGTCCTGTCCCTCGGCACCATGGAAATCGGCCACCGCCATCAGCGCTGGCAGCGACACGAGCTGGTGACGGAAGCCGTCGAGCGCAGGGACGTGCTCGCCGAGCGTCTGGCGGACCTGAGCTCCCCCGCACGCGTCAAGCCCATCGCGCCCGCACCGCGCCCCGAAGAGCACGCGGAGCCCGACTAGGACAGGGCCATACACCTAGGGCCGCCGACCCCGCTCGCCGGCCTTGATGGCCGCGCGCCCCGCCTTGCCGGCGACGAGCACGCCCGCGCCCAGGGCCAGCGCCCGGCCCATCCGCTGCCGGTTGCGGGACAGCCACTCCTGGCCGCTGCCGTTGTGTGCCTCCGCGTCGAAGCGTCCGTGGGCGCCGAAGTCCCGCCCGTGCGGACCGTCGGCCGGGCTCCACAGATTGGCCGGACCGGCTTGATCCCCCTCCTCCTGCTGGGAGTCGAATCCCGTACGGGCGAGATACCGGTCGAGCAGACCGGGAACCACCGCGTTGGCGACGAGCGTGGCCACCGTCGACCCGCCCACCCAGTACTCGCGCCGCCGAGGATGCGCCGCCGCGTGCACGATCGCACGTGCGGCCAATTCCGGCTGGTAGACGGGTGCGACCGGCCGGGCCCGCCCCGGCATCCTGCTCAGCACCCAGTCGAACTGGGGGGTGTTGACGGCGGGCAGCTGCACCATCGTCGTACGGACCTTCGTTCCCTCGTGCAGCAGTTCGCAGCGCAGGGACTCGTTGAAGCCCTGGATGGCGTGCTTGGCACCGCTGTAGGCGGACTGCAGCGGGATTCCCCGGTAGGCCAGCGCCGACCCGACCTGCACGATGCTCCCGTGGTTCTGGGGCAGCATGTAGCGCAGTGCGGCCCGGGTCCCGAACACACAGCCCAGATACGTCACTTCGGTGACCCGCCGGTACTCGTCGGGCGTGATCTCCGTGAAGAGTGCGAAGACCCCGGCGAACGCGTTGTTGACCCAGACGTCGATCCGGCCGAACTCGTCGACGATCCGCTGGGCCGCGTCGTCGACCGCCTTGGCATCGGCCATGTCGACGGTGACGACCAGTGCCTCACCCCCGGCGCGCTGCACCTCGTCCGCCGCCGCGGCGAGGCCCTCGCGGCCCCGGGCGAGCAGGGCGACACGGTCGCCACGGGCGGCGAAGGCCAGGGCCGCGGCCCGGCCCACGCCGCCGCTGGCCCCGGTCACCACGACGGCCCTGCGGCACCCCGACACGGCTCGTCACGCCCGGTGATGCGGCGCTTCGGGGTCCACGTCTTCCGGACGCGGCGCAGCGGCGCCGGGTACTCCCCCACCCGGCGCGACGGGCGGGACCGGCGGGTACGGCATGCCGAGGCCGCCGGGCGGAGCAACGGGCGCCGTACCGCCGATGACACGGCCGCCGCCCGCGGCCGACTCGGCCTCGCGCCCCGGTGTGGGCCGGGACGCGGACGGCCGGGCCATGCCCCGCAGCACATACGCGACCACGCCCAGCACCGCGGCGGTGATCAGCGCGGCGGCCCAACCGGGGAGGCCCAGCGCGAGCGCGAGGCCGAGGGCGAGCGCCAGCGCGGCACCCGCGTACAGGGCGACGGCACCGGAGGCGGCGTACAGGGTGGCCGTGCGGCGCTGCTTGCGGGTCTGCTCCCGCAGCTCGTCCCGTACGGTCTCGCGTGCGACCTGCGCCAGCTCGTCGACGAGATCCTTGTCCAGATGTTCCAGGTGATCCATGGCGCACGAGTACCCGAGCGCCCGTACGCATAACACCGCGCACACAGGGTAGCCGCCCGATTCCGCAGCGCACGCGAATCGCGAACCTCTGGGTCGGGGGTAACAGGATCCGCCCGAAACGATCTCCTCCGTCACCGGCCCCAACTAGGCTCCTCCTCATGGAGATTCTGGGAGCCACGCTGCGTGTCTGCGTCGACGACCTGGAGGCTTCGGTCCCCTTCTACGAACGACTGGCCGGCGGCCGCGCCCTGCGCTTCGAGCGCGGTGGCGTGTCGGTCGCCGCGGTCGGGTGCTTCCTGCTCATGAGCGGACCCGAAGCCGAACTGGACGTCCTCCGCAAGGTCGCCGCCACCATCGCCGTCAAGGACGTCGACGAAGCCCATCGCGTCCTCAGCGACTCGGGCGCGCGCATTCTGGCGGGCCCGGTCGCGACGCCGGTGGGCCGCAACCTGATCGCGATGCATCCGGACGGGGCGGTGTTCGAGTACGCGGACCGCAGGTCGGCGGCGTAGGCCAGGTCTTTCGCCCCCTCCGCCCCTACCCGTCCCGCATCTGGGGGCTACCGCCCCCAGACCCCCGCTTTCGGCCTGAACGGCCTCGTCCTCAAACGCCGGACGGGCTGAAATCAGCCCGTCCGGCGTTTGAGGAGTGGGGTCTGGGGCGGAGGGGGCGAAACCCGTCGACGTTCAGTCAATCGACGGCCGCATCCGGAACTCGTACCGCCCCGGCAACGCCTCATCACTCAGCCGAGCCCACACCTCACCGATGGCCTCCGCCCCCTCCCGCAGATCGGCCACTTCGAACCCCGAGTCGAAAACGGCCCGCGCCGCACCCAAGTCCCCCTCGCTCACCAGCAGTTGCGCCTCGATCAACCGGAATCGACCACGCGCCCGGGTTGCGGGCCGCAGCCGTTCCCACACGGCACGCGCCTCCGAGACGCGCCGCACCGCGAGCAACGCCTCGATCGCCTCCCGCCCGAGCGCCGCCGTGGCCGCGGTCCAGACCTCCCCGTCGTCCCGCCGCTCCTGGCACAGATCGTCGAACGCGTCGGCATACCGATCGGCGGCCCGCTCCCGGTTGCCCGCCTGCAGATCGGCCACGGCAAGACACCGCAGCAACGGCCAGAGAGACGGAGCGAGTTCAAGCGCCCGCTCCCAACTGCGCACGGCCTGCGCGAGATCACCGGCATGCCACTGGGCCACCCCGAGGTGATACTCGGCAAGCGGCACGGCGGGCGCGGTCTCCAGCATGTCCCGCCAATGCGCGGCGACAAGGCTCTCACCGGGCGGCCCGACCCGCCGCGGCTCGGGAAAGGCACCGGACCGAAGCAACTCGAGCCACGGCGCCTGCGCCTCACCCAGCGTGGACTCCTCGAAGGGCGTACCGGGCACCTTGTAGGCGGTGCGCAGCACTTCGAGCGCGCCCCAGCCGGAGCCGACGGCCAGCACCTCGCCGGGTTCCACGTCGGCCTGCGGCAACCAGGCGTCGTACGCGGCATCGACGTCGGCGCGCGGCAGGACACCCTGCAATGCCGTCTCCACCTCGGCCCGCGCCACTCCCCAGTCCGCCCCGTGAACCGCGTCCCCGCTCACGGCCAGCGGCCCGTACGCCTCCAGCCAGGACACCTCGCTCTCCGCATCGAGGCGGACGTGCTCGAGCTGGGTGCGGGCAAGCCCGGCCTGGATCTCGCAGTACCCACCGGTGCCGGGCTCGGTGAGCCACTCCTGCCAGCGCCGCCCTCCCGCACCGGAGCCCCAGACGAACAGCTTGCGCCCGCGCAGCACATCGGTCGACGTCTGCACGAGCCCGTCGCCCGCGTCGTCGAGCGCGGCGATCCAGCGGCGCTGCCCGTCGGGCACCTCGTAGAAGTAGTCGGCGGGGAAGGTGCTGTTCAGCGGATACGTGCGGTCGATGGCGTCGTACGACGGCACCGGCACGCTTCGTAGCCTCCGCTCGTAACCGAACTGCCAGGCCTCCTCAGCCGGTGCCAGCACCCTGCGCTCCTCGGGGACCGCGATGTTGGACCACCAGTACACGGGCGCGGGCTTCTCGTGCGGATTGCGGACGCGTACGCCGACGTACAGGAAGTCGGAGCCGTCCGGCAGCCACAGGTCGACCTGGAAGGGGAGGTCGCGCAGCCGCTCCCACTCCCACAGGCGCAGCATCTCGCCGCCGTCGGGGGCGGGGACGCGGGCGGCGTGGACGGGCGAGCAGGAGAGGGTGGTGTGCCCGGTGGCGCCGATGTTCCACTCGATGCCACCGGAGAACCAGGCGCCGTTGAGGGCGAAGCAGGCGGGCTGCAACACCGGGTTGCGGTAGAGGAGTTCGCGCTGCAAGGGCTTGTGGAAGAGGGAGGCGACCCGGCCTCCGTAGCCCGACAGCACGGTGGCCCGCAGCCGGTCGTTCTCGATCACGATCGTGTCGATCTTGCGCGGCGCGCGCTGTCTGTCGTACCCGTCGCGGATGCGCTCCGGCAGCAGGCTGCGCAGCGGCTCGTACCCGATCTGCCGGGCCATCTCGCGCGGCAGGCCCTCGCGGTCGCGGTCGTCGATGCGATGTATCTCGTCGAGCGTCCGCAGCGGCGGCAGCGGGTTGTTCGGACCCAACTCCGCGGCGGGGAGCGTCAGTACGTCACGTCGGATCGTCGTCACGATGACCATGGAACCCGGTCATCGCGAACCTGACCAGGGTCTCCGCTCGTCAGGATCCGGTCAGGATTCCGCAAAGGCGGCGACGACGAGGTCGGCGAGCAGCGCGCCCGCCGTGCCGTCCGGATCCAGATCGGGGTCGTAGATGGTGACGTTGAGGCCGACGCAGTGCGGGGAGCGCAGCAACGGACGTAGCAGCGCGAGGAGTTCGTCGGGGAGCAGCCCGTCGAGGTCCGGGCTGTCCACGGCGGACATGACTGGGGGTCCCCCCGGCTCGAGCGCAGCCGAGAGCTGGGGGAGGGTCGAGGCGTCGGCGTCGAGGTGGACCCAGAAGCCGTCCAGGTGCGGGAGTTCGAGGGTCCCCAAGGTGGCCCGGGCGATGGCGTCCGCGCCCCACTCGCGCAGCTCGCCGACGGTGACCGTGGGGATCTTCAGCGCGGCGAGCTCGTCGCGTTCGGTGTCGTAGTCGCGGATGCCGAAGAGCCGTACGTCCTCGTCCTTCAGATAGGGCTTCAGCCCTTCGAGGTCGGCGAGGTCGTCCTGCCCGCGGCCGGTCGCGAGGGCGAGTTCCTCGCCGCCCGCCGCGCCGATCCGGTCCGAGTTCCCCGGGTGCCGGAAGTCCGCCGACCCTCCCCCACTGCCTAAAGGGCGTGGGAGGTGCCCCCATCGGCGGCGAGTCCGAACCGGCCGAGGCGGCGCAGTGCGAGCGAGGCGCCGAGCTGGATGGAACAGTCGCCGCCGAGGACGACGGGCAGCTCACCGGCGCGGACATGGCGCTCGATGCGGTCGGCGAGCTTTCGGGTGTACGTGGCGATGGCGGCGGCGTTGAAGACCCCGTCGCCCTCCTGCCACTCCCCGCGGTCGTAGCGCGGCGGTACGACGACCCCGCCCTCCTGCCACTCCCCGCGGTCGTAGCGCGGCGGTACGACGACCCCGCCCTCCAGCGCTCCGAGCCTCCCCCACTGCCTTAAAGGCGTGGGAGGTACCCCCACACGATCCGCTGCTCGCGCAGGGCACCGGCGAGCTTGTGGCAACCGGGGACGGTGCCGGGCGCGGGCGGACGCAGGCCCAGGTTGGACGGGGCGTCGAGCACAACGAGGTTCCGCATGGGGCTCATCCTCACCCGAGAAGCGCTCAACGGGAAGAGACCATCTCCGCGGTGATCGCCCACCGCTCGTGGTCCCGCCAGGCTCCGTCGACGTAGATGAAGTCCGGCGAGAAGCCCTCCAGCCGGAAGCCGCACCGCCGGGCGAGTGCGATGGAGCCGGCGTTCCCCGGCTGCGCGTTGATTTCGAGCCGGTGCAATCGCATCGTTCCGAAGGCGTACCGCACGACGAGCCCGAGTCCCTCGGCCATCAGGCCGCGCCCCGCGGCGTGCGCGAAGGCGCCGTACCCCAACGCCCCGCACAGAAAGCCGCCCTCGACGATGTTGTTGATGTTGATGAACCCGGCGATGCCTCCGCCGTCCCGCTCGCACACCAGGAATCCGGCCTTCGTCGGATCCTCGATGAGGCGCCCCGCGTACGCGGCATAGGTGTCGGCGCTGCCGGGCGGAAAGAGCCACGGCTGGTGGAGATCCTTGCTCTCCCTGGCCCGGGCGGTGAACTCCGCGCCGTCCTCGTACGTGAAGTGCCGTATGCCCACGCGGGGGCCTTCGGCGAGATAGTCGGGGGCGTTCTCAGACATCCCGCCACACTACGCCGGTACGCGCTCAGCCTCGGCGCTTGCGCGCGTACGCCCCGCACAGCCCGCCGATCACCCCGGTGCCGAGGAGTGCCATCCACAGCGGCATGGTCACTTCCGGAATGAACAGCCGGATCTTGGTACTGCGGGTGTTCTCGAAGACCAAGATCAGGGCGAGCAGGGCCAGCGCGGCGACACTGGCCCTGCCGGGGGTCCGGGGCCCGCCACCGCTCTTCCCACCGCTCGCGCCGGTGCTCTCCGAGGTCTTCGGGCTCATGCGCTCAGCATGAGCCGCGAGGCGACGGCACGCGCGGTGGGCGGTTCCTCCGGGTGACCCGGAGCCGGGACGACGACGGACCGGGCCCTCAGTCCCCGACGACCGGCAGTTCCAGCACCCCGGTGTCCCCCGGCGCGCTGGTGACGGTCACCGGCTTGACCCCCTTGTTCCCGAAGTACGCGTCGTCACTGGCCGCGACGACGAACCGGAGCCGGTGCCCCGCCTCGTACCGGTGCACGATCCCCGGCAGCGTGACGGTGAAGCTCTTCGTCACGTCCGGCACCCGCACCGGCGCCACCAGCCGATGCACCAGCGTCTTCGTGCCGTCGGGAGCGACGTCGTACAGCTTGGCGAAGAGGACCAGCTTGTCGGCGGCGTTGCCGGAGTTCTGCACGCGCTCGGTCTGCGGTGAGACGACCTTCAGCGTGGCCCTGGGCGCGCCGACGACGTCGACGGAGCGGGTCAGGGGCTCGCTCGTCCAGCCGAGGTAGGTGCCCTCGGTGTCGTACGGCGCCGGATCGGGCAACCCGACCAGCCCGGCGAGGGAGTTCTCGGAGTGACTCGTGGGCACCAGCCAGTTGCGGTACTCCCGGCTGCCGCGCGCGACCTTCCGCCGGTTGTCGACGAGCTTGCCGTCCCCGGAGAGATAGAGCCGCTGACTGAGCGCGGGCACCCGCGAGGCGGTGGCGTAGGTGTTGTCCGGGTCGGCGATCCAGTCGCGGTAGTACGCGAAGGCGGGTCCCGTGTCGACGCCCTTGTGGTGCCGCAGATAGCGGTCGAACCACGCGAGGATCCGCCTGCCGACGTAGCTCGTCTCCAAGTTGCCCTGGCTCAGGTTGAGTTCGCCGGTCGTCGGGTCGGTGAGCCCGCCGCTGTGCCCCCATGACTGCCAGATCATCTTCGTGGTGGTGCCCTGCGCCTTGAGGGTCTTGTACGTCGCTGTCGCCTCGTTGAGATTGAAGAGGCTGTCGGCCTGCCCCTGGACGAGGAGGGTCGGCGCCTGCACGGTGCGCAGGTACGAGACGGGCGACACGCTGCGGGCGTAACTGAGCAGCGGTCCGGTCTTGGCGGCCGGGTAGCTCCCCGAGTTCAGTGTCCGCACGGTGTCGCAGGCGTCGCTCACGAAGTGCAGGCAGGTGAGGGAGTTGATCCGGGAGGGGTCCAGGTTCGGCACGGTCAGCGGCTGGCTCTCGCCGATCAGGTAGAAGCCGTTGGTCCACTGCCACTTGAAGGCGCCGGGCACGGCACGGGCGCCGACGGTGTTGTTGGGGTCCAGCGAGTAGGCCAGGTCGTTCCAGGTGATCAGGGGGACGAGGGCGTCGACGCGGTGGTCCACGGCGGCCGTGGCCATCTGGACGGCGCCCCCGTAGGAGCCGCCGATCATGCCGACGCGCGGGTCGCCCTTGCCGTCCCGGGTGACGTAGTCGGCCTTCGTGCCGTCGTCGGCGGCGCGGGTGCCCGCGAGGAAGTCGACGAGCCGGGAGGCGGCCACGCCGTCGACGCGCGGGTCGTCGAGGGCGATCAGGCAGCCCGACTTGCCGAAACCGAGCCCCGAGTAGACGAGCCCCACATAGCCGCGGGCCGCGAAGGCCTTGCCGATCGCGTCCGTCGAACCGTCCGACTTGCTTCCGCCGAAGCCGTTGGTGGCGAGCACGGCGGGTGCGGTGTGGTCGCTGTCCACGCCGGCGGGCCGGTACAGGTCGGCGTCGATCGTGCAGGTGCGGCCACCGGCTTCGACCGTGAACTTCAGGGCGGTGACGGTGTATTGGCCGGTGGCCGAGGCGGGCGCGGTGAACGCGAGCGGTGCCGTGAGCGCGGCACCTAGGGCCAGGACGAGCGAGGCACGGGATCTGGGCACACGCGAGCGACGGGACACGTAGACCTCCACGCTGAGGACAACCCGACTACCGACCGGTAAGTACCGGCCGGTAGTCATGCTGTGACACGTGTCAGACGGCGGTCAATCACCGTGCCGGGAGTTTCTTGACGGATATTCAGTGAGCGGTGCCGTCAGCCGAGCGCCGGCTCGTCCAGCGTCAATGCCCCCGTGTCCGCGTCCAGTTCGGCCGCGACTCCGAAGGGGATCGTGAGCGCTTCCTCGCAGTGCCCGAACCCGAAGTGCTCGACGACGGGCACCCCGAGTCCGCCCAGCCGGTCGGCGAACACCGCACGCAGCCCCTCGTACGGCCCGCAGTCCACCCAGGAACCGAGCGCGATCCCGGCGACTTCGTCGAACCATCCGGCCCGCAGGAGCTGGGTCAGTATCCGGTCCAGCCGGTACGCCTCCTCGCCGATGTCCTCGATCAGGAGCAGTCCTCCCCGGACGGAGGCACGGGCGTGCGGTGTGCCCCGGTCGGCGGCGAGCAGGCTCACGCAGCCGCCGAGGGTGACACCCCGGGCCCGCCCCGGCACCAGCGCGGTGGCCGAGCTCGACACGATGGTGCGCACCGTCTCCGGCTCGAAGAGCGTCGCCCGCAGATGCTCCTGCGCCCGCGCGTTCTTGAGGAAGTCGACGGCGGCCACCATCGGTCCGTGCAGGGTCGCAAGGCCCATGCGGGTCGCGAACGCCTCGTGCAGCGCCGTGATGTCACTGAACCCGAGGAACACCTTGGGCCCCGCGGCCCGTATCGCGTCCCAGTCGAGAAGGTCGACCATGCGCTGCACGCCGTACCCACCGCGAGCGCACAGCACCGCGTCCACCCCCGGGTCGCACCAGGCGGCCTGGAAGTCGGCCGCCCGGTCGGCGTCCGTGCCCGCGAGGTAGTCGAACTCGGCGTGCCGGTCCAGGACATGGGGTGCCACCACCGGGTCGAGATCCCATCCGCGCAGGATGTCGAGGCCCGCCTGGAGCCGCTCCTCGGGCACGGGCCCGCTGGGCGCGACGACGGCGACGCGGGCTCCGGCGGCGAGACGCGCCGGGCGGGTGAGGGGGGTCGGTGAGGTCACGCGGTGTGCTCCAGTTCCGGAACGAACGGTTTCACTTGGCCAGCTCCAAGGTGGGGATCCCGGGCGGGTGCAGCCCGAAGACCTGTGCGTACAGCGAGAGTTCGGACTCCAGGACGCGCACCATCGTCTCGGCCCGCCGGAAACCGTGGCCCTCGCCCTCGAAGGCGATGTAGGCGTGCGGAACGCGGCGTCCCTGCCCCTCCAGCCTGGCCAGGAACCGCTCGCACTGCGCGGGCGGGCAGATGACGTCGTCGAGGCCCTGGAGCAGCAGGAAGGGCGCGGTGACGCGGTCGGCGTGCTCGGTGGGCGACCGCTCCGCGTACCGCCCCGGCACCTCGGCGAGCGGCCCGATCAGCGTCTCCAGGTACCGCGACTCGAAGTCGTGGGTCTCCCCCGAACCCCAGCCGGCGAGGTCGAGGATCGGATAGAGGATCGTGCCGCAGGCGTACACGTCGGTGGTCGTCAGGGACGCGGCCGTCGTCCAGCCGCCCGCGCTGCCCCCGCGGATGGCGAGCCGCCCCCGGTCGGCGGTGCCCTCGTCGGCGAGCGCGAGTGCGACGGCCGCGCAGTCCTCGACGTCGATGACGCCCCACTGCTCGCGCAGCCGGTTGCGGTACTCCCGTCCGTGCCCCGTCGACCCCCCGTAGTTGACTTCCGCGATGCCGATCCCGCGCGAGGTGAAGTAGGCGATCTCCAGGTCGAGGACGAGGGGCGCGGCGCCGGTGGGGCCGCCGTGCGCCCAGACGACATACGGCGGAAGCTCGTCCCCGGGTGCGACATGGCCGGGGTGGTGCGGTGGATAGATGTGCGCGTGGATCTCGCGCCCGGCGGGGCCGGTGAAGGTGCGGATCAGCGGCTCCGGGTAGTGCGCGGGGTCCACCGGGTCGTCGTGCGCGGCGCCGATCACCCGGGCCCGGCCGATGGGGGTCCCCCCGCGCGAGCTCGTTCGAGCGTGGGGGAGGGCGTCCAGCTCGACGACCTCGTAGGCGCTGCGGGGGCTGGCTCCGATGCCGACGACGCGCGTGCCGTGCGCGGCGAGCGTCGGGGCGAACTCGGTCCAGGGTCCGGCCGCGTCGACGACCTCGCCGGTCTCCGGGTCCAGTATCCCGAGCGCGGTGGCGCCCCGACCGTGCACCACGGCGATCAGCCCGCCCTCCAGCGGCGCGAACCAGCGGTACCCGATCTTCCACAGCGGCCCGCCGAACTCCTCCTCGCGCGGGCAGACCGCCGCCTCCTGGTCGTCCTCGCCGAGCCGGTACAGATTCCACCAGCCGGTGCGGTCACTCGAGTACAGCAGGGTGCCGTCCGCGGTCCAGTCGGCCTGCGCGATGGACTCGTCGGGTCCACCGGCGACCGATCGCACCGCGTGCAGCATGCCCTGCTCGGTCACGTCGGCGAGGACCAGCTCCGTGCCGTCCCACGGCATCCGCGGGTGGTCCCAGGCGAGCCAGGCCGCGCGCCGCCCGTCGGGCGAGAGCCGGGGGCCGGTGACGAACCGGTGCCGCCCGTCGGTGAGTTCGCGCACCGCGTCCGGGTCCTGCGCCGCCGAGCCGTCCAGCGGCACCGCGGCGACGACCCGCCGTACGTCGGCCGGCCCGTCCCCGGTGAACTCCTCGAGGACGCACCACACCTCACCCAGCTCCAGATGCAACTGCGGGTCCACCCAGCGCAGTCCGCCGCCCACGAGCGAGACGGGTGTCAACGGGCGTGGCTCGCCCCCGGCTTCGTACAGATACAGCCGCTGATCGGCGAAGTTGGCGAAGACCACCAGGGGTCCTTCGGGGCGCATCTCGCCGGCCCACGGCTGCCCGCCGTACTCGATGACCCTGCTGCGTACGTTCCAGGGAGCGGGCAGCACCGACTCCTCCGTGCCGTCGGCCTTCCGCCGTACGAGCGTGCGCCGCCCGCCCTCCGTGGGCCGTGGCTCGGTCCACCACGCCTCGTCGCCGACGAAGCCCACGAACTCCGGGCGCCCGTCGTGCGCGGCGGCGAGCGTCGCGCCGATGGGCGAGGGCCACGAACCGTACGCCAGGGTCTGCACCATGTGCCCCACCTTCCCTAGGCCGTGCGCAGAAAGCGGTCGAGGACACGGACGCCGAAGTGGAGCGCCTCGACGGGGACGCGCTCGTCGACACCGTGGAAGAGGGCCTGGTAGTCGAAGTCCTCCGGGAGCTTCAGCGGCGCGAACCCGTAACCGGTGATGCCGAGGCGCGAGAACTGCTTGGCGTCGGTGCCGCCCGACATGCAGTACGGCACCACATGCCCCTCGGGCGCGAACTCCTCGACGGCCGCGCGCATCCTCGCGTACGTCACCGAGTCCACCGGCGCCTGGAGGGCCACCTCACGGTGGTGGAACTCCCACTCCACGTCCGGTCCGGTGAGCCGGTCAAGAGTCGTGCGGAACTCGTCCTCGCCACCGGGCAGATATCGGCCGTCCACGTAGGCGACGGCCTCCCCCGGGATCACGTTGATCTTGTATCCGGCGCTCAGCATGGTCGGGTTGGCGCTGTTGCGGACGGTCGGCTCGACGAGCGCGGCGGCGGGGCCGAGCTTCACCAGGAGGTCGTCCACGTCGGCGAGGTCCGCCTCGACGCCGTACAGGGCGGCGAGTTCGGTCAGGGCAGCGCGCACGGTCGGGGTGAGCCTGACGGGCCACTCGTGCGCGCCGATCCGCGCGATCGCCTCGGCCAGGCGGACCACCGCGTTGGCGCGGTTCACCTTGGAGCCGTGGCCCGCCCGGCCGCTCGCGGTGAGCTTGAGCCAACCCGTGCCGCGCTCACCCGCTGCGATCGGGTAGAGCTGTCTGCCGCTGCCGTCGTGGAAGGTGAAGGCTCCCGACTCGCTGATGCCCTCGGTGCAGCCCTCGAAGAGACCGGGGTGCTCGTCGGCGAGGAACCCGGAGCCGTCCTCGGCGCTCGCCTCCTCGTCGGCGGTGAACGCGATCACGAGGTCACGCCGGGGCCGTACGCCCGCGCGCGCCCAGGCGCGCACGACCGCGAGGATCATCGCGTCCATGTTCTTCATGTCGACCGCGCCGCGCCCCCACACGACGCCGTCGCGGATCTCCCCTGAGAACGGGTGCACGCTCCAGTCCTCGGCCTGCGCGGGCACCACGTCCAGATGACCGTGGACGAGCAGCGCGTCGGCGGACGGGTCGGTGCCCTCGATGCGGGCCACGACGTTCGTACGCCCCTTCGTGCGCTCAAGGAGCGTGGGCTCCAGCCCTGCCTCCGCCAGCCGCGCGGCCGCGTACTCGGCGGCAGGGCGCTCCTGACAGTCCCCGCCGCCGCGGTTGGTCGTGTCGATACGGATGAGGTCGGAGGTGAACCGGACGACCTCATCGAGAGCCAGTGCGTCAGCCATACTGCTCCTCCACCGCGGCCGAGACGATCGTGGTGACCGCCTTGAAGGTGCGAATTCCCTCGTACATGGTGTCGCTGGTGTACGCCACCTTCCGCTCCCCGACGCGCTGGACACCCGGCACGACGGTGGCGGCCATCGACAGGTGCTCGGCGTCGAACTCCAGGGCGACGGTGAACGGCCCGTCGACGACCGGCTCGTGACGCACCGCCAGGGACGCCGCCTCCTTGGCCGCGGCCCGGATGTCGGCGGCGGTCCTGGACGGCGTACGGCACACCGCCGCGTACCGCGACACATGATCCTTGACGGCGACCTTCAGTGCCTCGGGCGCGTACCCGAGCGCGTCCTCGCAGGCCAGGTCGTCGCCGGTGACCAGCACGACGGGCACGCCGTACTCGGCGACGACATGGGAGTTGAGCAGTCCCTCACTGGCCCGTGCGTCGTTCATCCACACGCCCGTGATGGAGTTCGCGAGATAGGTGTGGGCGAGGACGCCCTCCATGCCGGCGCCCGCGTGATAGCCGACGAACGCGATGCCGTCCACGTCACCGTGCTGGACGCCCTCCACCATGGACAGGGACTTGTGCCGCCCGGTGAGCATCTCCGCTCGCTCGTCCAGCTGTTCGAGCAGGAGATTCCGCATGGTCCAGTGGGCCTCATTGATCAGCACCTCGTCGGCGCCGCCGTCGAAGAAGCCGAGCACGGCGGCGTTCACGTCCGAGGTGAACATCGACCGGCACCGCTCCCACTGCGGCGTCCCCGGCAGCACGTCGGCCGGCCAGGTCACACCCGTGGCGCCTTCCATGTCGGCACTGATGAGGATCTTCATGTTCCGTCACGTTACGCGCCAGAAAAGGAACCGGCCAGGAAGCGTCATTCCCACCTGGCCGTGCGCTCCTTGGCGTGGCCCCCGCTGTCCCACCCGTCCCTTTTGAGACAGGCCTGCCCGTCCCGGCACAGGCACTTGGGTGCGCTGAGGCTGACGAGACCGGGGGGATCGTGATCATGCGCGGGTTACAGGTCGTCAAGGCCAGAGTCGGGCGCTTACCGGTAGCCGCCGTGGTGGCGGTCGCCGTCGCCCTGGCGCTACTGAGCTGGGGGATTGGACTGTTCACGGGATGAAACTCGTGGTCGTAGTACGGGGTCGGGCGCCGGTGCCGGCGCCCGGCCGGGCGGGGGAGCGGGCGTCGACTGGCGCGGGGACGAGGGCGCGCGGCTGGCCGCCGACGTGCTGTCCCGCCTCCAGTCGGGCAAGCCGCTCGACGACCTGCCCGCGGATGCAGGACGCGGTCATCGGCAGCTGGGACCGCGGCCGCCGCAACACATGGCACGGCGTGTCGTTCGCAGGCGCCCAGCTGCGGGGTGCGGTGGCGCTCGGGGCGGCCTTCGAAGCCTGCGACTTCTCACGGGCGAAGCTGGACGGGGTGCACTTCGAGCAGTGCGCGTTGCGGGAGTGCCGGTTCACCGGCCGCCTGCGGGAAGTGATCTTCGACGGGCGGCCCGTGCCGGACCGCCCGTCGCCGACCCCACTGCGCCAAGTCGACTTCGGCGGCGCCGAGTTCGAGGACGTCGAGTTCTGGGGCTGCCACTTCGAGGACGTGACGCTGCCCGCCACACCGGGTCTGTACGTCGTCCCCGGCTACCGTGCGGCCGCGCGCCGCGCCCTCAGTCTCCTGACCGGCGACACCTCCCCCGAAGCCCGCATGCTGACAGCCGAGTTCACCGAGGCCCTGCGCGGCCCCGGCGACGAGTCGGCGGACGGTGTGTTCAACCGCGGCGACTACGAGAGGGCGGGCGGCCAGCGGCTCGCGAGCCTGGCGGAACGGGTGTTGGGCGGTCTTGAGGGATAGGACGTGCATGGCCACCAGGCGCGGGTACGGCGGCCTCAGTCGGTGACGCCGTACCCGTGCCGCCGGCGCTTCACGCCCCGGAACGCCCCGCCACCAGCCACTTCGACGGCAGTTCGATACGCGTGCCGTCGGCCGTGTACTCGGTCGTGATGAGGGGGAGTTCGCCGCTCGCGAGGACCGTGAGGCCCGCGGAGCGGAGATACTCGGGGACCGCGGCGTCCGCGACCTCGCCGGGGGCGATGCCGTGCCGGAAGACCGGGGCGAGCTTGGGGGGCGGGCCGGCGGGGCCCTGTGCCAGGCCCCTCAGGACGAGGCCGGCGGCCTCGGCGAGTTCGACGAGGAAGACCCGGCCCCGCTCCCCCACCAGGGTCGCGAGGCTGTCCGCCAACGGCTGCCGGTCGTCGGGCTCGGCCTGGTGGAGCACCCCGCGCATATACACGTTGGCGTCGCCGAGCTCCGCGTGCAGGGTCTCCGCCTCGGTCTTCTCGACCGCGTCGAGCGGCCGGTAGACGGCCCGACCCGCCGGATCGGCGTGCCGGGCATGGTCGAGCGCCGCGGACGAGAGGTCGGCGCCGACGACGTGTGGGAAGCGGTCGGCCAGGAAGCGGGTCTGGGTGCCGTTGCCGCAGCCGAGGTCCACGACCGGCAGATCGCGAGCCGCCAGATGCGGTTCGAAGAGGGCGAGATGGACGCCGACGGTCAGCACGGGCTCCGCGTCCCAGAAGACCGCCCCCTGTTCCTCGGAGGCCTCGCGCCAGAAGCCCTCCCAGGCCTCCCGGTACCGACTCGTCACGCTCATGCCCGCTCCCCAGGTTGCGACCGCAGCCCACCGGACCTGGCAGGCCAGAACGGTTTACCGCGCCCCGCGCGAGGCGACAAGCGGGTGGCGCGTTCCTTCACGGCTCATTCGATACCCGTACGGCTTCACACGCCGCCCGCGCCCCCTGGATCCGCGCGTCGCGCGAGCAGGTCAGCGTCACTCGTGCGGTTCATCGTCGCCCGTGCGGATCAGCGTCGCGGGAGCGTCAGTTCGAACCACACGGTCTTGCCCGCGCTCGTCCGGCTGGCTCCCCACTCGCGGGCCAGGGTGCTGACCACGCGCAGGCCGCGGCCGAACTCGTCGTCGGGCCCCGCGCTGAGCAGCGTGGGCAGCGTGTGGTCGTCATCGTCGACTTCGCACAGCAGGGTGTCGCCCCGGACGAGTCGCAGCTCTATCTGGCGGCTGTGCGCGTGCCGTACGGCGTTCGTCACCAGCTCACTGACCATCAGCTCGGCGCTGTCGGCGAGCGAGGCCAGGCCCCATATGTGCAGCTGTTCGCGGACCACGGCGCGGGCCCTGCCCACCTCGATCGGGTCGAGTGCGAACCGCCATTCGGTAACGTCCTCGGAGTCGATGCCGTTGAGGCGGGCCATCAGGAGAGCGACGTCGTCCTTGCGGCCGCCGCGCGTGTTGAGCGCGCGGATGATGGTGTCGCAGGCGTCGTCCATGGAGGCGGCCGGGTGGGCGGCGGACTCGCAGAGCGTGGCGAGGCCGACGCCGATGTCCTCGCCGCGGACTTCGACCAGCCCGTCGGTGCACATCACCAGCCGGTCGCCGGGCGCCACGCGCACGCGTACCGACTCGAAGGGCACTCCGCCGACACCGATGGGCGCGCCCGTCGGCAGGTCGAGCAGCTCGCTGTATCCGTCCTCGGCGCGGACCACGACGGGCGGGATGTGGCCCGCGTTGGCGAGGTGCAGCTCGCCGGCGATGGGGTCGTAGACGGCGTACAAGCAGGTCGCGAGGTAGCTGTCGCCGAGCCGTTGGGCCAGGTCGTCGAGGTTGCGCAGGAGCTGGGCGGGCGGCAGGTCGAGCGCCGCCATGGTCTGCACGGCGGTGCGCAACTGGCCCATCATCGCCGCCGAGTTGAGACCGTGACCCATGACGTCGCCGACGACCAGGGCGGTGCGGGAGCCGGGCAGCTTCACGGAGTCGAACCAGTCGCCGCCGACACGTCCGAGGAGCGTGCCGGGCAGATAGCGGGTCGCGATGTCGCAGCCGGCCATCCGGGGCGCGATGTGCGGCAGCATGCTGTCCTGGAGGGTCTCGGCGACGCTCTCCTGGTAGGTGTACATGCGCGCGTTGTCGAGCACGAGGCCTGCGCGGGCGGCCAGTTCGGCGCCGGTGACGCGGTCCATGTCGTTGAATTCGACCCGCTCGGGGTGGCGCAGCAGGATCATGAAACCGAGCACCACATTGCGGGCCTTCAGTGGTACGACGAGCATGGAGCGGTTGGTGATCAGCGGCCGGATGTCGCGCTTCTCGAACTGCGCGGCGATCATGTGCCCCATCTGCTCGCTGATGCGCGGCACGAGGACGGGTTCCCCGGTGGTCATGCACTGGAAGAACGGCGTGTGCGCCGGGAACGGCATGGCCTCGCCGACGGGCACGACATCGTCCCAGCGGCCCGGCTCGTCGGTGTGTTCCACGGCGACCCGGTGCCACATGGTGGTCGTGTCGGGCACCCCGTCGGGGAAGCCCTCACCGGCGATGACCTGCTCACGCAGGTACGTGCCCGCCACGTCCGTGAAGCGGGGCACGACGGCGCGGCTGACCTCGAGGATGGTCTGTGACAGGTCCAGGGAGGTGCCGATGCGCCCGCTGACCTCGTTCAGGAACTCCAGGCGCTCGCGTACGGCGACGTACTCGAGGTCCTCGCCGTCGTCCTGGACGTCCTGCGGAAGCGGCTCGCCGACCGCCGCCGCCCTGGCCGCCCGCTCGCGGCGCGCCTTGCGCTCGGCCCGCCGGGGCACGCCCCAGTCGGGGGTGACGGGCACCCGGTCGTTCTGACTGAACTCCAGGACCGGGTAGCCCAGTTCGAGGACCTGCCCGACGATGCGGGCGCCCTCGCCCACGCTCATGCTGGGCAGGATCTCGGGCAGTCGGCGCGCCAGCTCCTCGGCGCCGGGGAAGTCGGTGTGCAGCGCGAAGCCGGGCGCGATGCGCTCGACGACAGCCTCGTCGTCCTCTTGGCGCATCGCGGCCGCGTCGGCGGCCAGTACCAGCAGCCGCTCCCGCCCGGGGCCCACCAGTGGGTACGCCCACCACAGGACGTCGACCCGGTCGCGCCCGGTCACCGTGAGCCGGGCGCGCCCCGCGGCCGGATAGGACAGCCGCCCGTCGAGGGAGGACTCCAAGTCGGGGCCGAGTCCGTCGTACGCCGCGTACGCCCCGTAGGGCGCCGTGGCGTCGTCCTCGGGGAGGGCGCCGGAGACGGGGAGGAGATCGACGGCGGCGCGGCCCACCGCGTCCTCCCTGGGGGCGCCGAACAGGCGCCTGGCGCCGGTGCTCCAGTGCGACACCAGGCCGTCCCGGTCCACGACCACCACGGCCAGGGGGATGCGGCCGGCCGCGGCGTGCTCCACCGCGCCCTTCCCAGCTCCGCGGCTGGGGGCTGCGCCCACTTCGGTGCCACGGTCCATGACCCAGGCCCTCTCTCCCCACCGTTCCGAACGATCTGTGCCGCCATCACCACGGTACGGCGGCGGCCTGTCGCGATGTGTGGCAATACCGGAATTGACGTCGCGCGGCGGCTCCGGCGCATGACAGACGCGCAACACCCGTTCTTCGTAAGCCAGTTGCCCGTCCCGCCCGGTGCCGTCCTGTCCCGTCCGTGCTCGTGCCCCAGGTCACCCGCCCCGTCCCGTCAGTCCTCGTGCCCCAGTTGCAAGTCCCGTTCCGTCCGGCCGCCCCCGGCGACCTGGAGCACGGTGGCCACTGGCGGATAGCCCGCCGCGATGACGGTGTACTCGCCGGAGGAGAGGTCGACGAACCGGAACGTTCCGTCGGCTCCGGTGGTGAGGGTGTCCACCACATTGCCCGCGGCGTCCAGGAGCGTCACGCGCGCGTCCTCGACGGGGCGTCCGCCGCCCGCCCGTACGGTGCCGCGCAGCACGGCGCCACCCGCGAGTTCGACGTCCTGGCGGGTCTCACGGGCGGCCTGCACGCTCACGGGGAGCGCGGCCGGGCGGAACGCCGGCGCGCTGGCGGCGAGGGTGTACTCGCCCGCCACCAACTCCGTCATGACATAGCCCCCTTCGCGCCCGCTGCGGGTGGTGGCCACCACCTCTCCGTGCACATTGGTGAGCGTGACCGTGGCCTCCCGCAGCGGGGTGCCGTCCGCGGTCAGCACGCTCCCGGCGAGGCGTCCCGCGCCGCCGAGCACGACGTCCAGCTCCACCGGGCGCTCGCCGACGGTCACCGAGACCGCCTGCGGCTGGTGGCCTCCCGCGGCCGCGATCAGGACGTACGACCCAGAGCCCGGCGTGGACAGCGCGTACCGCCCGTCCTCGCCGCTGGCGCCCCGCCCGATCTGCTGTCCCGCGACGTCGATGAGGGTGAGCGCGGCGCGCGGCACGACGGTGCCGTCGGGGTGTTGCACCGTGCCGCAGACGGGGATCCCGGCGGCGTACGACGAGCGCGCGTGCGGGATCTGCGTGAGGGGGGCGGACTCGGCGTCGGTGGCGGGGGCGTTGTGGGACACCAGAGGTTTCTCCTTGAGGAAGAAGGCGATGAGCAGGCCAACGACGATCACCGGCACGAGGTAGAGGAAGATCCGCGGCATGGCGTCCGCGTAGGCCCCGATGTAGTCGTCGCGCAGGGCGGCGGGCATCGCGTGGACGAGCTGGGGGGTGAGGGACTCGGGGTCCGGGAGACCGGTGCCCGCGCGCGCGGGGAGGCGGTCGGCGAGCGAGTCAGCGAGGCGGTTGGCGAACAGGGTGCCGAAGACGGCGGCTCCGACGCTGCCACCGATCTGCCGGAAGTAGTTGTTGGCGCTGGTCGCGGTGCCGAGGTCGGCCGGGCGCACGGAGTTCTGCACGGCGAGGACCAGGACCGGCATCACCATGCCGATGCCCGCACCCAGCACCGCCATCCAGATGCTGTACTGCAGCCGGGGCGTGTCGACCTCGAGGCGGGACAGCAGCCACATGCCGACGGCGGCGAGCGCGCTGCCGAGGACCGGATAGACCTTGTAGCGCCCGGTGTGGCTGATGAGTTGTCCGGAGATGACCGAGGCGCCGACGATGCCGCCCATCATGGGGAGCATCAGGAGCCCGGACTCGGTGGCGCTGGCGCCGTCGACCATCTGAAGGAAGGTCGGCAGGTAGCTGGCGGCTCCGAAGAGGGCGACGCCGATGACCAGGCCCACCAGAGCGGTGATGTTGAAGACGCCGTCCTTGAACAGCCGCAGCGGGATGAGCGGTTCGACCGCGAAGCGCTCGACGACGAGGAAGAGGACCGTCGCGGCGAGTGCGCCCGCCCCGAGCCCCAGGATGACCCGCGAGCCCCACGCGTACTCGGTGCCGCCCCAACTGGTCAGCAGCACCACGCAGGTTGACGCGGCGGCGAGGAGCAGCACACCGAGGATGTCGAGGCGCGCCCTGGCGGCGGGCTTCGGCAGTTTCAGTACGACGGTGACGACGGCCAGCGTGACCAGGCCGAAGGGCACGTTGATGTAGAAGCACCATCTCCAGGAGAGGTGGTCGGTGAAGTAGCCCCCGAGGAGTGGCCCCGCGACCGACGCGAGACCGAACGCGGCGCCGATCAGGCCCATGAAACGGCCGCGTTCGCGTGGCGGCACGACGTCCGCGATGATCGCCTGCACACCAATCATGAGGCCGCCCGCGCCGACGCCCTGGATCGCGCGGAAGGCGATCAACTGGTCCATGGTCTGCGCCCGTCCGGCGAGTGCCGAGCCGATGACGAAGACGACGATCGCGAACTGGAAGACGCCCTTGCGGCCGAAGAGGTCGCCGAGTTTGCCGTAGACGGGGAGTCCGACGGTGGAGGTGAGCAGATAGGCCGTGATCGCCCAGGACATCTTGTCCAGGCCGTGCAGCTCCCCGACGATCTTCGGGAGCGCGGTGGCCACGATCATCTGATCCAGGGCGGCGAGAAGCAGCGCGAGCATGAGCCCGAAGAAGACCAACCGCACCTGGCGCGGGCCCAGTTGGACGGTCTCGGCCGCCACCGGAGCGTGCTCCCGCGGGGGCGCGGCAGGCGGTTCGCCCTTCACCAGAGTGATCCCGCCCACGTACCGCTCCCCTCGTCGCGCCCACCGCACAATTCCCGCTTACGCGACAACTGTGAGCAAGCGCGACGAGTTACGGCGTACCGTCGCACGACGAGGAGATCCACTCGAAACGGTGAGGGCTACAACGCGGCCTGGAGAGTTACCTCTTGGACGGCGCGGCCCACGGAGTTGCCCCTCGGGCTACTTCTCCACCTCAGTGGCGAGCTTGGCGAGCACCGCGTCGTAGATGCGGCTGAGCCCCTTGGGCGCGAAGGTCCTCTCGAAGAAGCCGCCGATGCCACCCGCGCCGTTCCAGACGGTGCTGACGACGACGCGCGACTCGCCCTCGCCGGCCGGGGTGACCCGCCAGGTGGTGACCATCGAGGAGTTGCGGTCCTTCTCGACGAGCTCGCCGTCGGTGGGCTCGCTCACCTCGAGCAGGCAGTCGCGGACGCGCTTGCTGGTGGCCTGGAGCTTCCAGTGCACGAGGGTGCCCTCGCCGTCACCGCCCTCGCGCACCTCGTACTCGCTGAAGTGCTCGGGCAGCAGCTTCGCGCGCGTGCCGCTGTAGTCGGCCAGGGCGTCGAACACCGCCTCCGCGTCCGCTGCGATGACCCGTTCCGTCGTGGCCTCGACCTGCGCCATTGCACTTCCTCCAGCACTTGGTTACTCGGGGTGTGCGGCCAGCCAACCACCAGGCGCCCTGGCCGCCCAAATCGGGGTGCCCGTAGGACACGGAAGGGGTCCTCGCAGGGCACGGAATACGAGGTCGCACGATCAAGGGAACATGTGTTCTATTCTATGGCCAGTGCTACCGAGGAGGCGTCATGCGCTGGGAGAACCTCACAGTGGACCCCGCCGGGGACCCCGCCCGGGATGCCGCGCTGTTCGGCGCGGACGCGGTGACCACCCGTACCTTCGACACCCCGGAGTTCCGCGGCATCACCTTCCACGAGATCCGGGCGCGGTCGATCGTGAACCGGGTGCCGGGGGCCTCCCGCATGCCCTTCGAGTGGACGGTGAACCCTTATCGGGGGTGCACGCACGCGTGTGTGTACTGCTTCGCGCGCAAGACGCACAGCTATCTGGACCTCGACACGGGCCTCGACTTCGACTCCCAGATCGTGGTGAAGGTCAACGCGCCGGACCTGCTGCGCCGCCAGCTCGCCTCACGCCGCTGGCACGGCGAGCACATCGCCATGGGCACCAACGTCGACTGCTACCAGCGTGCGGAGGGCCGCTACCGCCTGATGCCCGGCATCATCGCCGCCCTGCGCGACCACGCGAACCCCTTCTCGATCCTGACGAAGGGCACACTGATCCTGCGCGACCTCGACCTCCTGAAGCAGGCGTCCGAGGTCACCGATGTCGGCATCTCCGTGTCCGTGGGCTTCACCGACACCGAGCTGTGGCGCACCGTCGAGCCGGGCACACCGGCGCCGGAGCGGCGCCTGGACGTCGTGCGCACCCTGACGGAGCACGGCATCGGCTGCGGCGTCCTGATGGCCCCCGTGATCCCCTTCCTGGGCGACCAGCCGGCCCAACTGCGCGCCACCGTACGGGCGATCGCGGCCTCCGGCGCCACCTCCGTGACCCCGCTCGTACTGCATCTGCGCCCCGGCGCCCGTGAGTGGTTCATGGCCTGGCTGGACCACCACCACCCCTGTCTCGTGCGCCGTTACGAGCGGTTGTACGCGGAGGGCGCGTACGCCCCGAAGTGGTATCAGCGCCGGATCACCCGCCAGGTCCACGAGTTGGCCCAGGAGTACGGCATCGGCCCCACGCGCGCGGGGATGCCGCGCAGGATCACCGCCCCTGAGCCCGCGGCACCGGAGCCGACTCAACTCACGCTCCTGTGACGGCTTCCGAGACATCTCTGACGGCCTCTGAGCACTTCGCGCGGCTCGATCGGGTCGAGTCTTGTCAGAACGAGTTCTTCCGGGGTTCCTTTCCGGGACGATGCGGCGAAGGCCGTGGCGTGCACGGCTCACCCCTCCGTCCTGGGAGGCCTCGTGAAGAAAAGAGCAGCTGCACTGTGTGGTGTCGCCGCGGTGGTGGCCGGGATGATGACCTCGGTCCCGGCCGACGCGAGCGCGGGCTCCGCGACCGCTCCGCGCACCACGCAGTCCGCCCATACGGCGAAGCTGACCTGGAAGAAATGCGGCACCACGGACTATCCGACCTTGCAATGTACGTCCTTGAAGGTGCCGCTCGACCACTCCAACCCGCACGGCAAGAGCATCACGCTCGCGCTCTCCCGTGTCCCGCACACCGCGAAGACGTACCAGGGGCCGTTGCTGGTGAACCCGGGCGGACCGGGCGGCAGCGGGCTGACGCTCGCCGGGTTCGTGGCGTCCTCCCTGCCCAAGGCGGTGGCGGCGCAGTACGACGTCATCGGCTTCGACCCGCGCGGCGTCGGCGCGAGCAAGCCCGCGCTGGACTGCAAGCCCGGCTACTTCAACCCGGTACGCCCGGACTCCGTGCCCAGCACCCGCGCGATCGAGAAGGCCAACCTCGCCCGCGCCGCGGCCTTCGCCAAGGCCTGCGGCACCAAGTACGCGAGCCTGCTTCCGTACATCGACACGGTGAGCGCGGTCCGTGACATGGACTCGATCAGGCAAGCGCTCGGCGCCAGGAAGATCAACTACTTCGGGTACTCGTACGGCACCTATCTGGGCGCCGTCTACGCGAAGCTCTTCCCCCACCGTGTGCGGCGACTGGTGCTCGACTCCATCGTCGACCCCACCGGTGCCTGGTACGACGACAACATCGGACAGGACTACGCCTTCAACGACCGTCATCTGGCGTTCCTGGCCTGGGTCGCCAAGCACAACGCGACGTACAAGCTCGGCACCGACCCGGCCAAGGTCGAGGCCAAGTGGTACGCGATGCGCGCGGCGCTCGCCAAGAAGCCCGCGGGCAAGAAGGTGGGCGCCTCCGAGCTGGAGGACACCTTCATACCCGGTGGCTACTACAACGGCTACTGGCCCTACCTCGCCGACGCGTTCGCGGCCTACGTGAACGACAAGAACGCGGATCCGCTGGTCGAGGCGTACGACAACTTCGCCGCGATCGACGCCTCGGGCGACAACGGCTACAGCATCTACACCTCGGTGCAGTGCCGTGACGCGTCCTGGCCGCGCGACTGGAACCAGTGGCGCAAGGACAACTGGGCGGTGTACGACAAGGCACCGTTCATGGCCTGGAACAACGCCTGGTACAACGCGCCGTGCGCCTTCTGGCCGACGGACTCGCTGCAGCCGGTGGACGTCTCCAACGACGCCCTGCCGCCGACGCTGCTCTTCCAGGCCACGAACGACGCGGCCACTCCGTACGAGGGCGGCGTCACCGTCCACCACCAACTGCGCGGCTCCAGCCTGGTGGTCGAGCAGGGTGGCGGGAACCACGGCATCACGTTGAGCGGGAACGCCTGCCTGGACAAGTACCTGGCGACGTATCTGAGCAACGGCAAGGTGCCGCGCAGCGGCGGTGAGGTCGACGCGGTGTGCAAGACGCTGCCCGACCCGGAGCCGCTGAGCACGACGGCGGCGTCGGCCTCCTCGCGCGGTTCGTCACTGCACGGACTGCTCGGCTTCCGGGGCTGAACCACCTGCGAGCAGTGACCCGTCGGGGGCATTGTCAGACCCATGGTCCACCATGGACGCATGAGTGACCTGACCCGCATTCCCGCCCCCGACGGGGTCGCCCCCGCCGCCGCCTGTGGAGATCGAGGCGTACGCGGTGGTGGGCGAGTGAGCGCTCTCCGGGTCCGCGAGATGACCCTCGACGACTGCCCGCGCGTGGCCGAGATCCGCATCCGCGGCTGGCAGACGGCATACAAGGGGCTGATACCGCAGTCGTACCTCGACGCGCTCAGTGTGGAGGAGGACGCGACGCGGCGACGCGCGCGCTTCGGGCAGGGCGGCGACGAGATCGTGAACCTGGTCGCGGTGAGGGACGGCGAGGTGATCGGCTGGGCCTGCTACGGGCCGTACCGGGACGGCGAAGTCCGCACCGAAGACGCCGAGTTGTACGCGATCTACGTCCATCCCGACCGAGTCGGGGGCGGGGTCGGGCGCGCGCTGCTGCGGGAGTCGGCCGGCCGGTGTGCCGCCGCCGGGCACGAGCGGATGCTCCTGTGGGTGCTGAAGGAGAACGCCCCGGCCCGCCGCTTCTACGAGCAGGCCGGGTTCGCACCGGACGGCGCCGAGGAGCCCTTCGACGTGGACGGAGTCGCGGTCCCCGAGGTGCGGTACGCCCGCGCACTCACCGGCGTCGAGCGGGGCTGACGTACTCCTCGGTCGGGCGCACCCGCGCGCGGGGACGGCGGCGCACCTGCGCGGGGACGGCGACGCACCCGCGTACAGGGACGGCGACGCACCTGCGCACTGGGACGGCCCCGCACCCGCGCGGGGACGGCGGCGCACCTGCGCGCCGGGACGGTGACGCACCCGCGCGCAGAGACGTCCCCGGGGCCGGCGGCGCGGCCGAGCCGCGGCCTACGGCTTTGGCAGCCGCGCCAGCGCGTGGACCGCAGCCTCCGCGAGCGCCGGATGCGCCAGCGCCTGGTTCAGTACGGGTCTCGCCCGGACGTCCCCCAGTTCCCCCAGACCCTCCACGCACGCGAGCGCGACCGTGCGGTAGGGATCGTGCGGGCGCAGTCGGCGTTCGAGCGTGGTGATCAGTGCGGGCGCGGCCTCGGGAGCGCGCAGCTCCACCAGGAGCCGTACCGGATGCAGGGCGTAGGCGACGCGCAGTTCGTTGGTGGCGAGCGCGGCGGCCGCGCGGGCGGTGCGGGCATCGCCGAGCCGGGCCAGGGCGTACGCGGCGGACGCGCAGCGCTGCGGGTCGCGGTGGTTGAGCAGCAGGACGAGCGCTTCGAAGGCCCGCCGGTCCCCGGCGACCCCGAGCCGGAAGGCGACCAACTCCCGTGCCCACAGCGGCTGTCCGGGCTCGGTCAGCGCGGCCGCCAGTTCGTCGAGGCCCTCGGCCGCCAGAAGACGGTCGTACGCCGCCGAGGCCCCGGCCTCGGCTTGTACACGCTCCGTGAGTGATCGCAACGCTTCGTCCATGACGCCGAGCCTAGAGAAACCTGTGAGGCGCGGGGACGTACATCACAAACTCGGGGGCTGGCGCGCTCGTTACTGGCGGGTTAAGCTCAGACGAGCGAGTTACCCACTCGCGTCTTTACTTGCGGTGGCCTGGTGACGCAGCCGCCGTGAGAGCAGTCGGTTCGGTACTTCAGGTACCTCAGTACGACATGGCTCCGGGACAGGGCCGGTCGGCTTCACCGTTCTTTCGGGCGCACGTTCTTCGGCGCCCTGGACGGCACCGGGCGTGTGCGCTCGTCAGCCCGGCAACACCCGCATCTTTCGCACTTCGTGCGCTCTTCGGCGTACCTGCGTGCGCTCCTCAGTCGTCACCCTCTTTCTGGAGTCCCGCGATGGCCACTCCCCTGTCCGACACCCCTCTGTCCCCGCTCAAGACCGTCGCCGTCGTCGGCCTCGGCACCATGGGCACCGGCATCGCCGAGGTCCTCGCCCGGGCCGGCCGCGAAGTCATCGGCATCGACATCAGCGAGGCCGCGGCCGCCCAGGCCGTCACGGCGCTCGAAGCCTCCACCGCCCGCGCCGTGCGGCGCGAGCGCCTCACCGAGCAGGAGCGCGACGACGTCCTCGCCCGCTTCCGCGCCTTCACCGACCTGCAGGCCGCGGCCGACGCCGACCTGGTCATCGAGGTGACCCCGGAGTCGTACGAGATCAAGCAGCAGGTCTTCCGCGCGCTCGACGGCATCGTGCGCCCGGAGACGATCCTCGCGACCGGCACCAACGCCCTGTCCGTGACACGCCTGGCCGCCGACTCGTCCCGCCCCGAGCGCGTCCTGGGCCTGCACTTCTTCAACCCGGCGCCCGCGATGAAGCTGGTCGAGGTGGTCTCGTCGGTGCTGACCGCGCCCACGGCCGTCACGGCGGTCACCAACCTCGCGCTCGACCTCGGCAAGGAGCCCGTCGCCGTCGGCGACCGCCCCGGATTCGTCGCCGACGGGCTGCTGTTCGGCTACCTCAACCAGGCAGCCGCGATGTACGAGGCCAAGTACGCCTCCCGCGAGGACATCGACGCGGCGATGAAGCTCGGCTGCGGACTGCCCATGGGCCCGCTCGCGCTGCTCGACCTGATCGGCGTCGACACCGCGCGGACGGTCCTGGAGGCCATGTACGCCGAGTCGCACGACCGGCTGCACGCGCCCGCGCCCATCCTCAAGCAGCTCAGCGAGGCGGGCCTGACCGGCCGGAAGTCGGGGCGCGGCTTCTACTCGTACGAGGCTCCCGGCAGCGCCACCGTCGTGCGGGACGCGCTGACGCCGCTGTCCGGCGGATCCGAGACGCCTGGTCGTCCGGTGCGCTCCGTCGGCGTCGCGGGCTCCGGCACCATGGCGTCCGGCATCGCCGAGGTCTTCGCCAAGGCCGGGTACGAGGTCGTCCTGGCCGCCCGCACCGAGGAGAAGGCGCAGGCCGCCAAGGCCCGTATCGGCAAGTCGCTTTCGCGCTCCGTCGACAAAGGCCGGATGACCGCCGAGGCCGCGGCGGAGACCCTGGACCGGATCACCCCGGCGGGCTCGTACGACGCCTTCGCGGACGTCGATCTGGCGCTGGAGGCGGTGGCCGAGGACCTGGAGATCAAGCAGCAGCTGTTCGCCACGTTCGACAAGGTCTGCAAGCCCGGCGCGATCCTCGCCACCACGACCTCCTCGCTGCCCGTCGTCGCCTGCGCCCGCGCCACCTCGCGCCCGCAGGACGTGATCGGCATGCACTTCTTCAACCCGGCCCCGGCGATGAAGCTCGTCGAGGTCGTGCGGACCGTCCTGACCACGGACGACGTGCACGCCACGGTCCGCGAGGTCTGCGCGAAGATCCGCAAGCACCCGGTGGACTGCGGCGACCGGGCCGGTTTCATCGTGAACGCGCTGCTGTTCCCGTACCTGAACAACGCGATCAAGATGGTGCAGGAGCACTACGCGTCTCTCGACGACATCGACGCGGCGATGAAGCTGGGCGGCGGGTACCCCATGGGCCCGTTCGAGCTCCTGGACGTGGTCGGGCTCGATGTCTCCCTGGCCATCGAGAAGGTTCTGCACCGCGAGTTCCGTGACCCGGGCCTCGCCCCGGCACCGCTCCTCGAGCACCTGGTGGCCGCGGGCTGCCTCGGCCGCAAGACGGGCCGCGGCTTCCGCGAATATGCCCGGCGCTGAGCGTCCGGGCGACCGGCTCAGAGACAGCGCCGACTGGGGCGGACTGCTCGACCCGACCGGAAACCCCCCGCCCGTGGAGGGCGGGGGGATCCCCGGACATGCGCGCTCTCCTGCACCCATGCAGTACGTTCGGGTCATGTCCCAGCCCGCCAAGTCCTCACGTACACCAGCTACGCCCGACGCGCCGGAGAGTGCCGCGGGCAGTCGCGCGGCCGCGCAACGGCTCAAGATGCGCCGGGAACTGGCGGCCGCGGCCATGGAGCTGTTCGCGGCCAAGGGGTACGAGGCAACCACCGTCGACGAGATCGCAGCCCAGGCCGGGGTGGCCCGTCGTACCTTCTTCCGCCACTTCCGCTCCAAGGAAGAGGCGATCTTCCCCGACCACGACGACACCCTGATCCGGGCCGAGGCGGTGCTCAACGCGGCACCGCCGCACGAGCACCCGCTCGACACGGTGTGCCGTGGCATCAAGGAAGTCATGAAGATGTACGCCGCCCGGCCCGAGATCTCCGTCTCGCGCTACAAGCTCACGCGCGAGGTGCCGACGCTGCGCGAGGCCGAGATCGCCTCCGTGGCCCGCTACGAGCGGCTGTTCACGCGGTATCTGCTGGGCCACTTCGACGAGCACGCGCACGACGACGACGCCAATGACGATCCGCTGCTCGCGGAGGTCGCGGCGTCCGCCGTGGTCACGGCTCACAACCATGTCCTGCGGCGCTGGCTCCGGGCCGGGGGACAAGGCGACGTCGAGTCCCAGCTGGACCACGCCTTCGCGATCGTGCGGAAGACGTTCGGCACGGGGATCGGCGCCGGGCGCGAGGCTGCGCCCCGGTCGGCGCCGGCTTCTTCCTTCACGGAGGGGGATGTGCTGGTCACCGTGGCCAGGGTCGATGCCCCGCTGGATCAGGTGATGCGAACCATCGAGCAGGCGCTCAAGGAACGGTCGTAACTTCCCTCACAGAACCGCGGCTCCCGCCGCTTGTCCCCCAACGCCGGACGGGCTCGATTTGAGCACGTCCGGCGTTTTTGCGCCCCGGATTCGATCGATCATCGCGCAGTCTGATCGATCATCGCTCACGTGTTACGTAAAGATTTCACCTGAGCGCAACTTATGGCACTCCGTGCCTTGCGGGGTGACACGCCGTGCCATACGTTGAAGGTGTCCGGGCGGCCGGCGTGCAGAGACCTTTCGTACGCCGGCTGTCCCCGCAAGCCAATGGCGAGCGCGCCCGGACGCCTGCGTCACAGGCAACCTCCTGCGCCAACCAAGCGCTGCCACAGCACCACCTCCGCCGAACCGACGGCACACCCCTCACCCCCAGCAGCAGCACCGACGTAACCCTCAGCGTCTCCCCTCGGACGCTCATCGCCGGAGGCAACACCGTGAAGGAAATCCTGGACGCGATTCAGTCGCAGACGGCCACGTCTGCCGACTTCGCCGCTCTTCCGCTCCCCGAGTCGTACCGCGCGATCACCGTGCACAAGGACGAGACGGAGATGTTCGCCGGGCTCGCCACCCGCGACAAGGACCCCCGCAAGTCGATCCACCTGGACGACGTGCCGGTGCCGGAGCTCGGCCCGGGCGAGGCTCTGGTGGCCGTCATGGCCTCCTCCGTCAACTACAACTCGGTCTGGACGTCGATCTTCGAGCCGATGTCGACCTTCGGCTTCCTGGAGCGCTACGGCAGGCTCAGCGAGCTCACCAAGCGCCATGACCTGCCGTACCACATCATCGGCTCCGACCTCGCGGGCGTCGTCCTGCGCACCGGCCCGGGCGTCAACGCCTGGAAGCCCGGCGACGAGGTCGTCGCGCACTGTCTGTCCGTCGAGCTGGAGTCCTCCGACGGCCACAACGACACGATGCTCGACCCCGAGCAGCGCATCTGGGGCTTCGAGACGAACTTCGGCGGCCTCGCCGAGATCGCGCTCGTCAAGTCCAACCAGCTGATGCCGAAGCCGGACCACCTCAGCTGGGAGGAGGCCGCCGCCCCGGGGCTGGTGAACTCCACCGCGTACCGGCAGCTGGTCTCCCGCAACGGCGCCGGGATGAAGCAGGGCGACAACGTCCTCATCTGGGGCGCGAGCGGCGGACTCGGCTCGTACGCGACGCAGTTCGCGCTCGCCGGTGGCGCCAACCCGATCTGTGTCGTGAGCAGCGAGCAGAAGGCGGACATCTGCCGGGCGATGGGCGCCGAGGCGATCATCGACCGCAACGCCGAGGGCTACAAGTTCTGGAAGGACGAGCACACCCAGGACCCGAAGGAGTGGAAGCGCTTCGGCAAGCGCATCCGTGAGCTGACCGGTGGCGAGGACGTCGACATCGTCTTCGAGCACCCGGGCCGCGAGACCTTCGGCGCCTCCGTGTACGTCACCCGCAAGGGCGGCACCATCGTCACCTGCGCCTCGACCTCGGGCTACAACCACGAGTACGACAACCGCTACCTGTGGATGTCCCTGAAGAAGATCGTGGGCTCGCACTTCGCCAACTACCGCGAGGCCTGGGAGGCCAACCGGCTTGTGGCCAAGGGCAAGATCCACCCGACGCTCTCCCGGGTGTACTCCCTGGAGGAGACCGGGCAGGCCGCGTACGACGTGCACCGCAACCTCCACCAGGGCAAGGTCGGCGTCCTCGCGCTGGCGCCCCAGGAGGGCCTGGGAGTGCGCGACGAGGAGAAGCGCGCCCAGCACATCGACGCCATCAACCGCTTCCGGAACATCTGAGGTCCCCTAGATGACTGAGCGCCAGAAGGACCGGCCGTGGCTCATGCGGACCTACGCCGGTCACTCCACCGCAGAGGCGTCCAACGAGCTGTACCGGCGCAACCTCGCCAAGGGCCAGACCGGTCTGTCGGTCGCGTTCGACCTGCCGACGCAGACCGGCTACGACCCCGACCACATCCTCGCCCGCGGCGAGGTCGGCCGGGTCGGCGTGCCGGTGTCCCATCTCGGTGACATGCGCCGCTTGTTCCAGGACATCCCCCTGGAGCAGATGAACACCTCGATGACCATCAACGCCACCGCCATGTGGCTGCTGGCGCTCTATCAGGTCGTCGCCGAGGAGCAGGGTGCGGACATCACCAAGCTCCAGGGGACGACCCAGAACGACATCGTGAAGGAGTACCTGTCGCGGGGGACGCATGTCTTCCCGCCGGTTCCCTCGCTCCGTCTGACGACGGACATGATCACCTACACGGTGAACCACATCCCGAAGTGGAACCCGATCAACATCTGCAGCTACCACCTGCAGGAGGCGGGAGCCACCCCGGTCCAGGAGATCGCGTACGCGATGTCCACCGCGATCGCCGTCCTGGACGCGGTGTTCGCGTCCGGCCAGATCGCCGAGGACCGCAAGGGTGACGTGGTCGCCCGTATCTCCTTCTTCGTGAACGCGGGCGTCCGCTTCGTCGAGGAGATGTGCAAGATGCGGGCGTTCGGGCGGATCTGGGACAAGATCACGCGCGAGCGGTACGGCATCGAGGACCCCAAGCAGCGGCGCTTCCGGTACGGCGTCCAGGTCAACTCCCTCGGTCTGACCGAGGCGCAGCCGGAGAACAACGTCCAGCGGATCGTTCTCGAGATGCTGGCCGTGACGCTCTCGAAGGACGCACGCGCGCGTGCCGTGCAGCTGCCCGCCTGGAACGAGGCGCTGGGCCTGCCCCGGCCCTGGGACCAGCAGTGGTCGCTGCGCATCCAGCAGGTGCTCGCGCACGAGAGCGACCTGCTGGAGTACGCGGACATCTTCGAGGGCTCCCATGTCATCGAGGCCAAGGTGGCTTCCTTGATGGAGGAGTCGCTGGCCGAGATCGACCGGATCCAGGAGATGGGCGGCGCGATGGCCGCCGTCGAGTCGGGCTATCTGAAGTCGCAGCTCGTCTCCTCGCACGCCGAGCGCCGGGCCCGTATCGAGTCCGGGCAGGAGAAGATCGTCGGCGTCAACATCTTCGAGTCGACCGAGCCGAACCCGCTGACGGCCGACCTGGACGCGGCGATCCAGACGGTCGACCCGGCGGTCGAGGCCCGGGTGATCGCCGCCCTGCAGAACTGGCGCGACACCCGCTACCAGCCGCCGTTCAACCACCCGCGTCCGTGCAAGGCGCTGGAGCGGTTGAAGGAGGCGGCCAAGGGCACGGACAACCTCATGGAGGCCACCCTGGAGTGCGCCCGCGCCGGCGTCACGACCGGCGAGTGGTCCGGGGCCCTGCGCGAGGTGTTCGGCGAGTTCCGCGCCCCGACCGGCGTCTCGTCCGCGCCCGTCGCGGTCACCGCCGAGGAGGGCACCGCGCTCGCGCTGGTGCGCCGCAAGGTGGAGCTGACCGCGAAGGACCTCGGCGTCGGCAAGCTCCGCTTCCTGGTGGGCAAGCCGGGCCTGGACGGGCACTCCAACGGCGCCGAGCAGATCGCCGTGCGGGCCCGCGACGCCGGGTTCGAGGTGGTCTACCAGGGCATCCGGCTCACGCCCGAGGAGATCGTGGCCGCGGCCGTCGCCGAGGACGTGCACGGCGTCGGGCTGTCCATCCTGTCCGGTTCGCACGCCCAGTTGGTGCCGGACGTGCTGGAGCGGCTGCGCGAGGCCGGCGCGGCCGACATTCCGGTGATCGCGGGCGGGATCATCCCGAACGCCGACGCCGAACAGCTGCGGGCCGCGGGAGTGGCCGCGGTCTTCACCCCGAAGGACTTCGATATCACCGGAATCATCGGCCGTATCGTCGACGAGATCCGGAAAGCGAACAAGCTCGACCCCCTGGAGGTCCCCGCATGACCACGCCCGCCCCCGTGAACCGGCTTCGCCCGCGACGCTCCTGCCTCGCGGTGCCGGGAAGCAACCCCCGCTTCCTGGAGAAGGCCCAGGGCCTCCCCGCCGACCAGGTCTTCCTCGACCTGGAGGACGCCTGCGCCCCGCTGGCCAAGCCCGAGGCGCGGCACACCATCGTGAAGTTCCTCAACGAGGGCGACTGGACCGGCAAGACGCGGGTCGTGCGCGTCAACGACTGGACGACCGAGTGGACGTACCGCGACGTCGTGACCGTGGTCGAGGGCGCGGGCCAGAACCTCGACTGCATCATGCTGCCGAAGGTGCAGGACGCCCAGCAGATCGTCGCTCTCGACCTGCTGCTGACGCAGATCGAGAAGACAATGGGCTTCGAGGTCGGCAAGATCGGCATCGAGGCGCAGATCGAGAACGCCCAGGGTCTGAACAACGTCAACGAGATCGCCACGGCTTCCCAGCGCGTCGAGACGATCATCTTCGGCCCGGCCGACTTCATGGCGTCGATCAACATGAAGTCGCTGGTCGTGGGCGAGCAGCCGCCCGGTTACCCGGCGGACGCCTACCACTACATCCTGATGAAGATCCTGATGGCCGCACGCGCCAACAACCTCCAGGCGATCGACGGCCCCTACCTCCAGATCCGCAACCAGGAGGGCTACCGCGAGGTCGCGCAGCGCGCCGCCGCCCTCGGTTTCGACGGCAAGTGGGTGCTGCACCCGGACCAGGTCGCCGCGGCCAACGAGATCTTCTCGCCCTCCCAGGAGGACTTCGACCACGCGGAGCTCATCCTCGACGCATACGAGTACTGCACGTCCGAGGCGGGCGGCAAGAAGGGCTCCGCCATGCTCGGCGACGAGATGATCGACGAGGCCAGCCGCAAGATGGCCCTGGTCATCTCCGGCAAGGGCCGGGCCGCCGGCATGCAGCGCACCAGCAAGTTCGAAGCCCCGGAGGCCTGAGCACCATGCAGTTCGGACGCACGTACGAAGAGTTCGAGGTCGGCGCGGTCTACAAGCACTGGCCCGGAAAAACGGTCACGGAGTACGACGACCACCTCTTCTGTCTCCTGACCATGAACCACCACCCGCTCCACATGGACACCAACTATGCGGAGAACACGACGGACTTCGGCAAGAACGTCGTAGTCGGGAACTACATCTACTCGCTGCTGCTGGGCATGTCCGTGCCGGACGTATCGGGCAAGGCGATCGCCAACCTGGAGATCGAGTCGCTGCGTCACGTGGCGCCGACCTTCCACGGCGACACCATCTACGGCGAGACGACGGTCCTCGACAAGACGCCGTCGAAGTCGAAGAACGACCGCGGAATCGTCTACGTCGAGACCAAGGGCTACAAGCAGGACGGCACGCTGGTCTGCGTGTTCCGCCGCAAGGTGATGGTCCCCACCGAGACGTACATCAAGGAGCGCGGCGGCGAGCAGCCCGGCCGCCCGGAGCTGCTGGACATTTCAAAGCGAAAGACGGAGAAGTAGCCATGGCGCGACTCGCCCAGACCGCTGGTCTGACCGACATCCAGCAGGAGATCCTCTCCACCGTCCGCGACTTCGTGGACAAGGAGATCATCCCGGTCGCGACCGAGCTGGAGCACCGCGACGAGTACCCGCAGCAGATCGTCGACGGCCTCAAGGAATTGGGCCTCTTCGGGCTGATGATCCCCGAGGAGTACGGGGGCCTGGGCGAGTCGCTCCTCACCTACGCGCTCTGCGTGGAGGAGATCGCCCGCGGCTGGATGTCGGTCTCCGGCATCATCAACACCCACTTCATCGTGGCGTACATGCTCAAGCAGCACGGCACGCAGGAGCAGAAGGACTACTTCCTGCCCCGGATGGCGCTGGGCGAGGTGCGAGGCGCCTTCTCCATGTCGGAGCCGGCTCTTGGCTCGGATGTGTCGGCGATCTCGTCCAAGGCGGTCAAGGACGGCGACGAGTACGTCCTGAACGGTCAGAAGATGTGGCTGACGAACGGCGGCTCGTCGACTCTGGTGGCGGTTCTCGTCCGGAGTGACGAAGGACACCCCGAGGGCACCGCGCCCCACAAGTCGATGACGACCTTCCTGGTCGAGAAGGAGCCCGGCTTCGGAGAGGTCCGCCCCGGCCTCACCATCCCCGGGAAGATCGACAAGATGGGTTACAAAGGCGTCGACACCACCGAGCTCATCATGGACGGACTGCGCATTCCGGCCAATCGTGTGCTCGGCGGGACCACCGGCCGAGGGTTTTACCAAATGATGGACGGAGTCGAGGTCGGCCGCGTCAACGTAGCGGCACGTGGCTGCGGCGTCGCCCAGCGTGCGTTCGAGCTGGGCGTCTCATATGCCCAGCAGCGTCACACTTTCGGCAAGCCGATCGCCCAGCACCAGGCCATCCAGTTCAAGCTCGCCGAGATGGCTACCAAGGTCGAGGCCGCCCATGCCATGATGGTGAACGCTGCACGCAAAAAGGACTCCGGGGAACGAAACGACCTCGAAGCAGGGATGGCGAAGTACCTCGCCTCCGAGTACTGCAAGGAGGTCGTGGAGGATGCTTTCCGGATCCACGGCGGCTACGGCTTCTCCAAGGAGTACGAGATCGAGCGCCTCTACCGCGAGGCCCCGATGCTGTTGATTGGTGAAGGTACAGCCGAAATCCAGAAAATGATCATCGGGCGCAGGTTGCTCGAAGAGTATCGACTCCAGGGCTAGATGTCCGGGTTCGGGGTGTTTTCTTCGAGAAGAAGATCACACCCCGTCAACACTCTTCGGCCGCCGACTCGGCTTCCTGGCTTGCCCAGTTGCGGCCCGCGACCGGTACGATCCCGGGAAAGCCGCCGTCCCCCGTTACAGCGCGGCATCATCCGCTACGAAGGTCATCCATGCCCCACAGCCAAACCTCTGCACCACGCGGCCGGGTCCGCCTCGCGCGCGGAGCATCGCCGTGGCTTCTCCCGACCGTTGCCACCGCAGCACTCAGCCTGGCCAAGGCACGCCGCTCCGGCGCCGCCAAGGCCGTGGCCGTACCCGCCACCGCGCTGGCGGCGGGCATGCTGTGGTTCTTCCGCGACCCCGAGCGCGAGATCACTCAGGGCCGGGTCATCTCGCCCGCCGACGGTGTGGTGCAGAGCATCATGCCGTGGAAGGACGGACGCACCCGCGTCGCGATCTTCATGAGCCCGCTCAACGTCCACGTCAACCGCGCGCCGCTCTCCGGCACGGTGACCTCGGTCGAGCACATCCCCGGTGGGTTCGTTCCGGCGTTCAACAAGGAGAGCGAGAACAACGAGCGTGTCGTCTGGCACTTCGACACCGAGCTCGGTGACATCGAGATGATCCAGATCGCCGGCGCGGTCGCCCGTCGTATCGTTCCTTATATCCCTCAGGGTACGAAGGTCGAGCAGGGCGACCGGATCGGTCTGATCCGCTTCGGCTCGCGCGTCGACATCTACCTCCCCGAGGGTGTCGAGGTCGATGTGGAGGTCGGTCAGAAGACCGTGGCTGGGGTGACTCGAATTGACCGTGATTGATCCCGAGACACAGACCGGCTGGGTGCCGGAGGCCGACGAGGTGGACGACGAGGAGGAGATGCCCCTCTCGCTCCGCCTCTCAATAGCGGACACCCTCACCCTCGGTAACGCCACGTGCGGGTTCATGGCGGTGTACTTCACCACCACGGGCATCCTCATCCCGCACCTCACGGGCAGCCAGGAGACGGGCATGGCGCGCCACAGCGCCGCCACGGCCGTCATCCTCATGCTCTGCGCGGCGGTCTTCGACCTCTTCGACGGACTGGTCGCCCGCAAGCTGCGCTCCTCCCCCATGGGCGCCGAGCTGGACAACCTGTCCGACCTGATCAGCTTCGGGCTCGCGCCCGCGTACTTCGTGCTGGTCTACGGCATGGTCGCGGACGACGCGCATCAGCGGGTGGCGGCGGTCGGGGCCATCGTGGTCCTGCTCGCGGTCGTACTCCGCCTCGCGCGCTTCTCCTGCGTCACCGTCAAGGACGGCACGTTCCAGGGCATGCCGTCGCCGTTCGGTGCGCTCACCGTCGTCTCCATCGTGCTGCTGGAGCTGCCATTCGTCGCCACGCTCATGGCGATCATCGGTACCGCGTGGCTGATGGTGAGCCGGGTCGAGTACCCGAAGCCGCGGGGGCGCCTCGCCGGGGCGATGCTCTCCTGGATCGTGCTCAGCATGGGGCTGCTGGCGGCCTGGGCCTTCGACGCGCCGAGCGGTCAGCTGCTCCTCCAGACGGGCTGTGCGCTGCAGCTGGTCATGGGTGCGGTGATTCCCCTCTTCGCCACGGCTCGGAAGGTGAACAACTTCCGGGACAATCGCCGAGAGGCGCGGACGGCGCAGCTGCCGTAGCGGTGGTGCTTGTACGTGCCGAAGGGCCCCGAACCTGATTGGTTCGGGGCCCTTCGGCTTTGCATGGCTGTTCGGCTGCGGGTGGGCGGGGGCTGGTCGCACAGCTCCCCGCGCCTCTGAAGGGGCGCGGGGAACTGCGCAATCTTTCAGGGGGGCGAAAACCGCTTTCCGTCAGGCCAGGAAGTCCCGCGCGATGTTCTCCGCCACGCGCTCCAGGATCGGCCCCGCGTCGGCGATGCACTTCGCGACGTCGGGCTCGACCTCCGTGAGGGCGTACGCACGCCGGATGCCCGCCTTCCCCAGGGCCTCCGGGGCAAGCGCGAGGCGGCCGCAGACCGCGACGACCTCCTTGCCCTCGGCGCGGGCGGCGGCGGCGACACCGGCGGGAGCCTTGCCGTGGAGGGTCTGCTCGTCGAGGGACCCCTCGCCGGTGATCACCAGCGTGGCACGGTCCAAGGCGGGAGCGAAGCCGAGGACGTCGAGCATGACCTCGATGCCGGGGCGGAAGCGGGCGCCGATGACGAGGGCGCCGTAGCCGATGCCGCCCGCGGCGCCGGCGCCGGGCGCGGCCGCGTACTCGGCGGCCCTGGGGCCGATGGCCTTCTCCAGGACGGTCGCGAAGTGGGCGAGGGCCGCGTCCAGGGTGGCCACGTCGTCGGGGCTGGCGCCCTTCTGGGGGCCGTACACGGCGGGGGCGCCCTTGGGACCCGTCAGCGGGTTGTCCACGTCGCTGGCGAGGACGAAGTCGATGGCGGAGAGCCGGGCGTCGAGGCCGGAGAGATCGGCGGTCACGACGTCACGCAGCGCGGCACCGCCAGGGGCCACCGGCTCACCGTCCACGTCGAGGAAGCGCGCGCCCAGCGCGGACAGCATCCCCGCGCCCCCGTCCGTCGTGGCGCTGCCGCCGACGCCGAACACGATCGTGCGCGCACCGGCGTCCAGCGCGGCCCGCAGCAGTTCTCCGGAGCCGTACGTCGAGGACGTGAGCGGCGCGAAGACCCCGGCGGGCAGCCGCTGCAGCCCGCTCGCCTCAGCCATCTCCACGACCGCGGTGTCACCGCGCAGCGCGTACGCCGCCGTCACCTCGTCGCCCAGCGGCCCGGCGACCCGCACCTCACGCCGCTCGAACCCGGCCGCGACCGCCGCGTCGACGGTCCCGTCGCCACCGTCGGCCACCGGCAGCGCCTCGACCTCGACACGCGGCGCGACCCGGCGCAGCCCGGCCGTCACGCGCTCGGCGACCTGTACGGCCGTCAGCGATCCCTTGAACTTGTCCGCGGCGATGAGCACACGCGGGGTCCGATTCACAGCAGCGTCCGCCACCTTGCATTCCCCTTGCTTTCCGGGCCTTGCTCACGTCAAGGCAGTCGCGCCGCTGCGACCTTAACCGGAGGAAGCCCCCGCCGTCATGCCCCGACCGAACCGCGGAACAACGCGCGCGCCCGCCCGGAATTGGGTAAACCGGAGCCATGACCCCTGTGGGCACTGAGCTCGCCGACCGCATCCTCGGGGGCTGGCTGGGCCGGATCGCGGGCAACATGCTCGGCAAGCCGGTCGAGCAGGGCGACCACTGGACGCGGGAACGCATCGACCGCTATCTGCGGCAGGCCGCGGCCCTGCCCCTCACCGACTACCTCCCCGAGCCCGCCGAGGGCAGCGACGAGAGCGACGGGTTCGAGCTGCGGCCCGAGTGGCGGAGTTGCGTGCGCGGCCGTATCCACGGCAGCTGCCGGGACGACGACGTGGACTACGCCATCCTGGGGCTCGATCTGCTGGAGACGCACGGCTTCGGCTTCAGCACCGAGCAGGTCGGTGACCTGTGGCTGCTGCGGCTGCCGTATCTGCAGACGTTCACGGCGGAGCGGGCCGCGTACCGCAACCTCGCCAATGGGCTCAAGCCGCCGCTGACGGCGACGTACGACAATCCCTGTCAGGAGTGGATCGGCGCTCTCATCCGCGCCGACGTCTACGGCTGGACCAGCCCGGGAGTGCCGCGCCGCGCCGCCTCCCTCGCCCGCCGCGACGCCGTGCTCTCGCACACCGGCAACGGCGTGTACGGCGCCATGTGGGCGGCGGCGCTGATCTCCGCCGCCTTCACCGCCCCGACCGTGCGGCACGCGCTGGACACGGCGCTCACCGTGATCCCCGAGAGCAGTCGCCTCGCGCGCACCGTGCGCCGGGTGCTGACGCTCCACGAGACCCGGATGACCTGGGAGGACACGCTCACCACGGTGGCCGCGGAGACCGCGGGATTCGGCTGGATCCACACGATCCCGAACGCCGCGGTCCTCACGGCCGGGCTCCTGTACGGCGACGGCGACTTCACCCGCACCATCACACTGACCGTCCGTGGCGGCCTGGACACCGACTCGAACGGCGCGACCGCGGGCTCCGTCGCGGGCGTGCTGTGCGGGGCCGCGGCGATCCCGGACCAGTGGAAGGACCCGCTGGAAGACACGGTCCGCAGTGCGGTGTTCGGTTTCGACAGGGTGCGGATCAGTGAGCTGGCCGACCGGACGCTGCGGGTGATGGAGAGGGAGGTCTAGAGGCGCCCCTGCTCCGGAGGTCCAGGGGTGCCCCTGGACCTCCGGCAGGGAACCGGGGGCACCTCCCTACGGCGCGACGTCCTCGTACGTCGTGCCGACCTTGAGGCTGTCGATCCAGTTGATGCCCGCCGTGTCCTCGATCTCGGCCCCGTACGTGCCCCACTTGGGCTTGTTGAGCGTGTCCCAGGTGCGGCCGACGTAGCGGGTGGAGCCGTCGGAGAGGGTCTGCTTGACGCCGTTGTAGTAGAGCTCGATCCAGCCGCCGGTCGCCGATTCCGAGGTGTGGATGCCGAGCGCGATGTGCTTCCAGGTGTCGACGGTGATCGCCTGGCTCCACAGCAGGATCCAGGTGCCGTCTTCCGTGATGTGGAACAGCCGCAGCTCACCGCCTTCGACCTTCATGAGCACCGGGTAGTTCTGGGTGCTGTTCGGATACGACTTCCACTGGAAGATCGTCGCCGCGTCGTCGGTGTTGGTGGCGGTCTCCCAGCCCAGGTAGTACGTGTTGTTGTTCGCGAAGACGTACTCGGAGCCGTTCACCGAGATTCCGCGTCCCTCGCAACGGCGAAGGCCGGCCGGTTTGTTGAACTTGAAGATCGAGCCGCGGTCCTCACGGACGGCGACCGTGATGCTGCCGGGGTCGTCGCATTCGACGCCGGCGAAGACGCCGGTTCCGGCGGAGGCGTCACCGTCCCAGGTGACGGAGGCGGAGGCGGGCGAGGCCATCAGGAGGACGAGGGAGAACCCGATGGCCGGAAGCGTGCTGAGCGCTTTGCGCATGGCGAACTGCCTTCTGCTGGAGGAGGAGGAGGAGAGGGCGGAGTGTCAGGCGAGCTTGACCGTCACCTTGTGGGTGGCTCCGATCGAGCCGCTCAGATCGCCGAAGGTGAGCGTCAGCGAGGAGCCCGTCTCGGCCGCCGTGACCGAGGACGCCTTGGACACGACCGACCTGACGGGCCGCTTCCAGGTGAGGGTGAGCCCGGTGACCTCGCGTGCCGGGTCGGCGACGCCGATCACGGCCGTGCCGTCCCGCTTCTCGTGGATCAGTACGCTCACGGGGGCGCTCGCCGTGACCTTGCCGACCGTGCCCGCGGCCCAGAAGTTGACGCCCGTGAAGCCGAGGGAGGGAACGCGAATGCCCTGCGCGCTCGCGGAGTTCGCCAGGGTGACCAGCCAGTCGCGGTCCTGGGCACGGGCCGCGGTGCGCCGCTCGCTCGCGCCCGGCATCAGGATGTAGGCGTACGAGGCATCGGCCGGGTCGGTGCCGTGGTCGGCCAGCAGCGTCACATAGCGGCGGGTCACCTCGACGGTCGAGCAGCCGGTGTTGATGGCCTGCCAGGTCCCGGTGCGCTCCTCGCGCAGCGCCGTGAGCGTCGTTCCGCCCGGGAAGACGTATCCGCCGTGGCCCGCCAGATGCGCCCAGCCGGCTCGGTCCAGGGTGTCGCTCCACCCCAGGTCACCGGGCTGTGTGCGGCCGTTGACGGTAAGGGCCGCGGTGCCGTCCGCGCCGAGGTTGCGGTTGTCGACGACCGTCTCGACGCCCGTGCCGTCGCCGCCGGTGATGCCCGCTCCGAGGCACACCACCGAGTCGTCCAGGAAGAACCAGGTCTTCTTCGCCTCCATGGTGGAGGAGAGCCCCTTGAGGTGCTGGCCGCTGACTCCGTACGTGCCGTCCGTGGTGCCGCCGACCCAGCTGACGGCCGGACGTGCCGCGCCCCAGATGCCACCCTCGCCGTCGGTCAGGGGCTTGCGGGAGGCCGTGGTGCCGGGCAGCCGGTAGGGGTCCACCGTGGGCCAGAAGCCGTCGCTGTACTGGCCTCCGTCGCCGTCGGCCCACCAGTACAGCATTCCCGAACCGGTGTGCCAGGCATGGAGGTTCTCGCCGTTGCCGTTCTCGTAGTACGTGATCCGCTCGGAGGCCATGCTGACCGACGCCGCCCAGTCCCTGGTGCGGTGCACGGCCCGGTCCATGCCCGGGAACAGCTTGTGGCCGGGCGTCTCGGCGAGGGCACTGACGGAGGTGTCGTCGAGGACGGACAGGACCCGGGAGAGGGGGGCCACGCCGAGGGTGGTGCCCGCGGTGACGTCGCAGTGGGTGTCGCGCTGGAACCAGCCCTTCGCCAGGGACTTCCAGCGCGTGTACTCCTCCGAACTCGCGCCCTGGCCGAGCAGCAGGATGTGGCCGATGACGGTATGGCCGCGCAGATGGTCGTCCTGCTGGATCTGCAGCGGGTCGCTCGCGTACAGGCCGCGGCTGATGGCGCGTCCGGAGACGCCGTCCATCATCAGGCCGTCGCGGATGAAGGGGGCGTACGCCGACTCGACGGCGTCGAGGAAGAGCTGCCGCCGGGCGTCCGTGACCGCCCACGTCGAGCCGCCGAGCAGGGCGAAGAGCTTGCTGAGGCCGTCGATCAGCACGGCGCCGTAGCTGCCGGTGTACGGGACCCAGGTGTGCTGGATGAGTGAGCCGTCGGCGTACAGGCCGTCGCCGGTGGTCACGTACGGGAAGACCGGCGAGATGGCGTCGCGGGCGAGGGCGATCTTGGCGGCGGTGCCGTCGAGGATGCCGCGCAGGGCGAGTACGCGGCACAGGTCGATGCGGTTGGCGCCGGTGCTGGTGCCCGTGTACGCGGCGACCGCGGAGTCCGGGACGAAGTGGTCGACGGCCTTGACGGTGGCGGAGATCTGCTCGGCCGACAAGTGCTCGTACATCATCACGCTGATGTCGAGGAGGGCTTGCGGGGCGCCGATCTGCCAGTTGTACCAGTTGCCGTAGCTGGTCTGGTTCTCGTTGTAGACCTGGGTGTTGAGGTGGTCCAGGGCGATGAGGACGTCGGCCTTGAGCTGTTCGTCGCCCGTGACGCCGGTGCCGGGCTGGCTGAACGCCTCGGCCATGGTCTTGAGGCGGGTGTAGCTGGTCTGGATGTTCGCGGAGTAGCCGTAGGACTCGGTGTCCTTGTCGGGTTCGGGGTCGGCGAACACCAGGGTCGGCCAGAGCGATCCGGCGGCGGGGACCATCTCCGCCCGGTAGGTCCGGGCCGTGGTGCCGAGGGTGGCGAGCTTGGACTTGAAGGGCTCGGCGGTCGGGCTGAAGCCCTCACCGAGGATGAGCGTGCGCCATCTGGCGCGCAGCGTCGCGAACTCGTCCGCCTCTTCCGCGGCGGCGGAAGAGGCGGTGGCTCCGAGCAGGGCGGTGGTGGCGGTGCCGGTCAGGCCGAGCGCGAACGCGGAACTTCCCGTGGTGGCAAGGAAGCCGCGTCGTGACCAAGGGGTCGTCATGGGGGTCTCCGGGGGCAAGGAGAGGGCAGCGTTACCGCTGCAAAGTGAGCGCTTTCTAGCACCCCACGAACCAAACGCTCAATACTAACGGTCGAATTGATCGTTTCGATCGTTCAACTCACTCCGGTTGGTGTGGAGTTGTCACGCTCCAGGCGGCCGAAGCTGTCGGCGCGGAGGCCCATCGCACGCAGCATCAGCCGGTCCCGCGTCCCGGTCGGCAGGAACCGCAGCAGCGCGAGGGCGCGTCCGTCGCGTCCGGTGGTGTAGAGGGTGTCGGGGCGGCGTGCGGTCAGGGCGCGTACGACGGCGTCGACCGCCGGGGCGACGGGTCCGAGCGGCTGACGGGCCGCCGCGGCCTGTACGGCGTCCAGCGCGCCCGCGTACCGGTGCCGGGTTTCGGGTGAGCCCGCCCAGCCCATGTCCGCGCTCGCCTTGTCCGACGTGGTGAAGATGGCGGTGTCCATGGCGCCCGGCTCGACCAGGGAGACCTTGACGCCCTGGTGGCGCAGTTCCATCCGCAGGGCCTGGGTGAGCGCCGCGAGGGCGGCCTTGGACGCGGCGATCGGACCGAAGAAGGGCGGTGTGACGCGGGCGGAGACGGCACCGAGGTTGACGATCCGGCCGCCGGCCGTCCGCAGAGCGGGCAGGAAGGCTCGGATCACCGCCGCCTGCCCGATCACGTTGATGTCGAACTGGCGGCGCCATGCCTCGGTCGGCACCAGTTCGACGGGGCCCTGTCCCATGACGCCCGCGCTGTTGACCAGACCGTCGAGACGTGGGCCGACGACGTCCGCGGCCGCCGCGAGGGACTCCTCGTCCGTCAGGTCGAGGAGGACGGGGGTCAGGCCGGCGTCGCGCAGCGCTTCGGCGTCCGCGGGTTTGCGGTGCGCGGCGTACACGATCCAGCCGTCGGCGCACAGCCTCCGCGCGAGCGCGCCACCGACACCACCGGTGGCACCGGTGACGAGAACGGTTCGGGGAGGGGTCAGCTCAGCCACAAGGGCCGCCTTTCACAAGGGAGTTCCGCTGTCCCTCCCACCCTCCGCCAGGCGGCACCCCCGTTGAAGAGTGCAGAATTTACTGGTGGCAGCGACACCAGCATCAGAACCCGGCACCGGCGATCAGGGCCGCGGCACGCTCGCGGCGTCATCGAACGATCACGGCCGCAAGGCCCTAGCCGCCTTCCTGCGCTCCCGCCGCGAGCGCGCCGACCCCGCGGCGACCGGACTGCCACCGGGTGGCCGCCGCCGCACCCCAGGGCTGCGCCGCGAGGAGGTGTCGCTGCTCTCCGGCGTGAGCCTGACCTGGTACACCTGGCTCGAACAGGGCCGTGACATCCATGTCTCCCCGCAGATCCTGCTCGCCCTGACCCGCGCCCTCCAGCTCGACGAGGTCGAACGCGCCCATCTCTTCCGGCTCGCGGGCCTGCCCGTGCCCGAACCCGCCGCACGTTCCCTGGAGGTCCCGGACGCCGTCCGCACCTTCCTGGACAAGCTCATGCCCAACCCGGCGTTCGTCATCGACCGCTGCTTCGACATCCTCGCCTGGAACTCGGCGCAGGAGCGGATCCTCGGCCCGGCCCTGCTGGACCGCCCGCGCCGCGAACTCAACAGCGTCTGGATGCTGTTCCGCGTCCCGGAGGTCCGCGCGCTGATGCCGGAGTGGGAGAAGGAGGCCCGCTGGCTGGCGGGACTGCTGCGCCAGCAGGCGGCGTACGAACTCGACAACCCGCGCTTCTCCGAACTGGTCACCGAACTCCTGGAAACCAGCCCCTACTTCGCCGAGGTCTGGGAGACCCACGACGTCATCGAGTTCCGCTCCTCCGTACGCCGCTACCAGCACCCCGACGTCGGCGACCTCGAAGTGACGTACGTACGCATGGCGTTGGAGGAGGCCCCCCGGCTGAGCCTGATCTGCCATTTCGCCGAGCCGGGCAGCGAGTCCGACGAACGGCTGCGGAAGCTCGTTACGCTTCGTGGATGACCACTCAGGACTTCGCCACGTACATCGCGGGCCTCCCCCGCGTCCTCGCCGGGGCCGCTGCCCTCTTCCGTGACGCCGACGGGCGCGTGCTGCTCGTCGAGCCGAACTACCGGGAGGGCTGGGCCCTGCCGGGCGGCACCGTCGAGTCGGACGACGGGGAGACCCCGCGCCAGGGCGCCCGCCGCGAGACTGCCGAGGAGATCGGTCTCGACAGGGAACTCGGCCGCCTCCTCGCCGTCGACTGGGTGCACGGGACGGCGCGGCCCCCGCTGGTGGCCTACCTGTACGACGGCGGCGTGCTCGGCGACGACGACCTCAAGGCGATCCGCCTGCAGGAGGAGGAGCTGCTGTCGTGGCGACTGGTGCCGCGCCTGGAGCTGGCCGAGTATCTGCCGGGCGCCCTGGGGCGGCGCGTGCTCGCCGCGCTCGACGTACTGGCGGAGGGCGCGGGGACGGCCGAGCTGGAGAACGGCCACCGGGTGGGCTGACCGGGCGCGGTTCAGCCCTCGACGTCCCGCGGCTTGATGTCCACCGCACGCAGTCCCTCGTCGCGCTCGGTGACCCTGGCCTCCGTGCGCCTTGGCCATGGGCGGACCCTGACTCACGTCGGCCTGGGCCTGGCCAACCCGGCGCTGTACACCCTGATGTACGGCAGCTGCCGTCCCGCGCCCTCACCGGCAGCCGTCGCCGGCCCCGGATCGGCCCGACGGTGTGCGCGCACACGTCCCCCGGCGTCGGTCCAAGCGCTCAGGCAACGGCGCGCTCGGCGCCGTGTCTTGCGGCGTACTGGTCGGGATAGCGTTCCGTGAACCGGACGGCCAGGACCAGAAGAGCCACGGGAATGATCCAGTTCAGCCAGTCCGACGTGCCTTTGGTGTGTGCGGCGATCACGCCCAGCACCGCAGTGGCCGCGAACGCGGCGGACCAGACCGCGGTGAGGACGAGGTTGATGTGCCGGAACGTCGGCGAATCCCAGTACTCGCGCGGCGTCGACTCACGGGCGTACTGAGTCGTGAACGGCACGAACGCAAGGGAGACGAGGGCGACGACGGCGATGACCCCGTTCGCGAGAGTCTGCGCATAGGTCTCCAGCCAGATGAGCTGGTGCCGGTCGAGGGCCAGCGCGAGCAAGCTGAGAACCGCGAAGAAGACGATCCCGGTCATCTCGAGGATCTTGAAGCTGCCCCGTCGCATGTCACCCAGGCTGAGCACGATGGAGGCCAACAGGGCTGCCAGGGCCGCGTACTCCCACGTACTGGGGCTCGCCACGACATCGAAGATGATCCAGGGGGCGAACGCGAAGAAGAGGTTGCCCGTCCGCTTGGCCGATCCCGTGTCTGCCACAAAGCGCCTCCCGTCGTGCCGGGACTGGGTGGGGGCACTGAGCCCTCCTGCCCATTCCATCGTGGCTTCAGCCACCGCTCTTCGCATCCGATGCACCCCTGCCCCGGACGTCAGTGACCCACCCCCTGAGGTCGGGGAAGGGAGTCACAGGCGTACGCCGATTTCTCCGCCCTCGGAAAGGTGCTACTGGCCGTCCGCCGGCGGCAGGTCCTGCTCGGTCCAGATTGTCTTGCCGGTGGGGGTGTAGCGCGTGCCCCAGTGGTGGGTCATCTGGGCGATGATGAACAGGCCCCGGCCTCCCTCGTCGTCGCTCGCGGCGTGCCGCAGATTGGGCGTGGTGTGGCCGGTGTCGGAGACTTCGCAGATCAGGGTCCGGTCGCGGATCAGGCGTACCTGGATCGGGCCGCCGACGTAGCGGATGGCGTTGGTGACCAGTTCGCTGACGATGAGCTCGCTGGTGAACGTCAGCTCGTCCAGCCCCCAGTCGCGGAGCTGCTTGCTGACGGCGGTGCGGATGGTGGCCACCGCCGCCGGGTCCGGCGGCAGTTCCCACTCGGTGAACTGGTTCCGGTCGAGCAGGCGCGTGCGGGCCAAGAGCAGCGTCGCGTCCTCGTCCACCGGCCCGGGCAGCAGGGTGGTCACCGCCCGGTCACACAGCTCTTCCAGGGACGCTCGGTCGTCGGCGAGGACCTGGGACAGCTGCGCGAGCCCGGCGTCACGGCCGTCGGTCGCCTGGAGGAGGCCGCCCGTGAAGAGGGCGACGAGACTGCCCGGCGGGAGCTCCAGCTCCGTGCTCTGGTAGGGCAGGCCACCGATTCCCAGCGGCGGTCCGGGGGGCAGCTCCGGATAGTCGACGACGCCCGTGTGCGGTTCGACGACCGCCATCACCGACTCCCCGGCCCGCGCCAGGCTGCACTTCCCCGAGCCGGGGTCGTACACCGCATACAGGCAGGTCACGCCCAGGGCTTCGTCGGCCTGCGGCCTCGGGTGGCCCGGGCCGTGGCCGACCCGGCTCTCCTGCGTGGTCTGCTCGACCAGGTCGTCCAGGCGGGACAGGAGCTCGTCCGGGGTCAGGTCCAGCCGGGCCAGGACGCGCACACCCGTGCGCAAGCGGCCCATGGTGGCCGCGGCGCGCAGGCCGTGACCGAGCACGTCCCCGACGACCAGGCCGACCCGGGTGCCCGACAGGGGGATGACGTCGTACCAGTCGCCGCCCACCCCGGACCCGCTGTCGGCGGGCAGGTAGCGCCTCGCCGAGTCAAGGGCGGTGTGCGACGGCAGGTGGCGCGGAAGCAGGCTCCGCTGGAGTCTGAGGGCCACGGCGTGGCCACGGGTGACCACCGGCATCAGCAGGAGACCGAGCAGCAGGGCGCCCAGGCCCAGGACGGTGACTCCGCCGGTCGGTCCGATCAGCGGCAGGTCGACGCTGGTCGCGCCGTACCCGGGGTCCGCGTAGACGAAGGTGGCGTAGACGAACAGGCAGAGCATCATCAGCCCACCCAGCCCTGGCAGGACGCCCTTGAAGACAAGGTCCTTGGTGCTGCGGGTGAGGATCTTGCGGTGGTACCAGACGCAGGCGAAGCCGGTCAGCCCGTAGTGGAACGCGATCGCGAGGCCCACCGAATCGATCGAGTCGGCCAGCACGTTCCCGCTGAAGGAGGCCAGCAGGATGAGCACGGCGATCGAGACCGCTCCCATGCCGACGGTCGACCAGGTCGGGGTGAGGAACTTGCGGTGGACCCGGGCGAACCGGGCGGGGAGGGCCTTGTGGACCGCCATGGAGAAGACGGTCCGGGCCAGGGGCAGGATGGTGGTCTGGGTGGAGGCCAGCGCCGAGGTCAGCACCATCAGGATCAGCAGTCTCGACAGGACAAGCCCTGTGTCGTGGCTCCCGAAGACGGCCTCGCCCAGTCCGGAGAACACATCGCCCGAGTTGCTGATGTTGCCCAGCCCGACGCCCGAGGAGCCGACTCCGGCGAAGGCCTGCGCCGAGGTGGACACCAGCGCGTACATGATCAGGAGCAACACGGTGGACATGACTGCGGCGCGCCCGGGGATGCGTGTGCTGTCGATGGTTTCCTCGTTGATCGAGACAGCGGTGTCCCAGCCCCAGTAGATGAAGACTCCCGCCAGGAGGCCCGAAGTGAGGGCCTTCACCGAGGACACCTCGAAGGGGTTGAACCAGGAGGCGGAGACATGGATCGCCGTCGGGGGAGCATCGGTGTAGACCCTGACCAGCGCGGCGACGGCGAAAAGGACCAGCATCCCCACTTCCAGGCACAGCAGCCAACGCTGGACGGCGGCCGAGAACTCGATGCCGACATAGCAGACCGTGGTCATCACGGCGATCCAGACGATGCCCGCCACGGTGGTCCACAGCCGGTCCTCCGCCAGTCCGTTCAGGCCCACCAGCCGAAAGCTGTAGATACCGGCGATCTCGGCGAGGCTCGCCATGACGATGACGTTGGCGACGATGATGCCCCAGCCGCCCATCCAGCCGGTGCGTGGGCCGAAGGCGCGGGTTGCCCAGGTGAAGGTGGTTCCGCAGTCGGCGTTGCTCGCGTTCAGCTCCCGGTAGGCGTACGCGATCAGCAGCATAGGGACGAACGCCAGCATGATGACGATCGGGGCCTGCAGGCCGACCGCCGCCACGATGAGGCCCAGCGTTGCGGCGAGGCTGTAGGCCGGGGCGGTGGAGGCCAGCCCGATGACCACCGAGGAGAACATGCCCAGGGCGTTGTTCTTGAGCCCTTTCCGGCCGGCCCCCGTCCCGGGAGCGGGGCGGCCGGCGGACTCGGCGCCGCCGAAGTGCCTCACACTTGATTCCAACGCGGGCCACTCCCCTCCGCAACAGCGCAGGGGCAGCAGGAAAGCCGCCGGTCACACAACCGGGCAGCCCCCGGGTGACGCCCGCGCGCCGGCCGCCCCCTGTGACTGCCACGGTGCACGACGGCGATCCGGCCGTTCCCTGCCGCTCGCGGAGCGAGCCGCCTTGAACCCGGCAGATAAGGTGCTCAGCCGTCTCCGAATGCGCCCGACCCACACCGACTCACCTTGAGGTCGCCGCACACCACTGAGCCCCCTCCGCATCAGGAAGGGGCTCAGAAGGTCACACAGCCGTACGGAGGCCCGTACCGAGCTCAGACCCGCTTCCCCCACTGCGTGGATGTCCGAGGAGCCTCTGGGCTCCGGCAGGGGCGTTCGAGGGCTGCGCTGCGGGGCCGGCTTCCGACAACCAGAAGCGCCGACAGCAGCCCAGGCGGCAGCCACCTCGTCCTCACTCGCCCCGCCAGGGCTTCAATCACCCGTTCGAGTGCCTCGCTCACCTCAGTGCGCGTGACCGCTCGGCGCCGGCGCGGCGTTCTTCGCCGTCGCCCTCTCGGCGCCATGTCCTACCCTCGGCGCATGAACAAGCCTCTGGTCGCCATCCTCAGCGGCGCTGGTGTCTCCACCGATTCCGGGATCCCTGATTATCGCGGGCCGAACGGGCTGTGGCGGCGGGATCCCGAGGCCGAGAAGCTCGTCACCTACGAGTACTACATGAGCGATCCGGAGATCCGGCGCCGGTCCTGGCAGATGCGGCGCAAGAGCCGGACGCTGCAGGCGGAACCCAACACGGCCCATCGCGCGGTGGCCGAGCTGGAGCGGTCCGGGGTGCCGGTGCGGGTGATCACGCAGAACGTGGACGGGCTGCACCAGCTCGCCGGGATGCCGGCGCGGAAGGTGCTGGAACTGCACGGGACCGCGCGGACCGTGGTGTGCGTCGAGTGCCACGCGAAGGCGCCCATGGAGGACGCGCTCGCGCGGGTCGAGGCCGGTGAGGACGATCCGCCGTGCCTGGAGTGCGGCGGGATCCTCAAGTCGGCGACGGTGATGTTCGGCCAGCGGCTCGACCCGGTGGTGCTGGGTGAGGCGGTCGCCATCACCAAGGCGTGCCAGCTGTTCATCGCGGTCGGCAGCAGCCTGCAGGTGCAGCCCGCCGCCGGGCTCGCGGGGATCGCCGCCGACCACGGCGCCCGGCTCGTCATTGTCAACGCCGAGCCGACGCCCTACGACGAACGGGCCGACGAGATCGTACGGGAGCCGATCGGCACCGCCCTGCCTGAGCTGCTGCGCAAGCTGGCCGACTAGAGGAAGCGGCCGGCGGAGGGGGCTGGAGAGCGCTGGAAGAGGGCGGCTAGAAGAGAGCTGCTCCGCTCTCGAAGTCCAGCAGCCGCTTCTTGCGGTCCAGGCCGCCGCCGTATCCCGTGAGGCTGCCGTTCGCGCCGACGACGCGGTGACAGGGCACGATGATGCCGATCGGGTTCTTGCCGTTGGCGAGGCCGACCGCGCGCGAGGCCTTGGGGTTGCCGAGGGCGTCGGCCAGTTCGCCGTACGAGCGGATCTCGCCGTACGGGATCTTCTGGAGCTGTTCCCAGACGGTGCGCTGGAAGGGCGTGCCGTCCAGGTGCAGGGGAAGATCGAAGTCCTTCAAGTCGCCCGCGAAATAGGCCCGTAGCTGGGCGGTCACCTCGTCGAACGGGGTGTCGTCGGGCTCACCGAAGTTCTCCTCCGGTGGACGGTGGCGCTGGCCGACCATGTAGAGGCCGCACAGGACGCCGTCGGTGGCGACGAGCGTGAGGGGCCCGTACGGGCTGTCGACGACTGTGTGTTGCTTCACTGAACGTCCTTACACAGGCAGGAAGTTGATCGGGTGGCTGTCGGTCGCCCACAGGTACTGGACGGCGTACGCCCGCCAGGGCCGCCAGGCCGCGGCGCGTGCCGTGAGGGCGGCCGGGGTCGATGGCAGGCCCAACTCTTGGGCGGCGCGGCGGATTCCGAGGTCGGTGGGGAGGAAGGCGTCGGGGTCGCCGAGCGCGCGCATCGCGATGACGTCGACCGTCCAGGGGCCGAAGCCGGGGAGGGCGAGGAGACGGGCTCGGGCTTCCGCCCAGTCGCTCTCGACGCCCAAGTGGAGGGTTCCGTCGGCGAGTTGGCGTACGAGTGTGGTGAAGGTGGCACGGCGGGTGCTGGGCATCGCGAGCGACTCGGGGTCGAGTGCCGCGAGCGCCGCGGCCGAAGGGAAGAGGTGAGTGAGGCCGCCCTCCGGGTCGTCGACGGGTTCGCCGTGCGCGGTGACCAGGCGCGCCGCGTGGGTGCGGGCGGCGGCCGTGGAGACCTGCTGGCCCAGGACGGCCCGTACCGCGAACTCGGCCTCGTCGACCGTGCGCGGCACCCGGCGGCCCGGCGCCTTGTCGACGAGCGGGGCGAGCAGCGGGTCGGTGCGCAGCTGGTCGTCGACGGCGACCGGGTCGGCGTCCAGGTCGAGCATGCGGCGGCAGCGGCTGATGGCGACGGGCAGGTCGCGCAGGTCGCTGAGGGTGAGGCGGCAGGCGATGTGGTCGGAGTTCGGGGTGAGGGCGACGATTCCGTGGCCGTAGGGCAGGCGCAGCGTGCGCCGGTACGCACCGTCGCGCCACTCCTCGACGCCGGGTACGGCGGTCGCGGCGAGGTGGCCGAAGAGGTTGTCGGGGTTGAGCGGGGCACGGAAGGGGAGCCGGAGGCTCAGCACCCCCGGAGCACTCGCGGCGCGATGCTTGGGCACCCGGGTACGCAGCTCGCTCGGTGACAGCGCGAAGACCTCGTGCACGGTGTCGTTGAAGGTGCGGATCGAGGAGAACCCCGCCGCGAAGGCGATCTCCGCCATGGGGAGCGGGGTGGTCTCGATGAGCAGCCGTGCGGTCTGGGCGCGCTGGGCGCGGGCGAGCGCGAGCGGTCCGGCGCCCAGTTCGGCCAGCAGCTGCCGCTCGATCTGGCGGGTGCTGTAGCCGAGCCGGGTGGCGAGGCCGGGTACGCCCTCGCGGTCCACCACCCCGTCGCCGATCAGGCGCATCGCGCGGGCCACGAGGTCGGCGCGCTGGTTCCACTCGGGCGAGCCGGGGCTGGTGTCCGGGCGGCAGCGCTTGCAGGCCCGGAACCCGGCCTGCTGGCAGGCCGCCGCGCTCGGGTAGAACGTCATGTTCTCCGGCTTCGGCGGCACCACCGGGCAGCTCGGCCGGCAGTAGATCCGTGTGGTCACAACCGCTGTGAAGAACCATCCGTCGAAGCGCGCGTCCTTCGACTGGACGGCGCGCACGCAGCGCTCGGTGTCGGTGTGCATCGCGTTCTGCATGCCTCAAGCATCGGGCACCCGCGAGGACGGGGCTGGCGAGAAAACGACATGTACCTTGCCCGGCCTGCGGCTAGGACCTGTCCTGTTTCCGCCATGCCGACTCCCGGAGCAGCCGCAGCCCGTTCAGGCCGACGAGGACCGTGGACCCTTCGTGGCCCGCGACGCCGAGCGGCAGCGGAAGGTGGCCGACGAGGTCCCACAGGACGAGAGTCGTGATGAAGGTACCCGCGATGACGAGATTCTGCGTGACCAGGTGACGGGCCGCACGAGACAGCCGTACGACCGAGGGGATGGCCGCCAGTTCGTCGCGGACGACGACGGCGTCGGCGGTCTCCAGGGCGAGGTCGGATCCGGCGCGGCCCATGGCGATCCCGGAGTGGGCGGCGGCCAGGGCGGGGGCGTCGTTGACGCCGTCTCCGACGAACAGCACCTTGTGGTCGGCCTGTTGGAGGTCTCGTACCGCCAGAACCTTGTCCTCGGGCAGCAGACCGGCGCGTACGTCGGTGATGCCGGTGGCGGTGGCCACCCGGGCGGCGGCGCGCGGGTTGTCGCCGGTGAGCAGGACGGGAGAGGTGACCGTCAGGGCGGTGAGCGCGGAGACGGTCTCGGGGGCGTCGGGGCGGAGGCGGTCGGTGAGAGCGAGGGTGCCGACGGGGGCACCGTCGCGTTCCACGACGACGACCGTGTCGTCGGCGGAATCGGCGGAATCGGCGTCGTGGGCGGCGCCGGCGCGCATGTCCGGGCGGCCGACCGTGATGACGTGGCCGTGGACCGTGGCGGTGACGCCGTGGCCCGGCTTCGCCGTGAAGTCGTCGGCGGGTGCGAGGCGCAGGCCGCGGGCGCGGGCGGCGGCGACGATCGCGCGGGCCAGTGGATGTTCGCTGGGGTGCTCGGCGGCGGCCGCCAGGGCGAGAAGGGCGTCCTCGTCCAGGCCTGACCCGGGCGACGGTCGTACGGCCGTCACCTCGGGCGCGCCTTCGGTCAGCGTGCCGGTCTTGTCGAGGGCGGCCGTGTCGATCTCACCGAGGCGTTCCATCGCGACCGCCGACTTGACCAGGACACCGTGCCGTCCGGCGGTGGCGATGGCGGACAGCAGCGGCGGCATGGTGGCCAGCACGACCGCGCACGGAGAGGCGACGATCATGAAGGTCATCGCCCGCAGCAGCGCCCCGGTGAGGTCCGCGCCGAAGGCGAGGGGCACGGCGAAGACGGCGAGCGTGGCGGCCACCACGCCCACCGCGTACCGCTGTTCGACCTTCTCGATGAACAGCTGTGTGGGCGCCTTGGTGCGCGAGGCCTCCTCGACCAGGGTGACGATCCGGGCGATCACCGAGTCGGCGGGGTCGCGCTCGACGCGGACGCGCAGCGCGCCGGCGCCGTTGAGGGTGCCCGCGAAGACCTCGTCGCCGGGCGCCTTCACGACCGGCAGCGGTTCGCCGGTGATGGTGGCCTGGTCGGCCTCGCTGGTGCCGTCGAGGACCCGTCCGTCGGCGCCGATGCGCTCGCCGGGGCGGATCAACAGCAGGTCTCCGACGGCGAGTTGATCAACAGGGACCGACTCTTCGCCGTCGGCGGTCACCCTGGTCGCCGTGGCGGGCGCCAGGTCCAGCAGGCCGCGTACGGAGTCGGCGGTGCGGGCGGTGGCGAGGGCCTCCAGGGCGCCGGAGGTGGCGAAGATGACGATCAGGAGGGCGCCGTCCAGGACCTGTCCGATCGCGGCCGCGCCCAGGGCCGCGACGATCATCAGCAGGTCGACGTCCAGGGTCTTCTCGCGCAGCGCCCGCAGCCCTTCGAGGGCGGGCTCCCAGCCTCCGGCGACGTACGCGATCGCGTAGAGCGGGCCGTATGCCCAGCTGGGCGCGGAGCCGAGGTGCAGCGCGAGCGCGAGCAGGAAGGCGGCGGTCGCCAGGAGCGCCCAGCGGGCCTCGGGCAGCGCGAGGACGCGCGTGTGGCGCCGAGGGGGCGCCGGGGCGGGCCGGCCGGCGACGGGCGGCGGGGCAAGGGTGGGAGACACACGAGACACAGGGGCACCATACAGGAACACATGAAGACTCATTCATATCTTCATATGCGGTGGGTAGGATGCGGCCCATGGGTCATGGAGCCGTCACCGCCGCGCAGGACGCCACCGAGCGCGTACGTCTGGACGCGGCCAACGTCGCGAAGGTGGCCACCACGCTCCAGGCACTGTCGACCCCCTCCCGCCTGCTGATCCTCGCGCGGCTGCGCGAAGGACCGCTTCCGGCGACGGAGTTGGCCGCCGAGGTGGGCATGGAACAGTCCGCGTGCTCGCACCAGCTGCGACTGCTGCGCAATCTGGGCCTGGTGGTCGGCGAGCGCAGCGGCCGCTCGGTCGTGTACGCGCTCCACGACCACCATGTCGCCGAACTCCTCGATCAGGCGGTCTACCACGTGGAGCATCTGCGGCTCGGCCTCAGTGACACCCCCGAATGACGTGACGCGGGCGCCCGCGCGGCAGATGTGGCCGCTGTACGCCGCCGGGTTCACCACGGCGTTCGGGGCACACGGCATCGCCGCGAATCTGGGCGGCCGCTCCGAGGACCGGGTCACCTCGCTCCTCGTGCTGGGCGGACTGCTCGCTCTCTACGACGGTGCCGAGGTGGTGTTGAAGCCGGTGTTCGGCACGGTCGCCGACCGGATCGGGGCCCGGCCCGTGCTGCTCGGCGGGCTCGTCGCCTTCGCCGTCGCGTCCGCGCTGTACGTCGTGGTGGACAGTCCGGGGTGGCTGTGGGCCGCACGCCTCGGCCAGGGCGCGGCGGCCTCCGCCTTCTCGCCCGCGGCCTCGGCGCTGGTGGCCCGGCTCAATCCGGCGGCCAAGCACGGGCGGGTGTACGGGAGTTACGGCTACTACAAGTCCATCGGCTACACCCTGGGTCCGCTGCTGGGCGGGGTGCTCGTGTGGGCGGGCGGGCTGCGGCTGCTGTTCGCGGTGCTCACGGCGCTGGGCGCGGTCGTCGCCGTATGGGCGGTGATCGCGGTGCCGCACGTGCCGCCGCTGCCGCGCGCCCGGCAGACCGTGCTCGACCTGGCGCGCCGGCTGGCCGACCCCGCCTTCCTCACCCCGACGGCGGCGCTCGCGGGTGCCACGGCCGCGCTCTCCGTCGGTGTGGGCTTCCTGCCGGTCTCCGGTGCGGTCGCGGGGCTCGGCACCGTGGCGACCGGTGCCGCGGTGTCGGTCCTCGCGGCCTGTGCCGCGGTCGTCCAGCCGCGTGCCGGGCGGGCGTTGGACGCGGGCCGGCTGACCGCTCGCGCGGGCCTCGGCGCCGGGCTGCTGACGGCCGCCGCGGGGCTCGGCTGCGCGACACTCCCGGGGCTGACGGGCGTCCTGCTCGCGGCGGCGCTGATCGGCATCGGTACGGGGCTGATCACCCCGCTGGGTTTCGCCGCGCTGGCGTCCGCCACCCCTCAGGAGCGGCTCGGCCAGACGATGGGCGCCGCCGAGCTCGGGCGTGAGCTGGGCGACGCGGGCGGCCCCTTGCTCGTCGCGGCGATCGCCACGGCGGCGACCTTGTCGTACGGGTACGCGGTGCTCGCCGTGCTGCTGGCGGTCGGACCGGTCGTCGGCGCCCTGCTACGGAGGCGTCAGCAGGCCGCTTCGCCTTGAGCCCGCTACTACGGAGCCGTCAGCGGGCCTCTTCGCCTTGAGCTATCTCCACCTCGTGATGGAAGGCGAGTACGCCGCCCGCCGAGGCGCAGACCGAGACAGCCGCGCAGACGGCGAGGAGCAGGGCGATCCAGGAGGCGGCGCGGGGGCGGCGCTCGGGGGACGCGAGGAGGGCCGCGACCCGTTGCGGGACGGGTCCGCTGGTCGCCGCGGGGGCGAACTCGGGGCGCGTGGAGCGGGCCGCGCGGGTGGCCAGGGCGGCGCGGGCGATGGCGCGCGCGGTCAGCCGCCGGTCTCCCACCACTACGGCGGCGGCCTCGTCGGCGGCGCGTTCCGCGGCGAGCGCGATGGCCGCGCGGACTGGGCGCAGGCCGGGATGGCAGTGGGCGGCGAGTTCGGCCGCGAGGAGGAAGCGGTGGTGGCCGCCCGCGTTGTGGGCCCGCTCGTGCGCGAAGAGCACCTCGCGTTCGTCGGGGCCGAGGCTGCGGAGCATCGCGGTGGTGACGACGATGCGGTGTGGGCGGCCCGGCAGGGCGTACGCGTCCGGGTGCGGCGACTCGATGACGCACAGGTCGCCCGCGGCGGGGCGGCGGTCGGCCTGGGTGCGGGCGCTGCGGAAGGCGCGGAGCTGACGCAGCGCCGAGCGTACGAGGGTCCAGGCGCCGACGGTGAGGGCGCCGATGGCGGCCGCCGCCGCGGGCAGGACGACCAGGTCGGACGCGGTGTGCAGGGGGTGGACGAGATCGCCGAGGCCCGCGAAGACCGGCAGCTTGAACAGGCCGGTCAGGACCAGCGCACCGAGCGCGGCCACGGAGGCTCCGGCCAGCACCAGGACCGCGAGGGTCAGCGCCCACAGGGCGGTCACCGGCTCGAGACGGTCGAGGCAACGGCGGGCCAGCGGTGACAGCGCGAAGGGCACCAGCAGCGGGACGATCAGCAGAACCGTCATTCCTCACCCGATTCCAGCAGGTCGCGCAGCAGGCGCTCGTCGTCGGGGCTGAGCTGGGCGACGAACCGGGCCAGGGCCGTCTCGCGGTCGTCGTCCCGGTCGAGTTCGGTGTGCATGCGGCGGGCGGTCAGCCCGTGCGGGTCCTGGACCGGGAAGTACGCGTAGCCCCGGCCCTGGCGCTCGCGGCCGACTATGCCTTTCTCGTGCAGCCGGGACAGGATCGTCGTCACGGTCGTACGGGCAAGGCCGGAGTCCAGCTCCCGCTGTACACGTCCCGGCGTGAGGGGCGCGCCGGCGGCCCAGAGGGCGGCCAGCACACCGGCCTCGAGCTCGCCGGCCGGTCGGCGTTCGTCCTTCTCGCTGGTCATGGGAACGATCCTCACCCCGCTATCGTCTACAGTTCAGTAGACCGTCTACAGAATTGTAGTCACTCGGGTACTTCTCGCCCGTACCCGCCCGTCCAGTATGAGAGGGCTCGCGACCATGGCCGCACCTTTGTTTGCAGCGTCACAGCTCGCGGTGAACATTCTGAGTGCCCAGTCCCTGCTCGCCGCCTTCGGTGTGCTGGGTGTGGGTGTGGTGATGTTCGCGGAGACGGGGCTGCTCATCGGGTTCTTCCTGCCCGGCGACTCCCTGCTGTTCACCGCGGGCCTGCTGTGCACCGGTTCGGGTCACGGCGGCCTGAAGCTGTCGCTGGCCCCCCTGCTGATCGCCGCCGCCGTGGGCGCGCTGGCCGGTGCGCAGTGCGGCTACCTCATTGGGCGCAAGGCGGGCGGGGCACTGCTCTCCCGCAGCTCCTCGCCCCGGCTGCACGCGGGGGCGCAGCGCGCCGAGGAGCTGCTGGAGCGCTACGGATACGCGAAGGCGATCGTCCTGGCCCGCTTCGTGCCCGTGGTGCGTACGGTGCTGAACCCCATGGCGGGCGCACTGCACGTGCCCGTGCGGACCTTCACCGTCTGGCAGATCGTCGGCGGTGTCGTCTGGAGCCTGGGCCTCACGCTCGGCGGATACGCCCTGGGCTCGTCCATCCCGAACGTCGACCGGTATCTGCTCCCGATGATCGCGGTGATCGTCATCGTGTCCCTGATCCCGCTCGCCGCCGAGCTGTTGCGCTCCCGCCGGGCGGCCGCCGCCGAGAAGGGCGTCCAGGGATGATCCTCGCCTTCGACGGCTCCTCGATAGACGGCTCGGCCTACACGTATGTGGTGGACCTCGCCCAGGACTCCCCCGCGTGGCTGGACAGCCTGGTGTCCGCCTGGTCGACGTACGGGCTCGGGCTGTTCGCCGTGCTCATGGTCCTGGGCTGGTGGCAGGCGCGGCGCGTGAGCGCGCGGGCCGCGCTGATCGCCCTGGCCGTGCCCGTGATCGTGGTCGTGGCGTACGCGGTGAACTCCGTTTTCAAGGCGGTGGTGCGCGAGGACCGCCCCTGTCAGAGCCTGCATGTGAAGACGCTGGAGGCGTGTCCGGCGCCGGGTGACTGGTCGTTCCCCAGCAATCACGCGGTCATCGCCGCCGCGGCGGCCGTGGCGCTGCTCTTCGTCTCCCGCCGCCTCGGCACCGTCGCGGTCGTGGCCGCCTGCGCGATGGCCGTGTCCCGGGTCTGGGTGGGCGTGCACTACCCGCACGACGTGATGGCCGGTGTCCTGGTCGGCACATTGATCGCGATGCTGCTGACGGCGACGCTGCACCGGGCCCCCGAGGCGCTGGCGCACCGCCTGACGGGCTCGCCCCTGAAGCCTCTGCTGGTCGCGCCGGAGACTGCGGGGGCAGCACCGTACGAGAGCAGGTGAGGGAGCGGAATGCGCCACAGGATCCTGGTCGTCGAGGACGATCACGCACTGCGTGACGTCCTGCTGCGCGGCTTGCGTGACGAGGGCTTCGACACCGTGCCCGCGCGGGACGGTGCGACCGCCCTGCGGCTGGCCGGCGACGACGTCGACGCGGCCGTGCTCGACGTCGGGCTGCCGGACGCGGACGGCCGGGACGTGTGCCAGGCGATCAGGGCCAACGGGTTCCTCTCGCCCGTCATCTTCCTGACGGCCCACCACCGCCTCACCGACCGGCTGGCCGGCTTCTCGGCCGGGGGTGACGACTATCTGCCCAAGCCGTTCCATCTGACGGAGCTGGCCGCGCGGTTGCGGGCGGCGCTCAAGCGCACCGGCTCCGTCCCCACCGCGACGGCCGGCGACCTGGTCCTCGACCCGGTCGGGCACAGCCTCACCGTCCGGGGCACCCAGGTCGGCCTGACGCCCACGGAGTTCCGGCTGCTGGCGGCGCTCATGGCGGCGTCCGGGGACATCGTGCGCCGACGGGAGCTGATCAGGGCGGGCTGGCCCGAGGGCGCGCAGGTCAGCGACAACACGCTCGACCAGTATCTGACCCGGCTGCGCCGCAAGCTCCGTGACAGCGGCAGCCGGCTGACCGTCACCACCGCGCGCGGTATCGGCCACCGCCTGTCATGACGGGGTTCTTCTCCCGCTGGTGGCCCCGCACCCTGCGCGGCCGGCTCTCCCTGGTCGCGCTCACCACCGCCACGCTCCTGATGGTGATCCTCACCGTCGCGTTCAACACGGTCGTGGAGCGACACCTCCAGCACCAGGCCGACGACGAGCTGCGCACGCGGGCCGCCGCCGTCGCCGCGACCCTCGACACCAGCGGCTCCCGGGTGCGCGTCCTGGAAACTCCGGGCGAGGAACTCCTCGACACGAACGTGTGGATCTACGCGGACGACCGGCTGCTGGAAAAGCCCCCGTCCGCCACCGCCACCAGCCCCTTGACCCGCGCCGCCGACCGGCTCGCCGCGCAGGGCGGACGGCAGTGCGTCACCGCCGACAGCCACGGCCCCGCCCGGCTGTGCTCGCGGCCGGTGCCCGGTGGCCGGCACGCCGCGAGCGTCGTCACCGCGCTGGACCTCTCCCCCTATCGCAGCTCGGCCGACACCCTGCTGTTCGCGTCGCTCGCGCTCGACACCGCCATGCTCGCCTGCACCTACGCGCTGACCCGCCTGGCGGTGGGGCGCGCGCTGCGTCCCGTGCGCACCATGACCGCCCACGCCACTCAGTGGAGTGCCATTGCGTCCGAGGAGCGCTTCGGGAGCGTGGCCCGGCCCACCGAACTCGCCCAGCTGGGCGGGTCGCTGGACTCGCTCCTGGACCGAATCCGGGCGTTGCTGCGCCATGAGCAGCAGCTCACCCGGGAGCTGTCGCACGAACTACGCAATCCGCTGGCCCGGATCATCGCCGAGCTCGACTGGTGGCAGGCCCGCCCCCGCTCCGCCGCCGACACCCGCGCCACCCACGCGGCCATCGCCGACGCCGCCCAGTCGATGCGCACGATCTGCGACACCCTCCTCGACGACGCCCGCGACAGCGCGTCCACCGCGCCCGGCACGGCCGACGTCCTGCCCGTGCTCCGACGGCTCGCGGACCGCGCCGGTACGACGGAGAAGGTGGAGGTCGTGGTCACCGGGCGGGACGCCGGACTGTCGGCCGGGGTGCCGGACGCCCTCCTGGAGCGCATCGTCAGCCCCCTGCTCGACAACGCGCTGCGGCATGCGCACACGCGGGTCGAGATCACGGCCCAGGCGCGCTCCGGCGGCGTATACGTCGATGTCACGGACGACGGACCCGGCGTACCGCCGTCGTTCACGGCGCAGCTGTTCCAGCCCGGCCGCCGCGCCGATCCCGGGGACGGACACGGCGGAGCGGGCCTGGGGCTGCCGCTCGCGCGACGCCTGGCCCGCTCCGCCGGCGGCGAGGTGCACCATGACGAGCGGCACACCTCCGGGGCGAGGTTCGTGGTCAGCCTCCCTGCGGGGTGAGCCGCTCGGACTCGGTGACGTCCTTGCGCGTCACCGACAGGAACACCACCAGGCCGAGGATCACCGCCAGGAACAGCACGCTGGTGACCACGGTGCCGAAGCCCAGGCCGCCGTCGCCGGTCGGCTGCGACAGGTAGTCGCCCACCGAGGCACCGAGCGGCCGGGTGAGGATGTACGCGATCCAGAAGCTCAGCACGGCGTTCAGGCCGAGCGCGAAGTGCGCGACGGCGACCGCGGCGATGGCGAGGGCGAACAGGACGGCGGAGACCCAGTACCCGAGGGCCATCTTCTCGGCGACCAGGTCACCGGCCGCGGTGCCCAGCGCGAAGGTGAACAGCACCGCCAGCCAGTAGTAGGCCTCGCGGGACACCGTGTCGATGCTGTGGATGGACAGGGTCTTCTCGCGGCTGTACCAGACAGCGAAGACGACGGCGAGGGCGACGGAGAACACGGCGGTGCTGGTCGTCAGCGGCACGCCCAGGTTGTCGGTGAGGTTGTCGCTGATCAGCGTGCCGACGACGCTGATCAGGGCCACGGCGAGCCAGTAGACGCCGGGCCGGTAGGCCTTCGTACGGAACTGGACCACGAGCACCGCCACCAGCAGCGCGCTCATCAGCAGCGACACACCGGTCAGGCCCATGTTCAGCTTCTCGTTCAGGAGGTCCGCGGCGGTCTCGCCGACCGTCGTGCACAGCACCTTGATGATCCAGAAGTACGCGGTGACTTCGGGAACCTTGTTCCAGCGAAGACGGCGACCGGGTGCGGCATCGACGCGGCCGTACGCCGCGGACGTCTCAGAAGTCTCAGATGTCATGAGGCCCGACCGTGCCAGCCGGAGCCTGAACACATCCTGACTGCTGATCCTGACTACTCATCCTGACTACGGTCCGCCGTCCTCCTGGCGGACCGGCACGAGCAGGGTGAACGTCGTCGGATCGTTCCTCGCCAGGAACAGCCTGCCGCCGAGCGAAACGGCCAGGTCCCGGGCGAGGGCCAGGCCGATGCCCGTGCCGCCCGCGGCGCCGGCCGTGCACCCGCGGGCGAAGAGGCGGGCCGGTTCGGTGTCCAGGGTGCCCTCGTCAAGCCGTCCAGCCTGACCGTGCTGCTCGCGCGGCTGCGGGCCCATCTGCGGCGCCGGGCCATCGCCGTACCGCCCCAGGAGCCCATCCGGCTCGGCGACCTCGTCGTCGACATCACCGCGCGCCGGTGCACGCTCCACGAGCATGAAGTCGAGCTGCGGCCCAAGGAGTTCGAGCTGCTCGCGGTGCTCGCCCGGCACGCGGGCGAGGCCGTGTCCCGCGCGACGCTGATGGCCGAGGTGTGGGACGAGAACTGGTTCGGCTCTACGAAGACACTCGACGTCACCATGGCCGGGCTGCGCCGCCGGCTCACCGACGCGGAGTCGCAGTCGTACCGAGTGCCGCGGATCACCACCCTGCGAGGGCACGGCTACCGTCTCGAACCCGTTTGAGCCCGGCGGTGGTTCGAACCCGCCTGAGCCCGGCGGCGGTTCCAACCCGCCTGAAACCGGCAGCGGTTCCAACCCGCTTGAACCCGCCGGCGTTCACAGCACCCGGCGGCGCGCCAGCACCCCCAGCGCCAACAGGCCCGGAAGCAGCGGCAGCCACACGGTCAGCAGCCGGTAACCGAGCACCGCCGACGCCGCCGCGCTGCCCGGCGCTCCGGCAAGGGTCAGGGCGAGGGCGAGGGCGGCGTCCAGGGAACCGAGGCCGCCGGGGGTCGGCAGCAGGACGGCGGCGCTGCTCGCGGCGAGGTACGCGAGGGCCACCGGGGCCGGGGGCAGCGGCAGCTCGATGGCCTGGGTGACGGCGATGAGCACGGCGGCGTGCAGCGAGGCGAAGGCCAGCGAGCCGCCCCACAACGCGGCCGCCCGCGCGGGGAGCTCGTGCACGGCGCGGATGTCCGCCAGCACGGCCCCGAGCGCGCGCCGCAGCGGCCCCGACAGGAGGACCACGGCGGTGGCGAGCACCGCGACCGTCACCGCCCATGCCGTCGCGGAGACGTGCGGGAAGCGGAGCGCGCCGGGACAGACCAGCGCGAGCACGGCGATCAGACAGCCCCGCACCACGGTCCCCGCGGTGGCCTTGACCGCGAGCGCGGTCGCCGACCGGGCGACCGGCAGCCCGCACCGGGTCAGGAAGCGCAGGTTGACGGCGCCCGCCCCGAGTCCGGCGGGCAGGACGTGGTTGGCGGCGGAGGCCGCGAACTGCACCGCCACCAGCCGCCCGGCGGGCAGCGGCCGGGTCACCGCGCCCTGCTGGGCGAGGGCCGAGCACACCCAGGTCGCCACCGTCGCGGCGGTCGCCACCAGCAGCCACCCGCGGTCGGCGACGGCGAGCCGGACGGCTCCGGTCTCGATCACCGGCCAGTGGCGACGGGCGAGATACACCGCGCACACCACCACGCCGAGCGTGATCGCGGCATGCCAGGTGACCCGTCTGCCGACGGTGTTCGTGGGAACGCCGGGCGGGAGGGTCATGCCGCTCGGCCGGCCTGTGCGGCGGGCGCGACGTAGACGCGCAGGCTGCCGATGCGGTGCGGTTCCCAGGTCCTGGCGTATGCGGGCGGACGTCCTCCCGAGGTGGTGACCACGGCGACCGGCTCGCGCTGTCCGGCCCGCACGATGTCCGCCTCGGTGGTGTTGGCGTTGTGACCGCCGGTCGCGACGGAGGAACAGCCGGTGTAGAAGGCGATCGGAGGGGCCTGGTACCCGGTCAGCAGACAGGGCGCCCGTACGCCGAGCCGGTGCAGCTCCGTCGCCGTGCGTGCCCAGTCCTGGTGGGAGACGGTCGTGCGGTGCACGGTGTTCTCCAGCACCGCGTACTGCACCGCCAGATGCCCGGCGAGGCCGAGCGCCACCAGGGTCACGGCCACCGGGCGCCAGGCCCGGCTCGGGGCGGTGACCAGGTGGACGAGGGCGTCGGCGACCGGGATCGCGAGGAGGGCGTAGACAGGCAGGAGGAAGCGCGGGGCGGCGTATCCGATCATGAACAGGTAGGGGACGCCCGCGGTCGTGGCGCAGGCCAGGAGCAGCAGCGTGCTCGTCGTGCGCCGGGCCATGACGGCGACCACGAGTCCGAGGACCGCGAGCAGCGGCAGGGCGAACCACCACACCATCACCACCGGGTTCGGCATGGCACCGGTGCACGGGCGGCACAGGGCGCGTCCGCCCAGACTGCGCATCTGGTCGCCGACGGCGAAGTTCCAGCCCAGGCCGCCCTGGATGCGGGAGCCGTCGGAGAGCCGCCGGCCCAGGCCGCCGTAGCTGACGTACGCCTCGACGACCCACTCGCCCACCCCGGCCACCAGACCCGCGAAGAGCGCGACCAGCAGCCGGGTACGCCGCCACCGGCGGACGCACACGACGAGGAAGAGCAGCGGCAGGGTCGTCCAGATCGCGTCGGTGGGCCGCATCCACGCCATCAGCGCGGCGCTCAGGCCCACTCCCCACAGTGCCGCCCGGTCGAGGCGGTCGGCCTGGGCGCGCAGGAAGCAGCCGACGCACGCCAGGGCGCCGATCGCGACCCAGTAGTTGGGCATGGCCTGCGGGCCGTAGAACAAGGTCACCCACAGCGTGGCGAACAGGGCGCCCGCCGCCGCCAGTACCCGCGTCGGGAACAGCGCCCGCCAGACGCGCAGCGCCAGGAACAGGCCGAGTCCGGACAGCAGGGCCAGATAGACCCGCAGCAGCGTCGTGGACGACGACCAGGAGGCGATCGGCGCCACGAGCAGCGGGACACCGCGGGCGCGCGGCGCGCTGAAGAACGCCGCGGGGACGTGCGGGGTGACCTGGCTGACGTACACCGTCTCGTCCCAGCCGAGGCCCATCCCGGGGCGTACGAGGAGCAGTTGGGCCAGCGTGAAGGCACCCGCCACGAGTGCGAGCCAGTACTCGCCGCCGGGCCGTCTTGACGCACGGGCAGCCGAGGGCGGGCCGTGGCGCTCGGCGCCGACGAGCGGGATGTTCAAGGTCTTGGCCATCGTCCACCCTTCAGCCCTACAAGCTGTAGGGTTTCTTCACCCTACAAGACGTAGGGTGAAGGCGGGAGTTAGAAAAAACATGGACAAATTACCGCGCACCGACCGGGGGTGCAGTCCGGAGCGGGCATCCGGAGGCCGGCGCCGTCGTAGGCGTCCCCTACGCGCTGTAAGGTGGCGAACATGGCTGGCACAGGCCCCCACGGGAAAGCGGAACGGCGCAGTGCGGGCGAGTTGGAGAGCGAAGTCCTCGCCGCCCTCTGGGCCACCGACGACGCCCTGACGCCCGCCGAGATCCAGGCCGAGATCGGCGGCGGCCTCGCCTACAACACCGTGCACACCATCCTCAAGCGCCTGTACGACAAGGGTCTGGTGCTCCGTGATGTGGACGGGCGGCGCGGTGCGTACCGGCCCGCGAAGAACGCGGCGGAGCTGACCGCCGAGGCCATGCACGAGGCGCTCGACCGCGGACCCGACCCGATCGCGGCCCTCCAGCAGTTCGTCACCCGACTGAGCCCCCAGGAGGAAGAGGCCCTGCGGGACCTCCTCGGCGGGAGCGGGCCACTCGACGGGAGCGGGCCACTGGGCGGGATCGGGCTATGAGGATCGACGTCTACATTCCGATCGTCCTGTCGCTGCTGCTCCCCGCGATCGCCCCGCAGGTGGGCCGACGGGTGTCGCCGGCCCTCGCGGCCCGCGTCCTCACCACCGCCGCGGTCCTGACCGCGGCCGCCTCCACCTGGGCGCTGCTGCTGCTCGGCGCCACGCTGATCGACAGGGCCCCGTCGGTCGCCGCGGAGGCCAGTGAGGACGGCCGTGCACTGCCCGATCCCGTTCCCGAGACCATCGCCGTCGTGACGGTCGCCGCCCTCGGCGTGATCACCTTCCGGCTGTTCCACGTCGTACGAGCCCACTCCGCGACCCGCCGGGTCCTGCGCCGCCTGTGCGAGGGACACCCGCCCGACAGCGAACTCATCGTCGCCGCGTCGTCGACCCCACACGCCTTCGCCATCCCCGGAACGCCGGGCCGCATCCTGGTCACGGCCGCGATGCTCGGCGCACTGGATCCCGCGGAGCGGCGGGTCCTGCTGGCCCATGAGCGCGCCCATCTCGCCCACCGGCACTCGGCGTTGTCGACCGCCACCGCCCTGGCCGCCGCGGCCAATCCGCTGCTCGCTCCGGTGCGCACCACCGTCACGTTCCTGCTGGAACGCTGGGCCAACGAAGAGGCCGCCGGGACCGTCGGCGACCGCCACACCACCGCACGCGCCCTCGCCCGCGCCGCCCTCGTCTCCCAGCGCGCCCGCCCGGGATGCGCCCTGCACTTCTCCGAACACGCCGTCACCCGCCGGATCGCGGCCCTGCAGACGGCCCCGCCTCCCGATCTCTGGCCCATCGGGGCGGCCGTCCTCGCCCTCGGCGCCCTGCCCGCGCTCGGCGCGGTCGACGCCACGGGCGATCTGCTGCGGCTGCTGGCGGAGACCCTGCCGGGCTGGTAGGCCACCTACGGCTCGGGCCTTTATGAGCGCTGCCGCACCTGGGCGTACCCCATGAGGCCGACGAGGAGCGCGAGGAGCACGGCCGAGGAGCCCACCGTGCCGAGGTCGAGGCCGCCCTTGGCGACCGGCTTGGTGAGGAAGTCGCCCGCCGTGGCCCCGAGAGGGCGGGTGAGCACAAAGGCGATCCAGAACAGCAGGACGTTCGGCACGGCAGGTACGAGCGTCAGCGCGAGCAGTCCCGCGAGCAGCCCGGAGACGAGCAGTGCGCCACCCGCGTAGCCGAGTCCGGAGCTGTCCGAGAGGAAGTCACCCATGGAGGTGCCGAGCGTGTTCGACACGAGGATCGCGGACCAGAAAAGGGCCTCTCCCCGGAAGGTCACGATGTCGCGGATGACGAAGGTCAGCCCGGTGAACTTCCACACGGCGAAGATGGCGACCAGCAGTGAGATCAGGATCGCGGCGCCCGTGGGGTAGCCCAGGCCCAGGCCCTGCGGCCCCCAGCCCAGCGAAGTGGCCCCGTCCGAGAGGTACTTGGCGCTGGCGCCACGGTTCATGAAGTCGGACATCGTCGTGCCCGCCATGCTGGTGGACAGGATGACGGTCCAGTAGAAGAAGGGGTTGTACCGCCGCGACCTGAGCTGGACCACCAGCGTGATCACGAAGATCAGGAACAGGACGATCGTGGTGAGGAAGTAACCGAGCTCGAGGGTCTGCGCGAAGAGGTCGCCCGCCGTCTCGCCGAGCGTCGTCGCGGCGATCTTCATGACCCAGAAGGCCAGGGTCACCTCCGGCAGTTTCTTCATCACGTACGTGCCGGGATCGGCGACATCCGGATCGGTGACGAGTTCCGACTTGTTCACTTTTGATTTCTCCAGGGGGTACGGCGACGCCCTCCCCGAGCCGGGGCAGGGGCCGGGGCAGGGGCAGAGCGCGTGTCTGATAACTCGGCGTCGCGCCATGGTGAGCGGAATGTGATCAATGTGGCAGCCGCTCCCTGAACACATCCTGAGCGCGGGCGTCAGCCTCCGGTGGGTAATGGACGACCGATCGGGCGATAGACGACCGGTCGTACACTCATTGCATGGGACGGACCAGCGATGCCAGGGAGAAGATCCTCAGCGCCGCGCAATCGCTCATCGAGCTGCGCGGTTACTCGGCCTTGGGCGTGGCCGAGATCTGCAAGACGGCCGGCGTACCCAAAGGCAGCTTCTACTACTTCTTCGAAACCAAGGAAGCTCTCGCCCTGGCCGTGATCGACGAGCAATGGGCCGGCCAGAAGCGCGCCTGGACACGCGTTCTGAACAGCGCCGAGGAGCCACTGCGACGGCTGCGACGGCTGTTCGAGGAGACGGAGGCCGGCCAGCGCGCCGGCCAGCAGAGCTGCGGCACCGTCGCGGGCTGCATGTTCGGGAACCTCACCCTGGAGCTGAGCAACCACACCGAGGCCATCCGCACCCGGCTGCAGGAAATCTTCGACGCGCAGGTCGAGATGGTCGAATCGGTCATCACCGAGGCTCTTGCGCGCGAGGAAGTCACCGTGACCGACACCCGGGAAGCCGCACGGGCGGTGGTCGCCCAGCTGGAGGGTCAGGTGTTGTTCGCCAAGCTCTACAACAACACCCACCGGCTCGGCCCCCTGTGGGCGAACTGCCTTGCCCTGCTGGGTGCCCGCGCACCACGGGAGACCGCGGTCGGCGTCTGAATGCCGATCAGAATTCGTCTACATCGACGACGGCTTCGGCGAAGGCTTCGGGGGCTTCCTGCGGCACGTTGTGGCCGATGCCCTTCAGCGTCCGGTGATCGTATGCACCCGTGAAGGTGCCATGACCGCGCAGGTACGGGACGATCACCCGGTAGCCCGCCGCCGCTAGCAAAGGCGCCACGTCGACATAGCTGTGAATGTCGTAGGGCCAGCCGTGCAGAAGGACGACTGCGGGACCGTGAGCGGGGCCGGCCTCGGCGTATCCCATGTTCAGGGCCCCCGCATTGATCTGCTTCAGTGGGCCGAAAGAGGTGTTCGGCGTTGGGGACTCGGCTCACGGTCCGCCCGTGTCTTCGTCACTGGCCTCGCCAGATGTTGTCGAAGGCCGCCTCTTCGATGCGGCGCCGTTGCCGTACGGCCTCCAGTTCCGTCACCGCGTCATGGACAGCGGCCAGCACGGTCACGACCGCGTCGTCGGCGAGGCTCTCGGCCTGCTCGGCCGGCCCGTGGTGGATGCCCACGGCGGCCGCGAGGCCGACGAGGGCGGGCTCACCCGACGTCCAACGGTCGGCCGCCCGGCGACGGGCCGGGGAGTCGGCCAATTCCGCCTGGCCGGTCCGGAGGGGAATCCAGCGGTGGCGTCGCCTGGTGACCTGCGCTTCCGCCTCCAGGACCGCGAGGTAGGCCGTGGACAGGCCACGGCCCCGGCGCCACAGCCAGTCCTCGACGGACTCGTACGGCGGCTGCCGTGTGAGCGACGAGGCAGCCTCGTCCAACAGGCGGTCGTCCAAGGTCCACTGTGCGCCGGGCACGATGCGGTCGCTGTCCAGGGTGAGGGCCTGGGCCTCGATGAGGTCGACCAGCTCGGCTCCCGCGAGAGCCAGCGACAGGTCGCCCTGCTCGACGGGACGGCTGGACTCGACGTCCATGGTGGTGATCAACAAGTCCTGCGGTGTGGTCACGAGGGGCTCCATGTCAGAGTTCGGCTCCATCAGACACCTCGCCTGCCCGGGTCCGGGGCCGTTTCCGCCGGTGTGGACTGTCGTACGGCGACGGTTTCGGCCGGTGCGGACTGTCGTACCGGTGCCGGGACGGCATGTCGCACCACCACCATGTGATGCGGGAAGCCGATGCGCAGCACGGCGGCGGCCGCGGCGGCCGCGAGGACCACGACGGCGGCCAGGATCAGGGCCTGGTGGTAGCCGTGGTGAAGCAGTGGCGCAACGACCAGGGGGCCGAGGATCTGGCCGACGGAGTATCCGGCGGTCAGGAGCGCGACGGAGCGGGGGAACTGGAGGTGGACCCCTGTGGCGAGGGCGAGGGTGCTGACGCCGATGAAGGTCGCGCCGAACAGGACAGCGGAGACCAGGGCGGCCGTCACTCCACCGATCAGGGCGGGCAGGGCGATGCCGACCGCCTGGACGACCAGCGCCGCGACCAGCAGGTCGGGGCGGGACCAACGGCGCCCGAGCCAGGCCCACAGCGCCGAGGACGGCACAGCCGCCAGACCGACCAGCACCCAGGCGCCACTGCCGAGCCGGCCCGGGGAGCTCTGCTCGATCGCGGCGACCAGGAAGGTGCCCGCGACGATGTAGCCGATGCCTTCCAGGGTGTAGGAGGCGAACAAGGCGGTGAACCAGCGGTGCGTAGGCGTCTTCGGCCTGCCGACCGCCGCGGTGCCGACCTCGGCCGTGCCGACCGCCGCCGTGCCGGAGTCCGCGGTTGCCGCGGCCGTCGCGGTTGCCGCGGTTGCCGCGGTTGCCGCGGTTGCCGCGGTTGCCGCGGGAGAGGCTTCGGGGCGGAGGTTCCACGAGGCGACGGCGAGGACCGCGGCGAGTGCGGCCGAGGCCCACCAGGCGGCCCGCCAGTCGGCGACGGAGCCCAGAACGAGGACGAGCAGACCGGACAGCGCGATGCCGGCACCGACGCCGCCGAAAGCCCAGCCGGGCAGGTGAGGCGGGTACTCCCGCAGGTGGCTGAGGAAGGAGTTGACCGCGATGACGAAGATCAGGGCACTCGTCACTCCGGCCAGCAGCCGCAGCGCGATCCACACACCGGTGATGTGTGTGGCGGGCATGGCGGCCAGGCTGCCGGTCAGCACGATCAGGGAGGTGCGGAGGAGGGCGGGCGAGCGGACCAGCGCGGGAGCCAGGATGCCGGCGAGCGCGCCGCCGAGGTAGCCGACGTAGTTGGCGGTGGCCAGGTTCGCGCCGGCCCCTGCGGACAGCCCCGCCTGAGCGTGCATCAGGGGGAGGATCGGGGTGTAGACGAACCGGCCGACCCCCATGCCCGCGGCGAGTGCCGCGGCGGCTCGGGCGACGTGGCCCCAGGGCGAGTGGAGTGTGCCGCCTCCTCGGGCCGGGGCGTCGCGCAGGGGTCGTACGCTCATGACGGAGTCCTTGCGAGACCGTGCATCACGAAGTCCTTGTGAGGTCGTGCGGGTTTCCGGGGCGGGCACGGCTCACCGCCGCGGCCGGGGCATGGCGGCGGTGAGTGCGAACGGGGGTGAGTGCGAGCAGGGGTGTGCCGTCACGGCGTGGCGTCGGTCCGGCCCGGGTCGTTGGGGTGGGACTCGAGCGCGGTGACGGTGAGAGTCATCCACGGGCGCAGGGGGAGCGTGCCGAGCACCTTCTCGTGGAGCTCTTGCTCGTCGGCGGCCCGCCAGATGCCGATGCTGCGCAGCTCGCCGACCGGGCGCCACAGCCGTGCCAGGTTGCCGGTGCCGGCCAGTTCCCGGGCGCGGACGGCCTCGGCGGCGCGCCGCCGGTCGACCTCGTCCTGGCTGGTGCCCTCGGGGACCGTGGTCGTGATCTCGACCAGGAAGTCTCGCATGGTCCTGCTCCGCTCGGTGGGGCGTCCGGCGAGGACCGGAACGCCGCGGGTGCTGATGGTGGCCTGTTGTTTTTCAGGGGGGTGGTCGACCGCCGCGGTCAGGTCCGACGGTGGACGACGTATCAGGAGTCGGCAAGCTCAACCCGTCCGCCGGAGGCGTCGAAGGGTCGGACGACCGTGGCGGAAGACCGTCGCGGACGACCTTGGCGGGCCGCCGAGCCCCATCGGCCCTGTCGGCCCGGCGACCGGCAACCGGCAACCGGCAACCGGCAACCGGCCGCATCCTGACCGTCCTCCCGCCGGGTGTCGGCGAGGGCCTCTGCGGTCATCCGCCGTCGTGCTTCCATGACCTCATCGTCCGCCCGCCTCCCGGGGCGATGCCACGACCGGCTTCCTCCCTGCTGGGAGGCGGGACCTCGCACCGACGTAGCATGACGAGCGTGGAGCTGCGCCAACTGCGGTACTTCGTCGCCGTCGCCGAGGAGCTGAACTTCGGCCGGGCCGCCGAGCGCCTGCTGATCGCGGGCCCCTCTCTGTCACAGCAGATCAAGGCGCTCGAACGTGACTTGGGCGTGCGGCTGTTCGATCGCGACCGGCGCTCGGTGTCCCTCACCCCGGCGGGTTCGGCCCTGCTCCCGCACACCCGCGCCCTGCTGGAGCGGGCCGATGACCTCCAGCGGCGCGCCGGTCGGCTGTCCGGATCGGAACCGGTACGGCTCGGCTACGTCAACTGGCTTCCGCCGGACCTGACCGCCCGCACCGCCGCGGTGGCCCAACTCCACATCGACGCGTGGATCGCGCCCTCGCACACCCAGGCCGCCCGGGTCGCCGACGGCAGCCTGGACCTCGCGGTGTGCTGGGTGCGGACCGAGGACCTGGAACAACGCGGTCTGCGCGCCCGGCTCATCGGCGCCGACCGGCTCTACGCCGTTGCCACCGGCGACGACACGAGCGAGGTATCCGCCCGGGACACGATCGTCCTCATCGACGACGACACCACCTCCTGGTCGTCCTGGAACGTCTACGCCGAACAACTCGCCAAGGACACCGGGGCGCGCGCGGTAAGCATTTCCGACGGCGGCATCACCGGACCCGCGTTCTTCGACCACGTCCGCCGGAGCGGCCGCCCGGTCGTCAACTCCCCCAAGGGCCAGACCACTCCCCTGCCGCCCGACCTCGTCCAACGCCCGGTCGTCGCACCGGAGATCTACTGGACGTGGTCCCTGGTCTGGCGCGCAGGCGAGGACCGTCCTGCGGTCCTCGCCGTCATCGACGCCCTCGGCGACGGCGTGGGCGACCTCCGCATCCACGACGCGGGCGCCTGGCTGCCCGACGGCGATCCGCACCAGCGCTAGGGCAACTCCGCCGTTCCTCGGGTCAGCGGGATCGTGCCGCACGACCCCAGTCCGGCACGATCCCGCTGACCTGGGCTGGAAGTCTGCGCCTACCAGCAGGGAGGAAGCCGGTCCTGGCGCGGACCCTGTTGACCTTTGACTTCTTCTCTCCGAGACGCCTACGTTCCACTTAGTTGACCGGTCGGCTAGTAGTCGGGGATCGGTCGAGAAGCCCCCACCTCATCTCGGAGAAGATCATCATGAGCTCTCAGGACCAGAAGGTCGCAGTCATCACCGGCGCCTCGCAGGGAATCGGCGCCGGCCTCGTCGACGCCTACCGCAAGCTCGGCTACGCCGTCGTCGCCACCTCGCGCACGATCGCCCCCTCCCACGACGCGGGCATCCTGACCGTCCAGGGCGACATCGCCGACCCCGCCACCGCCGAACGCGTCATCGCGGCCGGCGTCGAGCGATTCGGCCGTGTCGACACCCTGGTCAACAACGCGGGCGTCTTCGTGGCCAAGCCCTTCACCGAGTACACCCAGGACGACTACGCCGCCGTGACCGGCATCAACCTCGCGGGCTTCTTCCGCATCTCCCAGCTGGCCATCGAGCACATGCTCGCCCAGGGCGGCGGCCACATCGTCAACATCACCACCAGCCTGGTCGACAACGCCAACTCCAACGTTCCGTCCGTGCTTGCCTCGTTGACCAAGGGCGGCCTGCAGTCGGCCACCAAGTCCCTCGCCATCGAGTACGCCACGCGTGGCATCCGCACCAACGCCGTCTCACCGGGCACCATCAAGACCCCCATGCACCCCGAGGAGACCCATGAGGCCCTCGCCGCCCTGCATCCGGTCGGCCGGATGGGCGAGCAGAGCGACATCGTCGACGCGGTGATCTACCTGGAGAACGCGCCGTTCGTCACCGGCGAGATCCTCCATGTCGACGGCGGCATGAGCGCCGGCCACTGACCGGCAGGACACCGCTCGCGATTGCACCGGCAGGACACCGCCGGTGATTCCACCGGCAGGACACCGCTCACGATTCCACCGACAGGAGAACTCCGATGAACAGCACGACAGACACAGGCGCTGAAGCGGTCCTGCGCGGCGTCCTCGACCAGTGGAAGGCCGCCGTCGACCGGCACGAACCGCAGCAGGTCGCCTCCCACTTCACCGAAGACGCGATCTTCCAGGGACTGCACCCCTACAGCGTCGGAAGGCCGGGCATCGCCGCCTACTACGACTCCCAGCCCATCGGGATGACGGCCGCGTATCGGATTCTCGAAACCCGCCGCCCGGCCGACGACCTCGTACTGGGTTACCTGGGCGTCGACTTCTCGTTCACCGACCGGCCCACCCTCGGCGTCAACCTCGGCGTACTGCTGAAGCGCACGGAGGAGGGCTGGTACATCAGCCACTACCAGGTCTCCCGGCTCGACTGATTCTCCCTGCGCGGCGGAGCGTCTTACGCGCCTTCCGTCGAGACCGCCGGCCGGGTCGCATAACGGTCACGCATGGCGCGGCTGGCCGCCGGGCCCGCCGTGAAGACGAAGGTGTCGCTGTCGTCCAGGCGGCGGCCGGTCCTGGCGTCGACGACGACGGGCTCGACCTCCTCGCCGCTGTCCGCGTCGACGAGGATCATGCTGCGCTCCTGTGCCCCGAGGTGGGAGTTGCCCCATGCGGCCAGGGCGACGATCACCGGGCGCAGGGAGCGCCCCAGCTCTGTCAGCACGTACTCGTGGCGCACGGGATTGGCCTGATAGGGCCGGCGCTCCAGCAGCCCGTCCGTGACGAGGCTCTTCAGCCGGCTGGTGAGCATGCTGGAGGAGATGCCCAGGTTCTCCTGGAACTGGTCGAAGCGGGTGTAGCCGTCGAAAGCGTCGTGGAGGATCAGCAGCGTCCACCACTCACCGACGTGTTCCACCGTCGTGGACAGCGGGCACTCCCGGTCCTCCAGCCTGATCCGGCTCGGCACGGCGACCATCCCCTCAGTTACTGCTAAAGTCGAAGTGAGTAGCTTCTATTTTAGCAGTAACGGACGGGGTGCTGCGCAGCATGCCCGCGCCCGGGAACGGAGCACCCCGTGACCACATTCCCCAGCGATTCCCTGGAGGGCCGCCGCGCCCTGGTCACCGGCGGCACCAAGGGCAGCGGAGCGGCGATCGCCCGACGCCTCGCCCAGGCCGGTGCGACCGTGCTCGTCACCGCCCGCAGCCGACCGGACGATGCCGAGGAGAAGTCGTTCGTCGCCGCCGACCTGTCCACCGCCGACGGTGCCGCGCAGGTGGTCGCCGAGGTGGAGGCCCGGCTGGGCGGCGTGGACATTCTGGTCAACACCCTCGGCGGCTCCGAGGCGCCGGCCGGAGGATTCGCGGCGCTCGGCGAGGACGACTGGGCCAGAGAGCTGAACATCAACCTGCTGGCCGCCGTCCGCTTGGACCGGGGCCTGCTGCCGGGCATGATCGCGGCCGGCCGAGGGGCCATCGTGCACGTCACCTCGATCCAGCGCCGGATGCCGCTGTGGAACGGAACCCTGGCCTACGCCGCCGCCAAGGCCGCCCTGACCACCTACAGCAAGGGCCTGGCCAACGAGGTCGCCCCGCACGGCGTCCGCGTCAACACCGTCTCCCCGGGTTTCGTCCAGACCACCGCCGCCGACCGTCTGGTCGCCAGGATCGCCCACGACGCCGGCATCACCCAGGACGCGGCGCTGACCCAGCTCATGGATTCACTGGGCGGCATCCCCCTCGGCCGCCCCAACCGGCCCGAGGAAGTGGCCGAGCTCGTCGCCTTCCTCGTATCCGACCGCGCTTCCGCCATCGTCGGCGCCGAGCACGTCATCGACGGCGGCACCACCCCCACCGTCTGAACCCGCCCCCCAGCGTCTCAACCCACCGCGAGGACCGTCATGCACGACAACCAACCCCAGGCCATCGCCCCGGACGCCCTGCCCGAGGTGATCGCCCGCTATCTCAAGGCGCACCGCGCCCACGACACCGCTACCGCCCTCACCGCGTTCACCGGCGACGCCACCGTGACCGACGACGCCACAACCCACCAGGGCACCGACGCGATCGAGGAGTGGCTGGACCGGGCCGCGACCGAATTCACGTACACCATCGACCTCACCGGAGCCGAGCAGATCGACGCGACCCACTACATCGCCACGCACCACCTCGAAGGCGACTTCCCCGGCGGCACCATCGATCTGCGCTACCGGTTCACGCTCCGCGGCGACCTGGTCGAACGCCTCGTCATCGAACCCTGAGTCCGCTCCTGCGCCGCCGTTCGCGCCCGCGTCAAGCAGGACCGTCGCCGATGACCGCTGCATCGGGGGCTCAGGCGGGACAGGTAATCCACCCGTGGTTCCGTCAGCGGAGCTGCCCGGCGAACGCCGCGTACGCCCGGTCGTCGAAGAGGACGAACCTGACCTCCTCGACCGCCGTCTCCGCGGCCCGTACCGTCTCCACCGCAATACGAGCGGCGTCCTCCATCGGCCAGCCGTAGATGCCGGCGGAGACGGCAGGGAATGCGACCGTACGGGCCCCCAACTCGTCGGCGACCCGCAGGGACTCCCGGTAGCAGGAGGCGAGGAGCGAGGAGCGGTCGTCCTCGCTGCTGAAGACCGGGCCGACGGTGTGGATCACCCAGCGCGCGTCCAGCTCACCGGCGGTGGTGGCGACCGCCTGCCCGGTGGCCAGGCCCTTGCCGTAATGGGAGGCGCGGAGCTTGCGGCACTCGGCGAGGATGGCGGGGCCGCCCCGGCGGTGGATGGCTCCGTCCACGCCTCCGCCGCCGAGCAGCGAGGAGTTCGCGGCGTTGACGATGGCGTCGGCGGTCTGCCGGGTGATGTCGCCCTGGACCAGCGTGATCGTGGTCATGACTGCCTCAGTCTCCTCCAGACGGCCTTCGCCGCGTTGTGGCCGGACATGCCATGGACGCCGGGGCCCGGTGGCGTGGCCGACGAGCAGATGAAGACGGCCGGATGCGGGGTGCTGTACGGGAACAGGGACAGCTTGGGCCGCAGCAGGAGCTGGAGCCCGGAGGCGGCGCCGCAGGCGATGTCACCGCCCACGTAGTTCGCGTTGCGCGCGGCGAGTTCGGGCGGGCCCGCCGTCGCTCGGGCCAACACGCGGTCGCGAAAGCCCGGTGCGAAACGCTCCAGCTGGCGTTCGATGGCGTCCGTGAGGTCCCCGGTCCAGCCGTTCGGAACATGTCCGTATGCCCAGAAGACCTGCTTGCCCTCGGGGGCCCGGGAGGGGTCCACGACGCTGGGCTGCACGGTGATCAGGAAGGGCGCGTCGGGCGCCCGGCCCTCGCGCGAGGCCGCCCGCAGCGCGGTGCCGATCTCCGCGCTGCTCGCGCCGACCTGTACGGTCCCGGCGGCGCGTGCCTCCTGGGCGGTCCAGGGCACGGGGCCGTCCAGCGCATAGTCGATCTTGAAGGCGCTCGCCCCGTACCGGTAACGCTCGTAGTACCGCCCGAAGCCCGCGATCCGGGCCAGCGCGGTGGGCGAGGTGTCGAAGACGTACGCGCGCGCGGGCGGCAGGTCGTCCAGGCGCTTGACCTCGTAGTCGGTGTGGACGGTGCCGCCGAGGTCCTTGAGATACGCGGTGAGCGCGTCGGAGATGGACTGGGAGCCGCCGCGCGCGACGGGCCAGCCGCGGGTGTGCGCGGCCAGCGCGAAGACCAGGCCGACCGCGCCGGTGGCGATGCCGTCGAGCGGGGCGATGACGTGCGCGACGAGCCCGCTGAACAATGCCTTGGCCCGCTCGTCGCGGAAGCGGCGCATCAGCCATGTCGCGGGCGGCAGCCCGACGAGGCCGAAGCGGGCCAGGGTGACGGGGTCGCGGGGCAGCGCGGTCAGGGGCAGCGCCATGAAGTCGCGGACCAGGGTGTCCCACCTGGGGAGGAAGGGCGCGACCAGCCTGCGGTACGCACCGGCGTCGCGCGGCCCGAACGAGGCGGCCGTCTCGGCCACGGACCGGGAAAGGACCGCCGCCGTGCCGTCGGTGAACGGGTGCGCCATGGGCAGCCCGGCGTGCAGCCACTCCAGTCCGTACCGCTCCAGGGGCATCGCCTGGAACGCCGGCGAGTTGATACCCAGCGGATGCGCCGCCGCGCACGGGTCGTGCCGGAAGCCGGGCAGCGTCAGCTCTTCGGTACGCGCTCCCCCGCCCACGGTGTCCCGCGCCTCGAACACGGACACGGAGAAGCCCCGGCGGGCCAGCTCCACGGCAGCCGTCAGTCCGTTCGGCCCCGCACCCACCACGACCACATCGAGCATCGACGGCACCTTCGGACTCCTTTGTCAGCCGACGGCCACTGAGATCAGGATATGCCGGAGGACTGACAGCCTTGGCGGCGCAGGCGGTTGGGGACCGCAAGCCGTGGAACGCGCGCGGAGTGTCCTGGTCAGGCTCCGGCGGTCAGCAGCGCCACCACCCGGCGGGCCGTGGCCTCGTCCCTGGCCGCCGTGAACGGCAGTGCGTTGCCCCCGGTGATGCGGAAGGGCTCGCCCGTGAGGGTCAGATGGGCGCCGCCCGCCTCCTCGACCAGCAGCAGCCCCGCGGCGTGGTCCCAGGCGGCCTCCCAGGAGAAGGCCGTGGCGTCCAACTCGCCGCGGGCGATGGCCAGATACTCCAGGCCGGCCGAGCCGCACGGGCGTGGGACGACGCCGTCGACGCGCAGGCCGAGGAGCGCGCGCTTCTGCTCGTCCGTGGTGTAGTCCGGGTGGGACGTGGCGATGTCGAGGTCGCGGCCGGGCACGGGCGAGCCGGAGCGCAGGGGCGCACCGTCGAGTACGGCGCCCCGCCCGCGTATCGCGGTGGCGAACTCGTCGCGCGCGGGAGCGAACGTCCACGACGCGTGCACGACGCCGTCCAGCGCGAGCGCGACCAGTGTGCAGAAGCCGGAGTCGCCGTGCACGAACTGCCGTGTCCCGTCGACGGGGTCGACGATCCAGACCGGCGCAGTGCCGCGGATCGCGTCGTACGTCGCCGGGTCGGCGTGCACCGCCTCCTCACCGACCACGACCGAGCCGGGGAGCAGCCTGGTGAGGGCCTCGGTGAGGTACTCCTCGGCCTTGCGGTCGGCGTCCGTCACCAGGTCGTGCGGGCCGGTCTTCTGGTCTATCTCGTGCGCGGCGAGCTGCCGGAAGCGCGGCATGATCTCGGCGGCGGCCGCCTCGCGGACCGCCTCCTCCACGAGGTACGTGCGGTGTACGAGAAACTCGTCGATGGTTTCGATGTCTACGATCACGGCTCCATGACAGCACGGGCCACTGACAATCCCCACCCCGCCGGTGTACTCCGGGTGGAATCACCATGAATACCCAGGGTTGAGGGGTCAGCGACTACCTGAGGTTCAAGAGTCAGCGTCCGACCGCGTACCCCTGCATCCCCCGCGGATTCGCCGCCGCCGACAGCACACCCGTCTCCGGGTCCCGTGCGACCGCGCACAGCCGTCCCTCGGACCAGGCCTCGGCGAGAAGGACGTCGTGGCCGCGGCGGCGCAGCTCCTCGACGACCGCCTCGTCCATGCGGGACTCGACGGTGAGGCTGCCGGGCCGCATGCCGCGCGGGTAGAAGGAGCCGGGGAAGCTGTCGTTGTGCCAGTTCGGGGCGTCGATGGCGCCCTGGAGATCGAGGCCGCCGCGCACCTCGGAACGCAGCGCCACCGACAGGAAGAAGTGCGTCTGCCACTGGTCCTGCTGATCGCCGCCCGGGGTGCCGAACGCCATGACCGGCACACCGTCGCGCAGCGCGAGCGAGGGGGTCAGCGTGGTGCGCGGGCGGCGACCCGGCGTGAGGGAGTTCGGCAGTCCCTCCTCCAGCCAGGCCATCTGGAGCCGGGTGCCGAGCGGGAAGCCCAGTTCCGGCACGACCGGGTTGGACTGCAGCCAGCCACCGCTGGGCGTGGCGGCGACCATGTTGCCCCAGCGGTCGACGACGTCGAGGTGGCAGGTGTCGCCCCGGGTGCCGCCGTCCCTCGCCACTTCGAGTCCCGCGCCCGTGCGGGCCACGGTGGGTTCGCCCGCGCCCGGTACCCCCAGCGCGTCGAAGCCCGATTCCCCGGCGGCCACCACGCACGCGTGCCCGCTCATCCGGGGTGTGCGCCCTCCCGGGCTGCCCGGTCGCAGCTCGTACGACGCCTTGTCGCCGACGAGGGCGCGCCGGTCGGTGTTGTACGTCTGCGACAGCAGCTCGTCGAGCGGCACCTCGGCCGCGTCCCCGTACCAGGCCTCCCGGTCGGCCATGGCGAGTTTGCAGCCCTCGACCAGAAGGTGGACGTAATCGGCGGAGCCGTAGCGCGGCAGCTCGGGCGGCAGCAGGGCCAGCTGCTGCAGGAGGACCGGGCCCTGGCTCCAGGGGCCCGCCTTGCACAGGGTCCAGCCGCGCCAGTCGTACGTCGCCGGGGCCTCGTAGGCCGCGGACCAGGAGGCCAGGTCGGCGGCCGTCAGGGTGCCGGAGTGGCGCTCGCCGCTGGTGTCCATGGTGGGCCGCCGCGCCTGGCGCACCAGGGCCTCGGCGATGAAGCCGGAACGCCAGACCCCGCGCGCGGCCTCGATCTGCGCCACGCGATCGGTCTCCCCGGAGACCTCGGCGATCAGCCGTCGCCAGGCCGCGGCGAGGGCGGGATTGCGGAACAGCTCGCCGGGGCGCGGTGACCTGCCGCCCGGCAGATACACCTCGGCCGAGGAGGTCCACTCCGTCTCGAACAGCTCGCGCACCGACTCCACGGTCTCGCCGAGGCGCTCCACGGGCGCGTGTCCGTCCTCCGCGTACCCGATGGCGTACTTCAGGACGTCGGCGAGGGTCTTCGTGCCGTGGTCGCGCAGGAGCAGCATCCAGGCGTCGAAGGCGCCGGGCACGGCGGCGGCGAGCGGCCCCGTACCGGGTACGAGATCCAAACCGAGTCCCCTGTAGTACGCGATCGTCGCTCCGGCCGGCGCGACGCCCTGCCCGCACAGCACCCGCACCTCGCCGGCCGCCGGGGCGAGGATGATCGGGACCTCGCCCGCGGGTCCGTTGAGATGCGGCTCGACGACGTGCAGGACGAAGCCCGCGGCGACGGCGGCGTCGTACGCGTTGCCGCCGTCCTCCAGGACGGCCATCGCCGACTGCGAGGCGAGCCAGTGCGTGGAGGACACCATGCCGAAGGTGCCCTGGAGCGTCGGTCGGGTCGTGAACATGCCGTGCCACCTCGCTGTGCGGAGCGATCAACTTCGCGCTCGACTATGACACTCGCGGCCACCGGAAGGGAGGGTTCCGATTTCTGGAAATCTCCTTCAAACACACCCGGGCCGGTGCCATATCAGACACACTCATGGGCGATCCATATCAGCTGTGCAGTATGCGAGTTGGCGCCTTTCCCCACGCCGGGGTTTATTGGTCTGCGGTGGTCACGGTGAGCGTCTTCGGCACCATGGCGGCCGACGTGCTGCATTCCAAGCTGGGCATCACCCTGACCACTTCGAGCTCGCGCGGGGCGCGGACGCCGCCACCGGCGGACGCGGCTGAGCGGACGACACCACCGACGGACTCCGCTAAGCGGACGAGCCCGATACCCACGCCGTCGTCCCGAGCGTGTTCTCCGGGCCGATGTCGAGGGGCTCTTCCGGGCGTACGTTCAAGGCGTCCCGCCCCTTGTCCGGCGCGACGCGGAGGTACGTACCGTCCTCGGCGTTCATCCGCCAGAACAGGCCTGCCCGGGCGACCTCGCCCGGGGCCAGCGTCAGCGGCTCGGGGCCCGGGTCCTCCGGCGCCATGGGCACCTTGTCCGTCCCCTCGACGGTCCGTACTCCCGTGAGCGGGGCGCCCGTCTCGTCGAGGACGTGGACGACGGGGTAGCCGTTCACCTCGTACGACCGCGTGCCGCAGTTCGTGAGGGTGAGGGTCATGGCGCGCAGTCCCATGGCCGCGTCGACGGGGCCGGGGTCGACGCGCAGGCCGGAGGGCGGGCAGCCGCGCGTCTGCTGGACCGGTACGGCCGGGGAGGGCTCTGCGGACGCGGGCGCCGGAGAGGGCTCGGCGGACGCGGGCGCCGGGGCGGCCCGCGTCTGCGACGGCATGGGCTTGCGTTCGGGGTTGCGCTCGCGGTCCAGTTCGGCGGAGGGCCCGCACCCGCTCGCGGCCAGCGCCAGCACACAGGCGAGGGCGGCGGGGCGGGTCCGCTTCCGGCGTATCGCGAGCACGCGCCGATCATGGCACGCGGTCTCGGCGGAAGCCGTCACTCCGCGCGCCCGCGCGCCGTCACCAGCCCCGATTCGTAGGCGAACACGACGAGTTGGGCCCGGTCGCGGGCGCCCAGCTTCGTCATCGCGCGGCTGACGTGGGTCTTCGCCGTGAACGGGCTGATGACCATGTGCGCGGCGATCTCCTCGTTGGTGAGGCCGCGCGCGGCGAGCGCGGTGACCTCGCGTTCGCGGCGCGTGAGGCATTCGAGACCGGGCGCGGTGGACCGGTCGGGGGGCCGGGCGACGAACTCTCCGATCAGGGTGCGGGTGACGGACGGGGACAGCAGCGCCTCTCCCTGGGCGACGACTTCGATGGCCTGGAGCAGGTCGGCGGGCTCGGTGTCCTTGAGCAGGAAACCGAGGGCACCGGCCCGCAACGCCTCGAAGACGTATGCGTCCAGGCCGTAGTTGGTGAGGATCACGACGCGTACGCCGGACAGCCGCGGGTCGGCGGCGATACGTCGGGTCGCCTCGATGCCCGTCATCACCGGCATCTGTACGTCGACGAGGGCGATGTCCGGCACCTGGGCCCGCACGAGCGCCAGCCCCTGCTCCCCGTCGGCGGCCTCGCCCACCACCTCGATGCCGTCCTCGGCGTCCAGCAGGGCGCGGAAACCGGCGCGCATCAGAGCCTGGTCGTCGACGAGGGCGACCCTGATCACGACGCGTCCTCCGGCAGGCCCAGCGGCAGTTCGGCCCGCACCGAGAAGCCGCCCTCCGCACGCGGACCGGCCCGCAGGGTGCCGCCGAGAGCCGTGACGCGTTCGCGCATTCCGGTGAGGCCGATGCCGGGCTTGGGCGCCCGACGGGGCTCCCCCCTGCTCGAACGCAGTGAAGAACTCGAAGGAGGCTGGACGGCGCCGTCGTCGTCCACGCGGATCGTCAACTCGCCGGGCGTGTAGCCGAGTTCAACGGTGACCTTGGCGGGGCCCGCGTGACGGGCGGCGTTCGTGAGAGCCTCCTGGACGATGCGGTACGCGGCGCGGTCCACGGTCGCCGTCAGCGGGCGCTCCTCGCCGGTCACCCTCAGGTCGACGGCGAGGCCGGCGGCGCGGGCCCGCTCCACGAGCAGCGCGGGCGTGCCGGTCGGCTCGTCGGTGCGCAACACCTCGAGCGTGGCGCGCAGTTCACGCATCGCCTCGCCGCCCGCCTCCTGAATGGCCAGCAGCGCGGGCGGCACCTCCTCGCCGCGCTTGCGGGCGAGATGGACGGCAACACCCGCCTGGAGCTTGATGATCGAGATGCTGTGCGTGAGCGAGTCGTGCAACTCCCGGGCGATCCGCAGCCGTTCCTCGCCCGCCCGCCGCAACGCGGCCTCCTCACGGGTGCGTTCCGCCTCCAGCGCACGCTGTTCCGTCTGACGCAGGTATGCCTGCCAGTTGCGGTCGGCGAGGCCCGTCACCAGGGCGCACAGGAACCAGCCCGCGAGCAGCAGCGCCCGCTCGACGATCTCCCGTGTCGTGGGCCCCGTCGCCATATATACCGCCAGGAACAGGGCACTTGCCAGCGCAGCCACCCCTCGGTGGCCCGCGCGGGCGGCCGTGTGGACGGCGGCCAGGACGGGGAGGGCGGACAGCGGGCCTGGGTGTGCGTGCACGACGTACGCGGTCGTCGTGGCCGTGCTCACGGCCAGGACCGCGCGCGGGGCGCTGCGGTAGGCCGCGAGGGTGAGCGAGCCGAGGGCGATCAGGGTGTAGTCGACGAGGGTCGTGCCGTCGAGCGCCGCCGAGGTCACCACGAGGGCGCCGATCACGACGGCGAGCGTCGTGTCGGCCAGGCGCCTTCGGGTGACCTGGTCAAGCTGCATGCTCGGCACGATATGCGGCCGGGCCGACCGTCGCGTCAGACCTGTGGATGGCTGTCGGGGTACTCCCGGCGCAGTAGTTCGCACCGCGCGCGGGCTTGGTGGTCGTAGCGCGGATTGCCTTCGGGTGTACGACGTCCCGGGTGCCTCCTCGGAGCGAGGGTGGCCAGGGCACCCGGCGTTGATGGCCGTGGCCACCCGTTCCGACCCGCGGAACGCCTGCCATCAGCGGTAACCCACACCAGGAGGCGAACCGGACCATGCCCACCCCGTTCCGCTACACCACCCCACCGCCCCCCAAATCCGCCACCGGCACCACCGCGGCCGTCTACGCCCAACTCGCCGAAGACTTCGGCATCGAGCGCGCCACCACCTTCGTCGTCCTCTCCTCCGCTCCCGAAATCCTCGCTCCCGCCTGGGCGTTGATGCGCGAGTCGCTCATCGCGGGCGAGGGCAGCCGGACCGGGAAGGAGCTCGCGGCGCTCGGAGTGTCCGTCGCCAATCGCTGTCCCTTCTGCGTGGACGCGCACACCATGCTGCTGCACGGCACCGGGGATCACGCCCTCGCGGAGACAGTGGCGCGCGGCGAGACCCCCGCCGACGAGGGGCACGCGCGCGTGCTGGCGTGGGGGAAGGCGTCCCGCGCGCCGGGCGCGCCGGCGCTGACGCCGCTCCCCTTCCCCGCCGCGCACGCCCCCGCCTACATCGGGACCGCGCTCTCCTTCCACTTCATCAACCGGATCGTGTCGGCGCTGCTGACCGAGAATCTGCTGCCGGGCAACGCCCAGCGCTTCCGGGTGGTCCGGAGTCTGGTGGGGCGCTCGGTCGCCGGAACGCTGCGTCGTCACCCCTCCCCCGGGGCGGGCCTGGCGCTGCTCGACGATCCGGGTCCCGGCCCGGACTGGGCGCGCGGGACGACCGTCGGCCCGGCCTACGCCGCGCTGCGCACCGCCGCCGGTGCGGGCGCGGGACTTCTCGACGAGGCCGACCGGACCCTCGTACAGGAGACCCTCCAGGAATGGGACGGCGCGCACCCGCCGCTCGCGTGGGATGAGCTGCCGGACCGTTCACGCCCCGGCGCGCGCCTCGCGCTGCTGGCCGCCATCGCCCCGTACCGCATCACGGACGAAGACGTGACGGCCTGGCGCACACCGATTCATGCCGACCACTGCCTCGTGCATCTCGTGGCGTACGGCGCGTTCGCCGCCGTCGACCGGATCGAGAGCGCACTTCCCGTCCACACCGCGAAGGAGACCTCATGACCCCGAACGCCAACTCCGCTCAGGCACAAGCCTGGAACGGCCCCGTCGGCATCCACTGGGCCGCCCATCAGGAGCGCTACGACACGATGTTGGCCGGCGTGAACGACGCGCTGTTCGCGGGCGCGGCCATCGCGGCGGGCGAGCGCGTCCTCGACGTCGGGTGCGGCGCGGGGACGACCACACGGATCGCGGCCCGGCTGGCCGCCCCCGGGCATGCCGTCGGCGTCGACATCTCGGCGCCCCTGCTCGACAGGGCGCGGGCGGTCACCGCCGCCGAGCGGGTCACGAATGTCGCGTACGAGCTCGCCGACGCCCAGGTCCACCCCTTCCCGGCGGCCGGATACGACGTCGTCATCAGCCGGGGCGGGGTGATGTTCTTCGCGGACCACGCGGCCGCGTTCCGGAATCTGGCGCGGGCGCTGCGGCCGGGAGGGCGGCTCGCGTTCATCTGTCCGCAGCCCGCCGGTCCGGATGCGGAGGAGTCGCGGGCCCTGGGCCTGTTCGGCAAGCTCCTCGACGAACCGGACCCCGACACGGTCGCCGCGCACGTCGCGATGGCCTCCCTGTCCGACCCGGCTCGCATCCGCGAAGTCCTGCACGGGTACGACGACGTGACGGTGAGCCCGGTCGAGCTGGAGACGGTGTGGGGGCGCGACGCCTCGGACGCCGTCGGCTTCATCCTCTCGCGCACGCCCGGCGGACGGACCGTCGCGGCCGACACCCGCGCGACCTTGGAGGACACTTTGCGCCCGTACGAGACGGATCGCGGCGTTCGTCTCCGGGCCGCGGTGTGGCTCGTGACGGCGAGGACACCTTAGAGAGCAACTTCGAGGACCACTTCGAGGACCACTTCGAGGGCGACTGCCGGGGCGAGTGCGAGGGCAACTTCGGGGCGCCCCACAGTCCGTGGACAGTGAGCCACTGTCACCGCACAGGTACGGAGCGAGTTGGCACTTCCGCCCCACAGAGACTCATGTGACACTGGCGTCCCGTCCGCAGTGCGGACTACCTCCGCACCGTCCCCCACGAGAAGTGCGTCGTGCGTTCCCTTCCTCTGCCGCTCGCTCTCACCGCGCGTCTGCTGCCGGTCGCCGTGCTCGCCTCGGCGGGCTGGGCCCTGACGTCCGGTCCGTTCGCCGCGACCCCTACGGCCGATCACAAAACGACGCAAAAGGCGACCAGTACGGCGTCCGCTCCGTCGACGTCCGCGGCCACCAAGACGTACACCGCGTCGCCCGCACCCTGCGGCAGCGTGGCGGAGAAGACGGTCAAGTCCCTGGTCCCGGGCGCCAAGACGGCCGGTCAGGAGATCGCGTCGACCGACAAGTCCGTGCGCCGCACCTGCTCCTGGAACGCACTCAAGGGGTACGACTACCGCTGGCTCGACATCTCCTTCGAGATCATGAACTCGGACGAAGCGGCACAAAGTTCCTACAAGGAGCGCATCGCCAAGAAGAGCGGCGGGGGGGATGTCCCCGGCCTGGGCGACACGGCTTATTCCGTCGTGAACCTCGCCACCGAGGACAAGCAGCAGACACGTGAGGGCGTGGTGATCGCCCGCGCGTCCAACGCGCTGGTGGTCGTCACCTACAACGGCAGCGACTTCGAGACGAAGAAGGCGCCCGGTACGGACGAAATCAACAAGGGCGCCATCAAAGCCGCCAAGGACGCGGTGGCCACCCTGGAGAAAGCCCAGTAGAGCTGACCCGAATGAAGGGGTCAGCTCTACCCAAGGGCACTTAAATCAGACAGCTGTCTTCTCCTTGCCCCGCAGCAGCATCAGCACGACATACAGGACCATCGACGTACCGAGCCCGACCGCCCAGCCGTAGTCGGCCAGCGACTCCAGCGCCGGAATGGGCCGTCCGTCGATCAGCGGGTGGAAGTCCGCGCCGCCGACCGCGAGGACGCCGCCGGTGACGAAGGCGACGACGGCCCGCCAGTTCCAGCCGCCGTCGTACCAGTAGCGGCCGCCCGTGCGGTACAGGTCGGCGAGGTCGAGCTTGGTGCGGCGCAGGATCCAGTAGTCGGCGATGAGGATGCCGGCGACCGTGCCGAGCAGACCGCCGACCAGGCCGAGCCAGGTGAAGATGTAGCCCTGCGGGTCGGAGTACAGCTTCCACGGGAAGATCAGCACGCCGAGGACGCAGGTGGCGAGCGCACCGGCGCGGAAATTGATCTTCCGGGGCGCGATGTTGGAGAAGTCGAAGGCCGGGGAGACCAGGTTGGCCGCGATGTTCACGGACAGGGTCGCGACCAGCACGGTGACCAGGGCGAAGAGGATGCCGGCGACGTTGTCCGTCTTGGCGGCCAGCTGGACCGGGTCCCAGATCGCCTCGCCGTACACCGCCTGCGAGCCCGAGGTGACCATGACGGAGAGGAAGGCGAAGAGCGTCATCGTGGTGGGCAGGCCGAGCGCCTGGCCCCAGGTCTGCGCCTTCTGGCTCTTGCCGTAGCGGGTGAAGTCCGGGATGTTCAGCGACAACGTGGACCAGAAGCCGATCATGCCCATGAGCGAGGGCCAGAACAGCTTCCAGAAGTCGCCGCCCCAGCCGAGCTTCGAGGGCTGGTCGAGCAGCGGGCCGAAGCCGCCGGCCTTGCTGCTCATCCACCACAGCATCACGCCGGCGCCGAGGAGTACGAAGGGCGCGGCCCAGTTCTCGAAGCGGCGGATCGTCTCCATGCCCCGGTAGATGATGGCGACCTGGAGCACCCAGAAGATGGCGAAGGACAGCCACATGGTCCAGGCGTAGCCGCCGACCTCGGAGGCGTTCTTCCAGCCGTCGCCGAAGAGCTTCCCGGCGAGGAAGTAGATCGCCTCGCCGCCGATCCAGGTCTGGATGCCGAACCAGCCGCAGGCCACCAACGCCCGTACGACGGCGGGGAGGTTGGCGCCGCGGACGCCGAAGGAGGCGCGGGCGAATACGGGGAAGGGTATGCCGTACTTGGGGCCGGCGTGCCCGGTGAGCAGCATCGGGACCAGCACGATCAGGTTGGCCAGCGCGATGGTGAACACGGCCTGCTTCCAGTCCATGCCCACGGCTATCAGGCCGGAAGCCAGGGTCCAGGAAGCGGTGTTGTGGGCCATGCCGACCCAGAGCGCCGAGAAGTTGTACGTGGTCCAGGTGCGCTTCTCGACCGGGACCGGCAGCAGGTCCTCGTTGGCGTAGGGGCCGCTGGGGGCGGGCGCGTCGGGGGCGATCTCCACCCGGCCGTCGGCGAGCGTGACTTGAGCGGGTGGCGGGCTGTCGGTGGGGACGGTCTCGGTCATGGGCAGGCCAATCAGGTGAGGAGTGTCGGGAAAGGCCGTGCGGGTGACGCCGTGGGGGGAGGTGTGCGGGTGCGGCCGGTCCCCTTCCCCGGACGGAGGGAAGGGGACGAATGGGGAGGTGGAGCGGGAGCCGCGGTACCGCGTGGGGCGGGAGCCGCGGTAACGCCTGGGCCTGGGTCAGCCGTTGATCGCCGGGATGACCTTCGCCCCGTACGCGTCGATGGTGGCTTCCTGCGCGTCGTGCATGTCGTACACCGCGAACTGGTCGACGCCGAGTGCGCGCAGCGCGTTCAGCTTCTCGATGTGCTTCTCGGCCGTGCCGATCAGGCAGAACCGGTCGACGATCTCGTCGGGCACGAACTTGGTGTCGGGGTTGTCGCTGCGTCCGTGGTGGGAGTAGTCGTAGCCCTCGCGGGCCTTGATGTAGTCGGTGAGTTCGTCGGGTACGGCGGCGGAGTGCTCGCCGTACTTGGAGACGAGGTCGGCGACGTGGTTGCCGACCATGCCGCCGAACCAGCGGCACTGCTCACGGGCGTGGGCGAGCGCCTCGGGCGAGTCGTCCTCGGTGATGTACGCGGGCGCGGCCACGCAGATCTTCACCTCGGAGGGGTCACGCCCTGCCTCGACCGCCGCGTCCTTCACGGCCTTGACCATGTACTCGGTGAGATACAGATCGGCAAGCTGGAGGATGAAGCCGTCGGCCTCCTCTCCGGTCATCTTCAACGCCTTGGGGCCGTACGCGGCCATCCAGACCGGGAGTTCGGCGCCGGGCTTGACCCACGGGAACTTGATGACGGTGCCGCCGAGGTCGGCCTCGTCGCCCCGCCCGAGCGCCCGGATCACCTTCATCGCGCCGCTGATGCGGGCCAGGGTGTTGGGCTTGCGTCCGGCGACGCGCATCGCCGAGTCGCCGCGCCCGATCCCGCACACCGTGCGGTTGCCGTACATGTCGTTGAGCGTCGCGAAGGTGGAGGCGGTGACCTCCCAGGTGCGGGTGCCCGGGTTGGTGACCATCGGGCCGACCGTCAGCTTCTCGGTGTTCGCGAGAATCTGACTGTAGATCACAAAGGGTTCCTGCCACAGCACGGCGGAGTCGAAGGTCCAGCCGTACGTGAAGCCATTGCCCTCGGCCCGCTTCATCAGGTCGATGACGCGGGAGGCAGGGGGGTCGGTCTGCAGGACGAGTCCGAAGTCCATGGCGCCGCTCCTAGTCGTTCAGAGAAGGTACTGACAGGTGGAGCGGGGGGTGTAGACGCCGTGCCCCGCGCGTCCGGTGAACTCCCGCTCGGTGATGACCGGTTCGCCGCGCGAGAGCACGCTCTCGACCCGGCCGGTGACGCGCTTGCCCTCGTACGCCGAGTAGTCGACGTTCATGTGGTGCGTTTCGACCGACATGACCTGCTCGGCGTGCGGGTCGTAGATGACGATGTCCGCGTCGGCGCCCGGCGCGATGGTGCCCTTCTTCGGGTACAGGCCGAACATCCGGGCCGGGGTCGCGCAGGCGATCTCGATCCAGCGGCGGCGCGAGATGTGTCCGTCGACGACGGCCTGGTGGAGCAGGTCCATGCGGTTCTCGACGCCCGGAAGGCCGTTGGGGATCTTCGAGAAGTCGCCCCGGCCGAGCTCCTTCTGGCCCACGAAGCAGAAGGGGCAGTGGTCGGTGGAGACGACCTGGAGGTCGTTCGTGCGCAGGCCCCGCCACAGGGCGGCCTGGTGCTCCTTGGGGCGAAGTGGCGTGCTGCACACGTACTTCGAGCCCTCGAAGTCGGGCTCGGCGAGGTTGTCCGTCGACAGGAACAGGTACTGCGGACAGGTCTCGCCGAAGACGTTCAGGCCCTCGTCGCGGGCCCGTGCCAGCTCGGCGACTGCCTCCTGCGCCGAGACGTGCACGACGTACAGCGGAGCCCCCGCGACCTGCGCGAGCTTGATGGCGCGGTGGGTGGCCTCGGCTTCGAGGAGCGCCTTGCGGACCTCGCCGTGGAAGCGAGGGTCGGTCTCGCCCCGGGCCAGCGCCTGCTCCACCAGCACATCGATCGCGATGCCGTTCTCGGCGTGCATCATGATCAGGCCGCCGTTCTCGGCGGAGCGCTGCATGGCGCGCAGGATCTGGCCGTCGTCGCTGTAGAAGACGCCGGGGTAGGCCATGAACTGCTTGAAGGAGGTGACGCCCTCCTCGACCAGCAGGTCCATCTCCTTGAGCGTCTCCTGGTTCACATCGGAGACGATCATGTGGAAGGCGTAGTCGATGGCGCACTTGCCGTCGGCCTTGGCGTTCCAGGCATCGAGACCCTCGCGCAGCGAGTGGCCCACGCTCTGCACCGCGAAGTCGATGATGGTGGTGGTGCCGCCCCAGGCCGCCGCCCGGGTGCCCGTCTCGAAGGTGTCGGAGGCGAAGGTGCCGCCGAACGGCAGCTCCATGTGGGTGTGGGCGTCGACGCCGCCCGGAATGACGTACTTGCCGGTGGCGTCGATGGCCCGCTCGGCCGTCCACGCCTCGGCTGCCGGGGTGCCGGTCGCGGCGAGGGCGGCGATCCGGCCGTCCTCGATCAGGACGTCGGCGTGGATCTCGTCGGACGCGGTGATGACGAGACCACCACGGATGACGGTACGGCTCATGCTCCCTCTCCTTCCGGTCGTGCGTGCACTGAGGGAATACCGAAGCTGTTGAAAACTGAGGTCAACGCTGTTTCCTCGAGAGGAATACGGTGACGCGGGGGGGGGGTCCCCCTGGCCGGGGCCTCGGGGGGGGGTGTGCCTCCGGCTCGGTCAGGGGTCCGTCCCTCCCCCCAGGACAGGTGCAGGGGGAAAGCCCAC
>NZ_JBVHXR010000001.1:1051817-1060819 GCF_055569295.1 Streptomyces sp. NPDC029292
GCTGGGGGTGATCTTTTTTCTCCGGGGAAGAACCTTTCACCACGGCCCACCCCCCCCCCCCCCCCCCCCCGCGGAGCTCGATGCGCCTACGGCGCGGTCAGCGGCCCGTACGTCCCCGGAGCGCGGTCGCGGTAGAACTGCCAGCGGTCGCGCACCTCGCGGAGCTTGGCCAGGTCCAGGTCGCGGACGACGAGTTCCGTCTCCTTGTCGCTGGCGACCTCGCCGACGAACTGCGCTTCCGGGTCGACGAAGTAGCTCGTCCCGTAGAAGTCGTTGTCGCCGTACTCCTCGACGCCCACCCGGTTGATCGCGCCCACGAAGTACTCGTTGGCGGCGGCCGCGGCCGGCTGCTCCAGCTGCCAGAGGTAGCCGGACAGACCGCGCGAGGTGGCCGACGGGTTGAAGACGATCTCGGCCCCCGCGAGGCCCAGCGCACGCCAGCCCTCCGGGAAGTGCCGGTCGTAGCAGATGTATACGCCGATCCTGCCGACGGCGGTGTCGAAGATCGGCCAGCCGGAGTTGCCGGGCCGGAAGTAGAACTTCTCCCAGAAGCCCGGAACTTGGGGGATGTGGGTCTTGCGGTACTTGCCCAGGTACGAGCCGTCGGCGTCGATCACCGCCGCGGTGTTGTAGAGGACGCCGGGCTGCTCCTCCTCGTACATCGGCAGGATGAGGACGATGCCCAGTTCCTTGGCCAGCGCCTGGAAGCGCTGGACGATCGGGCCTTCGGGGATCTGCTCGGCGTACTCGTAGAACGCCTTGTCCTGGACCTGGCAGAAGTAGGGTCCGTAGAACAGCTCCTGGAAGCACAGGACCTGTGCGCCCTGTGCGGCCGCGTCGCGGGCCGCCTGCTCGTGGACCTGAATCATCGATTCCTTGTCGCCGGTCCACGCGGTCTGGAAGACGGCGGCTCGGATCACTCTGCTCATCGGGACCTCCGGTCGCTCGGTGTGCGAGGAGCCTAGAAAGCCCGGAGAGCGGGTTTGAGTTGCACGGTGTCACGTCTGCGGACGCATGGCGTTCCACGGTGTCACCCCTGCGTCGGCCCATGTTTCACCACCGTTTTCCCGCCTCGTCCCATGTTTCATCTCTGTTGCGCGTCGTGCGCGAGCAGCGCGATGTGTACGGAGGCCGCCTGCTCGAAGTCGTCGAGATCGACGCCGAGACGGGCCTCTATCGCCTCCAGACGCCGGTACAGCGCGGGCCTGCTCACGTGGTGCAGCTGCGCGGTGCGCGACTTGTTGCGGCCGGTCGCGAGATACGTCCGCAGCACGGGCAGCAGCTCCGACTCGGCGTCGGCGCCGCACAGCAGACCGTCCAACTCCCGCTCGGCGAAGGACTGGACGTGCGGATCGTCGCGCAACAGCCGGACAAGGCCCCGCAGATGGACGTCACGGAGCCGCACGAGCACCGGGTGGTCCTGGTCGGCGGGCGCGTCGGCGGCGGCCTCCGCGACGTGCAGGGCCTCGCGCAGGCCGCCGGGGACGTCCTCCCACGCGATGCGCGGGCCGGCGGCGGCGACCACCGTCCTGCGCGAGCCCGTCTCGGTCCGCAACCGGGCGGCGAAGTGCGCGGCCAGCGCGTCCGCGTCCTGGTCCCGGGCGAGGCTGAGCAGCACGGCGGTGGCCCCGTCCGCGAGCTCGGCGACCAGCCCTGGAAGCCCCAACAGTCGCAGCATTCGGTCGAGTTGAGCCGGATCACCGTCCCGCACCACCAGCGGCACGAAGGTCCGCCGGTTGACCGGCAGCCCGGCGGCCCGCGCCCGCGGAAGCAGCTGCCGAGCCGGTACGACACCGCTCACCAGGTCGGTCAGCAGGCTCTGCGCGGACTGCTCCTCCCAGGTGTGCACGGAGCCGCCGAGCATCCGGTGCAGGACCAGGGCCTCGGCGGCGCGGTCGGCGAGCAGCCGCCCGGTGGCGGCGTCGCCGCGGTACCCGCACAGCACGATGCGGCCCCAGCGCTCGCCGCGCCCGCCCAGCTCGGCGCGGATCCATCCGTCGCCCTCGCTGCCGCCCGCCTGCCGCGCGATGCGCTCCCAGTCGCGCAGCACGTCGTCCACGGCCGACCGCTCCCCCGCTGTCGCGAGGACCCGGTGCGCGAGATTGGTGACGACGACGGGACAGGCGGCGTGCCCGGCGATCTCGTCGAGCATCCGCTGCAACGGAGCGCCCGACGTGATGAGTCCGGTGAGCGCGGTCCGTACGGCCTCGGAGAGGCTGACGGCCGCGAACTTGCTTCTGACGAGCCGGGATTGGACCTCTTCGGTCAACTCGGCGAAGGGGAACGGCCGATGGAGCACCACCATCGGCAGCCCGCACCGCTCGGCGGCCCGGCGCATCACGTCCGGCGGCGTGGGGAAGGCCCGGCCGAGTCCCAGGACGACGGCCGCGGCCTCCGCGCGGTGCAGCGAACGGATGTACTCGGCCTGTGCGTCGGGGTCACCGGCGAGCAACACCCCGGTGGTGAGGACCATTTCACCGCCGGTGAGCATCACGCCCACATCGGCGGCCTCGGCGACGTGCACCCAGCGCACGGGCCGGTCGAGGTGCCCCGCGCCGGCCACCACCTCGGGCTCTCCGGCGAGCACCCGGTCCAGGGTGAGGACCTGGCGTACCGACAGGGCGGGTTCCAAGGCGGTGGTCATGGCGCGATCCCTTGCTCATTCTCTTACTGGGTACACCTCAGCGCGCGCTCCAGGATCGCCGCGCCCTCCTCCGCCTCCGCGACGGTGAGGGTCAGCGGCGGTGCGATGCGCAGCACGCTGGTGTTGTGACCGCCGCCCTTGCCGATCAACAGGCCTTCTTCGCGGGCCGCTTCGAGCACGGCCGCGGCACCGTCGGGGTTCGCCTCGTCGGTGCCGGGCTTCACCAGCTCGACGCCTGTCATCAACCCGCGCCCGCGGACCTCCCGTACGCCGTCCAGCTGCGCCGCGATCGCCCGCAGCCGCTCGGTGAGCAGACCGCCGACGCGCCGGGCGTTGCCCTGGAGGTCGTGTTCGAGGAGGTACGTGAGGTTCGCCAGCCCCGCCGCCATCGTCACCGGCGAGCCGCCGAAGGTCGAGATGGAGTTGGAGTCCAGGCAGTTCATGATCTCGGCGCGCGCCACGACGCCGCCGATGGACATGCCGTTGCCGATGCCCTTGGCGAAGGTCAGCATGTCCGGCGGGCCCGAGGCGGCGTGCGCCTGCCAGCCCCAGAAGTGGTCGCCGGTACGGCCCCAGCCGGTCTGCACCTCGTCGGCGATCCACAGGATGCCGCTTTCTTGCAGTACCTCGCGGAAGGCCGCGTACAGGCCGTCCGGCGGCATCGTGAAGCCGCCGACGCCCTGGATGGGTTCGGCGATCAGGGCAGCGGGCGGGCGGACGTGGCCGAGCAGGTCCTTCAGGTCGTCGACACAGGCCGCGATGAACTCGGCGTCGCTCAGCTCGGCGTACGGGCCGCGGGTGCGGACGCCACCGTGGACGTACAGCGTCTGGAGCGGCGACAGCGAGGTCGGCGACCAGCCCCTGTTGCCGGTGATGCCGACCGCGCTGAACGAGCGGCCGTGATAGCTGTTGCGCATCGCCAGGATCTGGTTGCTCCGGCGGTACGCGGTGGCCAGCAGCAGGGCCGTGTCGTTGGCCTCGGTGCCGGAGGTGGTGAAGAAGACGCGGGCGTCGGGGATGCCGGACAGCTGGGCGATCCGCTCGGCGAGGTCGACCATCGGCCGGTTGAGGTAGAGCGTGGAGGAGTGGATGATCCGCCCGGCCTGCTCGCTGACGGCCTTCGTCACCTCGGGCAGGGCGTGCGCGGTCATCGTGGTGAGGATGCCGCCGAAGAAGTCGAGGTATTTGTTGCCGTCCGCGTCCCAGACGTGGCGGCCCTCGCCGTGGGTGATCTCGATCGGGTCGGCGTAGTAGACCGCGAGCCAGTCGGGCAGCACCGCCTTGTGCCGCGCGTACAGGTCGGTCACGGCTGCACCAGCCCCTCGTACGCGTCGGGCCGGCGGTCGCGGTAGAACGCCCACTGCTGGCGCACTTCGTCGATCACGTCGAAGTCGAGGTCGCGGACGACGAGTTCCTCGGCCTTGTCGCTCGCTGTCTCCCCCACGAACTGCCCGCGCGGGTCGACGAAGTACGACGTCCCGTAGAAGTCGTTGTCCCCGTACTCCTCCTCCCCGACCCGGTTGATCGCGGCGATGAAGTACTCGTTGGCGACGGCCGCGGCGGGCTGCTCCAGCTGCCAGAGGTAGGCGGAGAGGCCGCGGGAGGTCGCGGACGGGTTGTAGACGAGCTGAGCGCCGTTGAGACCGAGCTGTCGCCAGCCTTCGGGGAAGTGACGGTCGTAGCAGATGTATACGCCGATGCGGCCCACGGCGGTGTCGAAGACGGGCCAGCCGAGGTTGCCCGGCTTGAAGTAGTACTTCTCCCAGAAGCCCTTCACCTGGGGGATGTGATGCTTGCGGTATTTGCCGAGGTATGTGCCGTCGGCGTCGATGACGGCCGCGGTGTTGAAGTAGAAGCCGGACTGCTCGACCTCGAAGACGGGCACGACGATGACCATGCCGGTCTCGCGGGCCAGCTCCTGCATACGAGTGACGGTGGGCCCGTCGGGCACGGGCTCCGCCCAGCGGTAGTGCTCGGGCTCCTGGACCTGGCAGAAGTAGGGCGCGTTGAAGACTTCCTGGAATCCGATGACCTTGGCGCCCTGCCGGGCCGCCTCGCGGGCGTGTTCCTCGTGCTTGGCGACCATGGATGCGGTGTCGCCGGTCCAGGTGGCCTGGACCAGAGCGGCACGTACGACGTTGGCCATGAGCTGCTCCTTCGACGGGACGTCAGAGAGCCTCTACGCCCGTAGACAAAGGCTGTAGAGGCTCGAAAGTAAGCCCCCCGGAGAGCCTTGCCAAGACCATCGTCGTTAACCCGCTGAGTCGATCACGTTTCGCACCCCTGTGGGCGAGTGGCGGCCGACGGTCAGGCTGTGAACCCGGCGACCCGCAGGGCGTGGACCAGATCCCAGTGGCGCTCGTCCGAGACATCCTGGGCGGCCTCCAGCAGGAGCGGCACGAGCCGCTGCGGGTCCGCTTCCGCGCTGCGGGCCGCTTCCTCCGGGGTGCGCACACGGACGTACGCGCCGAGCAGCGCGCGGATCTCCCGCCGGCGGCCCTCCTCGGCGAGGCCCAGCACGGCGGCCCCGATCTCCGGCGCGGGCCGGGCGACGCCCTGGCGCAGCATCTGCTGCCCGTCGGCCGCCCGGCCCGCCGCGACGAGCGCGTCCGCGGCGGCGACCAGCCGGTCGGCGGGGAGCGAGGCGGCCTCCCACAGCAGGGTGCCCCAGTCGGCGTCGAGGCCCGCGCGGTGCAGCTCCGCGGCGAGCAGCGGGAAGCGGGGGGCGGGCCAGTACGCGGCCTCCACCAGCACGGCGTGCGCCTCGCCGCTGCGGCCCTCGCTCCGCAGCCGGATCAGCGTCTCGACGGTCTCGGCAGTGGCCCGCCGCACCTCGTCGTCCAACGGTTGCGCCCGCGGCTGCACCGGCTCCTCGGCAGCTCCCGCGAAACGGGCACCACGGGGGGTACGGCCGCCGGGCGCCGCCGGGGCAGGCTGCGCGGGCACCACTTCGGGCACCGCCACGGGGGCCGCCTCCGCCTCCATCATCCCGGCGAAGCGGGCGCTGCCTCGGGGGCGACGCTTGGAGCGTTCCTTGGGTGCGGGGGGTGTGGGGGGTGTGGGGTCGGCAGGTGCGGGGCGCTCAGTGGGGGGTTGGGGGCGGTCGGGCTGATCGGCGGGAGTGTAGAAGTCGTCGGGTTGCGCGGCGGGGGCGTGCGCGCCGCCTTGGGGGGCGCGAGGGGCGTACGCACCGGAGCCGGCGCCCGTGGGCGCGTACGCGCCGTCGCGCCGGGCGTGCGAGGCGTACACATCGGAGCCGGAGTTCGCGGAGGCGTGCGCATCGGAGCCGGAGCCCGCGGGGGCGTGCGAGCCGGGGCGCGCGGTAGCAGGGTCGTACGAGCCCGGGCCGGGGCGGGCGGAGCCCTGGTCATCCGGCATCGCGGGGTCCGTGAAGCGTGGCCCCGGGCCTGTCTGTTCCGGGATCATCGAGCGGCGGCGGGCGTCCGGCGCCCCCGGGGCACTTGGCCGCCCCTCGGCCGGACCTGCTCCCGGCCCCCGCCGGACCAGGCGCCCGCCGGAGGAATCCGCCCCGCCCTCGGGCTCCCGTGCCCGGAAGACGTCCCCGGCCGCGCTGGCCGGAAGGTTCAGCGCGCCCGCCGCATGGGTGCGCAGGGCGCGCCGGTCGAGGCTCTCCATGCGGAGGCGGAGCTCCGCGCAGCGGGCGGTGGCGCGTTCGTGGTCGTCGTGGGCCCAGGCGAGGTCGAGTTGGATCGACTCGGCCTCCTCCTGGGAGGCGGCCGACTGGAGCTGCCGGCCCAGCTCCGCCTGCCGCTCCGCGGCGTAGCGCTGTTCGCGGAGCATGACGTCCAAGCGATCACCGAGGGCATCACGGCCCCCGGGCCGGGCGTCGTACGCGGCGAGCGAGGCGCCGTGCAGGGCGCGTGCCCGTTCGGTCTGCTGGGCCGCGGCCTGGGCGCCGTACTCCGCGGCGACATCCTGGAGGAGCGCCTCCACGACGTCCCAGGGCGGCACTTCCCATCCGTCCAGGCAGGCCCGCATGCCGTCCGGGTCGCGCTGCCAGAACACCGCGCACCATCCGCCGCCCTGGTCGAGCCGTTCCATCAACCCGTTCAGGTAGCTTGCGAACTTCCCTACCTGACCCGGGAGTTGTTCCAAAGCCATCACACAACTCCCCGCCCGACTGGAGTACTCCGATCCGGTAGAAAACACCAACCGTGTTACGGAACGGCTACGGCCAGTTTTCAGACCGGACGCAGAGCTCTCCACGAAGCGGGCGCACCGGTGTGCGTCGCCGCGGCCGGGAGCCTGGAGCGAGCCTCTCACGAGACCCGACGGGCCTCCCCCGCCGGGGCGTTGGCGGCCGGCCGGCTCCACGCGAAGGCCGGCACCAGCGCGCCCGCCGTCACCCCGCAGGCACCGGCTGCTGCGGCGGCCGTGAGCGTGGACCCCGCGAGCAGCAGACCGGTCACCGCGGAACCGGCCGCGATACCGGCGCCGACGGGCGTGACCAGCCAGGCGAACGCCTCCGTCACCGTCCCCTCCGGCGCGAGTTCGCCGACCAGACCGAACGACACGGTGAGGAGCGGCGCGAAGAACACGCCGGTGCCGACGGCCACCAGACACGCTCCGGCAGGTCCGGGCACGAGGGCCATGAGGCCAGTACGCCGCCGCCATCCCGGCGCCCAGCAGGACGGCCTTGCGCCGCGCGGGCGCGCTCCAGCCGAGCGCGCCCTGGGTGACCGCGCCGAACAGCGCTCCGAACGCCGACAGCGCCATGAGCATGCCCGCGCCGCCCGGCACCGGGTGCGCCTCGGCGTACGCGACGCTGAAGACGTTGAAGGTGCCGACCGCCCAGCCGGCCCCGAACAGGGCAGTGAGCAGCACGAGCAGGGCCGGGCTGCGCAGCGGCCCGAGCCAGTGCGCGTCGCGCGCCTCGGTCCGCCAGGAGCGGGAGGGCTCGGCGGTGGCCATGACCACGGAACCCAGCAGTCCGAGTCCGGCGGCCGGCCACAGGGCGAGCGGCGCGGGCCCGATCGCCGCCACCAGCCGGAAACCCATGCGGTTCGCCTGTCACGCCACCGGCGCCGGCGCACACCGCACGACGAGGTCGTCCATGGACAGCCCGAGCGCCCCCGCCAGCGCCGCCACCGTGAAGAAGGCGGGGGTGGGTGCCCGCCCGGTCTCGATCTTGCGCAGCGTCTCGGCGGAGATCCCGGCGGTCGCGGCGATCGCCGCCATACTGCGGTCGCCGCGCGCCTCACGCAGCAACTGCCCGAACCGCTCGCCGCGTTCACGCTCTTCGGGGGTCAGAGGGGTACGTACCATGCCCCCATTCTAATACCGGTATAGTAATTGGCATGGTGGAACTGAAGACGGACACATCGATCGACGAGATGTATACGGCAGGCCAGGTCGTGGGCCGGGCGCTCACCGCGGTACGCGAGGTGGCAGCCGTCGGTGTCTCGCTCCTGGAGCTGGACGAGGTGGCGCACCAGGTCCTGCGGGACGCGGGCGCACGCTCCCCCTTCCTCGGCTACCGGCCCTCCTTCGCGCCCACTCCGTTCCCGGCGGTCATCTGCGCCTCCGTGAACAACGCGATCGTGCACGGCATCCCGGACGGCTACCGGCTGCGCGACGGCGACCTGGTCTCCATCGACTTCGGTGCCGAACTGGGCGGCTGGGTGGGCGACTCGGCGATCAGCTTCATCGTGGGCGCGCCGCGCGTCGCGGACGTACGGCTCGTCGAGACCGCCGAGCGCGCGCTCGCGGCGGGCATCGAGGCGGCCGTCGTCGGCAACCGCATCGGCGACATCGCGCACGCCATCGGCACGGTGTGCCGCGCGGCGGGGTACGGCATCCCGGAGGGCTTCGGCGGCCACGGCGTGGGCCGCCGCATGCACGAGGACCCGCCCGTGCCGAACGAGGGCCGCCCCGGCCGCGGCCTCCCCCTCCGGCACGGCATGGTCCTCGCCATCGAGCCCATGCTCATCGGCGGCGGCACCGACGGCTACCACCCGGCACCCGACGGATGGACCCTGCGCACGAACGACGGCTCCCGCGCGGCCCACGCGGAGCACACGGTGGCGATCACGGACGCGGGCCCGCGCATCCTGACGGCGCGCTAGACCCTGCCGTCACGCTCCCGTCCGCCCGGAAGGCGGTCCCTGGAGTTCGACGACAGGGCCCAGGGCGCCCGTGGCCCAGGGCGCCCGTCCGGCGGATCACGCCGGAGACGCGGGGGCCGGCACGCCCATCTGCCGGACAGGCGCCGGTCCGCGGGGGGGACGGCGCCCGCCCGCCCCCCCACCCCACCTGTCCCACCCGACCCAACCCGTACAAAGAAACCGAACCGTCCGACGCGAACCCGACTTCAAAAAACAGGACGCACCCCCACCCC
>NZ_JBVHXR010000002.1:0-205538 GCF_055569295.1 Streptomyces sp. NPDC029292
CCCCCACGGACGCCGCCCTCGCCGCTGATCTCGCCCTGCCGATCGAGGAGCTCGAGCTCACCGTTCGGTCGTACAACTGCCTCAAGCGTGAGGGCATCCACTCGGTGGGTGAGCTCGTTGCCCGCTCCGAGGCCGACCTGCTCGACATCCGCAACTTCGGTGCGAAGTCGATCGACGAGGTCAAGGCGAAGCTGGCCGGCATGGGCCTGGCCCTCAAGGACAGCCCGCCCGGATTCGACCCGACCGCCGCCGCTGACGCCTTCGGCGCCGACGACGACGCGGACGCGGGCTTCGTGGAGACCGAGCAGTACTGACCGACCAGTACTGATCGGGAGCCACTCCTCCGGGACCCTTCGGGGTCCCGGATCTCCGACGGGCAATCGCCCGCTCGGACACTGACTTCGGTACCTGATACGGCCGGGGCAGACACCTAGGAGAAACACCATGCCGAAGCCCACCAAGGGTGCCCGTATGGGCGGCAGCGCCGCGCACGAGAAGCTGCTCCTCGCGAACCTCGCGAAGTCGCTCTTCGAGCACGGCCGCATCACCACCACCGAGGCGAAGGCCCGTCGCCTGCGCCCGTACGCGGAGCGTCTGGTCACCAAGGCGAAGAAGGGTGACCTTCACAACCGCCGTCAGGTGCTCGCGGTGATCACGGACAAGAGCATCGTGCACACGCTCTTCACCGAGATCGGCCCCCGCTACGAGAACCGCCCGGGTGGCTACACCCGTATCACCAAGATCGGTAACCGCCGTGGCGACAACGCGCCCATGGCTGTCATCGAGCTGGTGGAGGCCCTGACCGTGGCCCAGCAGGCCACCGGTGAGGCCGAGGCGGCCACCAAGCGTGCCGCCAAGAACGCCGAGGTCAAGGCTGAGGCTCCGGCCGAGGTCGTCGAGGACGCCAAGGTCGAGGACGCCGCCGAGGCTCCCGCCGAGGAGTCGAAGGACGCCTGAGGCACTGCCTGGCTGTGAGCGGGTCCGTCCCTTCGGGGGCGGGCCCGCTCTCGCGTTTTTGAAGAGGATCTGGCGCTGAGAGGATCTAGGTGTGAGTGACGAGGTACAGCCCGGCTTCGTGCGGGTGCGGCTCGACCTGTCGTACGACGGGGCCCAGTTCTCCGGGTGGGCCAAGCAGGCCTCGGGGCGGCGGACCGTGCAGGGCGAGATCGAGGATGCCCTCCGTACGGTGACGCGGTCGAAGGACACGTACGAGCTGACCGTCGCCGGACGGACCGATGCCGGGGTGCACGCACGGGGGCAGGTGGCGCATGTCGATCTGCCCACAGAGCTCTGGGCCGAGCATCAGGAGAAGCTGCTGAAGCGGCTGGCCGGACGGCTGTCCAAGGACGTACGGGTGTGGTCCCTGACGGAGGCGCCGAGCGGGTTCAACGCCCGGTTCTCCGCGATCTGGCGGCGGTACGCCTATCGCGTCACCGACAACCCCGGTGGCGTCGATCCGCTGCTGCGCAGCCACGTCCTGTGGCACGACTGGCCGCTCGACGTCGACGCCATGAACGAAGCGGCCGGGCGCCTCGTCGGGGAGCACGACTTCGCCGCGTACTGCAAGAAGCGCGAGGGCGCCACGACCATTCGTACCTTGCAGGAGCTGAGCCTCGTGCGCGGCGACGACGGGATCATCACCGCGACCGTCCGCGCCGACGCCTTCTGCCACAACATGGTGCGCTCGCTCATCGGGGCGCTGCTGTTCGTGGGGGACGGCCACCGCGGGCCCGATTGGCCGGGCAAGGTGCTGGCCGTGGGCGTACGCGACTCGGCCGTGCATGTCGTACGGCCGCACGGGCTGACCCTGGAGGAAGTCGGTTACCCCGCCGACGAGTTGCTCGCCGCGCGCAACAAGGAGGCGCGGAACAAGCGGACGCTGCCGTCGGCGGGGTGTTGCTGAGCGGAGCGACGGCTTCGGGTCGCGTCTGAAGGTGCGCTGCGTGTGCTGCGTGGTCATGGACTGGTCCCCCCAAGGGCCTGTCACCGGCCGGCTGATGGTGATGCCAACCGCTGTGCCGATCGCTGTGCCGGTCGGCTGATCGTCATTGGGGGGAGAGCGTCACATGCTCTGCGGGCCGAAGTCCGGGCGGCGGCCTACTCGTTGGCCGCCGTCGACGCCTGGGCCTCGCCGCGGCGGCGGATCTGGCGGAAGGCGAACTCGGCGAGGTCGTCGCCGGTCGTGAAGACCTTGGTGTCCTTTGTCGTCACGTCCTTGCCGTTGGTGAAACCGGCGAGGGTGAAGTAGGCGTAACGGCCGTAGGAGTTGGTGGTCGAGCGGCAGACCGCCGAGTCGCAGAAGGCCTTGACGCCGTTGCCGGCCAGCGCATTGATGATGCTCTTGCTGTCCGCCTGGCCCTTGGCCTGTGTGGCCTGGGCCTCGGTGTCGAAGACGGCCACGCCGACCGTCACCGCGATGCCGTCCTTGGTGTAGGTGACGCGCAGGACGCGCCTGCAGTCGTTCTTGGTGAGCACCGACGCGAGCGTGCCCTTCACGGCCGAGGCGCAGTTCTTGGTGTCGGCCGTCGGGCCCTTGCGGTAGACGCGGTCACCCATCGTCAGCTGCGAACCGGGGAAGAGGATGTCCGGGCTGAGCGGCGCCGTGTCCTTCTTCGCGCTGGATATGAAGTCCTTCGGATCCAGCGGGGGAGGGGCCGAGGTCGGCTCGAACGACGGGGCCGGCGCGGTGGTGTCGCTCGGGATGTCCGCGGTGGCGGGGAGATTGCTGGGGGAGTTGGAAGCCTGACTGTCGCCGTTCGCGGAGACGACGGCCACGGCGACGGCCGCGCCGACCGCGACCGTGGCGAGCGCCCCGCCGACGATCAGCAGCAGCCTGCGGCGCTTGTTGCGCGACTCGGACGCCTCGGCGAGTGCCGCCCAGTCCGGAGACTGGTCGCTGTTCTGGTTCCCCCACTGGGGCTGCTGAGATCCCGGCTTCCAGGGATCCCACGGGGGCTGCCCCTGCCCACCCTGCCCATAACTCATGCGCCGCATCTTAGACGGGGCGCGGGGGGTGCCGTTCCGCATCACCGGGCACTTGAGCCCCTAGCGTGATCTGAGTGGACATGGGCAAAAGTGACATCTCCGGGTGGTTGGTACGTCGGGCGTCCTGGCATGCGTGGGCGGCGCTGAGCGTGGTGCTGTGTCTCCCGGTGGTGCGCGTCGCGCGGGAGACCTCCGACGGCGGGATGGACAACGCGATCGTGGTGCGGGCCGCACGCACCTGGCTGGACGGCGGCTCGCCCTACGACGACCCGCACTTCCTCTATCTGCCGAGCGCGGTGCTCGCGGCGGCGCCGCAGACGCTGCTCCCGCTGTACGTGCTGCGGGTGCTCGTCCCGCTGACGGTGACCGGGCTGATGGTGGTCGCCTGGGGTTGCGCCCTGCGGATCCATGACATCCCGTGGCGCAGCCGCCTCGCCGCGCTCGGTCTCACCGGGCTCGCGCTGGGCTTCGCGCCCTTCGGGCATCTGGTGGTGCTCGGCAACTGGACCGTGACGGCCGCGGCCGCCCTGCCGCTGGCGCTGCTGCTGGCCTCGCGGGGGCGGTGGGTTGCCGCGGGCGTGGTGATCGGCGCCGCTGTCGCCCTGAAGCCGCTGCTCGCGCCGGTGGCGCTGCTCTTCCTCTTCGCGCGGCGCTGGCGGGGGCTGGCGGCGGTGCTGCTGGTGCCCGCGGTGGCCTCCGGCGGGGCGGCGCTGCTGATGCCCGAGCCTGCGGGGTTCGTCACACGGACGCTGCCGTATCTGCTCCGGGGACGGGACCATTTCGTACGCCTGTACGAAGCATCGCCGGTCGCGGTGCTGCCTCGGCTCGGGGTGCCGTCATCGGCGGCGGTCCTGCTGTCCCTGGCCGCCGCGGGGTGCGGCACCTGGTGTGCGTACCGGCGCTGGTGCCGGGCCGATCCCGGGCCGCTGCGGCTCGTCGAGACCGCGGTGCTGCTGATGCTCTCGGCGTTCCTGGTGTCCCGGCCGTCGTACGACCACTACCCGCTGGTCGTGATGCCGCTGCTGCTCGCCGGGCTGCCGTACCCGGACTCGGTGGCCCGCGGCCCCTGGTTCTGGCTCGCCCTGGTGCCGAAGGTGCCCGGCCTCCCCTGGCCCTATCTGGAACCGGCGACCCGGCGGGCCTTCCGGGACTGCCTTACCCTGTGTGTGATGGCTGCCGCGGTGGCTCTGCGCCGCACCCGGCACCAGCCGAACCGTGGCCCCGGTCGCTTCGTCGCTCCGCGAGGAGAACGACGGGCGAGCGGGGTGCAACCACCCGCGTTTTGACCCATCCGACGCGCCGCAGGTAAGATAGCGGCTCGTTATGTGTATTGGCTTGCTCATTCTCACGTGAGGGGCCCTTACACCGGTCCACCGGGGCCGATGACCAGCGACCAGCACGCGGTATGCGTCACCGCAGTGCGGTCAGGGCTGTCGTGATCGTCCGTGGTGGCCATGTCAGGACCCACTCACTGAAGAAGCGAAGGCTACGACCGTGCGTACGTACAGCCCCAAGCCCGGCGACATCACTCGCCAGTGGTACGTCATCGACGCCCAGGATGTCGTCCTGGGTCGTCTGGCGACCACTGCCGCGAACATCCTGCGGGGCAAGCACAAGCCGATCTATGCGCCCCACGTCGATGCTGGTGACTTCGTCATCATCATCAACGCCGACAAGGTGCACCTCTCCGGCAACAAGAAGACCCAGAAGCTGGCGTACCGCCACTCCGGTTACCCGGGTGGTCTGCGCTCCGTCCGCTACGACGAGCTGCTGGCGAAGAACCCCGAGAAGGCCGTCGAGAAGGCCATCAAGGGCATGGTTCCCAAGAACACCCTGGGCCGTCAGGTGCTCTCGAAGCTGAAGGTCTACTCGGGCGACCAGCACCCGCACGCTGCCCAGCAGCCGGTGCCGTTCGAGATCACCCAGGTCGCGCAGTAGTTCCGGCCACCCCCTAAGACGAAAAAGAATCTGAGGAGAATCGTGGCCGAGACCACCGTTGAGCAGCCGGTCGAAGAGACCGAGCTCGTCGACATCGAGAACTACACCACCGAGTCCGAGGTCCCCGTCGAGGGCGAGTACACCTCGGAGTCCCTCGCCGGCCGCTTCGGCGACCCGCAGCCGGCCGCCGGCCTGGGCCGTCGCAAGAACGCCATCGCCCGCGTCCGGATCGTCCCGGGCACCGGCAAGTGGAAGATCAACGGTCGCACCCTTGAGGACTACTTCCCCAACAAGGTGCACCAGCAGGAAGTCAACGAGCCCTTCAAGGTGCTCGAGCTCGACGGCCGCTACGACGTCATCGCCCGCATCTCGGGTGGCGGCGTCTCCGGTCAGGCCGGTGCGCTCCGTCTCGGTGTCGCCCGTGCGCTGAACGAGGCCGACGTGGACAACAACCGCGGCGCCCTCAAGAAGGCCGGCTTCCTCAAGCGCGACGACCGTGCGGTCGAGCGCAAGAAGGCCGGTCTCAAGAAGGCCCGTAAGGCCCCGCAGTACAGCAAGCGTTAATCACTCGCTGCTGCGCATTCGTACGACCGTTCGCCCCGGCGGCACGCTGTGTGCCGCCGGGGCGTTCGTTTATCACAGCTCAGGGCGTATAACGGCACAAGGCGCTCAAAGGCTTGCATGATCGGATGACTTCCGAATACTGAGCTTCATTCAGGAGGACACCAGTGGGACGACTCTTCGGCACGGACGGCGTGCGCGGTGTCGCCAACGCGGATCTGACGGCCGAGCTCGCGCTCGGACTCTCCGTGGCGGCGGCGCACGTACTGGCCGAGGCGGGCACGTTCGCCGGTCACCGGCCAGTCGCGGTGGTCGGGCGGGACCCGCGCGCGTCCGGGGAGTTCCTGGAGGCCGCCGTGGTCGCGGGCCTGGCCAGCGCGGGCGTGGACGTCCTGCTCGTCGGTGTGCTGCCCACCCCCGCGGTGGCGTACCTCACCGGTGCGCTGGGTGCCGACCTCGGTGTGATGCTCTCGGCCAGCCACAACGCCATGCCTGACAACGGCGTCAAGTTCCTCGCGCGCGGCGGGCACAAGCTCGACGACGAGCTGGAGGAGAAGATCGAGGCCGTCTACGAGGAGCACCGCACCGGCGCTCCCTGGGACCGGCCCACCGGTGCCGGGGTCGGCCGGGTGCGTTCGTACGACGAAGGGTTCGACCAGTACGTCGCCCACCTCGTCGGTGTGCTCCCGAACCGTCTCGACGGCCTGAAGATCGTCCTCGACGAGGCGCACGGTGCCGCCGCCCGGGTGTCGCCCGAGGCTTTCACCCGTGCCGGTGCCGAGATCATCACGATCGGCGCGGAGCCGGACGGGCTGAACATCAACGACGGCTGCGGCTCCACCCACCTGGACCTCCTGAAGGCCGCCGTCATCGAGCACGGCGCCGACCTCGGCATCGCGCACGACGGCGACGCCGACCGCTGCCTCGCCGTGGACCACACGGGTGCCGAGGTGGACGGCGACCAGATCCTGGCCGTACTCGCGCTGGCGATGCGGGAGCGTTCCGCGCTGCGCTCCGACACCGTTGTCGCGACGGTCATGTCCAACCTCGGCTTCAAGCTCGCCATGGAGCGCGAGGGGCTGAAACTGGTGCAGACGGCGGTCGGTGACCGCTATGTGCTGGAGGAGATGAAGCAGCACGGCTACGCGCTCGGCGGCGAGCAGTCCGGGCACGTGATCATCCTCGACCACGCCACCACCGGCGACGGCACGCTGACCGGGCTGCTCCTCGCGGCCCGGGTCGCCCAGACGGGTCGTACGCTCCAGGACCTCGCGTCCGTCATGGAGCGGCTGCCGCAGGTGCTCATCAATGTGCCGGACGTCGACAAGTCGCGGGTGAAGACCTCCGCCGAGCTGGCCGCCGCCGTGGCCGACGCCGAGCGCGAACTCGGTTCCACCGGGCGGGTGTTGCTCCGTCCGTCGGGCACCGAGCCGCTCGTCCGCGTCATGGTCGAGGCCGCCGACATCGACCACGCCCGGTCGGTGGCCGCACGCCTCGCGGACGCCGTGAAGTCCGCGCTCGGCTAGACGAGTTCGGGTGTACGCCCGCGCTGCCTCGCCCAGAACCACTTCTGGGCGAGCAGGGTGAGCGTGCCCGACAGGACGATGCCGCCGAGGTTGGCCAGCAGCTGCCAAGTGGAGCCCCATGTCTGGGAGTACTCCGTGTAGCTGAGGGCCACGGCGGCGTTGGCGGCCGCCGGGACCGTCGTCACCGAGATCGCGACGCCGATCAGGGCGCCCGACTTGGCGGACGTGAGCGACAGGGTGCCGGCGATGCCGGCCAGGAACGCCACGACGAAGGACATCCAGTCGGGCTTCCAGATGAAGGCCGTGTTGGGCCGGGCAGCCTCCACCATCGACTTCTCGAAGAGCCCGAAGGCGTCCATCAACCAGCTGAAGCCCGCGGTCAGCACCATCGCCACCGCGAACCCGGCGAGCAGCGCCCACAGTGACCGCCACACCAGGTGCGGGGCGCGCCGCACCAGCGCCGTGGAGATCCCCGCGAGCGGCCCGAACTCCGGGCCCACGGCCATCGCGCCCACGATCAGGATCGCGTTGTCGAGCATCACACCGCAGGCCGCGAGCATCGTCGCGACCGTCAGCAGCGCCACATAGGTGACGCTGAGCGTCGACTCCTCGTGCGAGGCGTCCGCCAGGTGCTCCCACAGCACCGCGTCCGCGCCCTCGCCCGGCGCCTCGTCCTCCGCCTTGTCGGCGCGCTTCGAGAGCGACAGGTCGATGTTCTCGACGGCGATCGAGCCCGTCCTGTCGAGCCCCAACTGCCGTAGGCCGCCGATCAGTTCGTCGCCCGCCTCGCGCGCGACGTCGCACATCACGACGTCCCCGGCGGGGTTGCGGGCGGCGCCCGGGAGGACCACGAGATGGGCGGTGCCGACCGTCTTCTCGATCAGGCGTACGGCGTCATCGGTGCGGTCCGCCGGAGTGATCAGACGCAGATGCAGCATGCGGGCCTTTCTACAGTTTGCGCAGGCTCAGCCGCTGCACTTTGTGGTCGGGGCCCTTGCGTACGACGAGGGTCGCGCGGCCGCGCGTGGGGGCCACATTCTCCAGCAGGTTCACCTTGTTGATGGTCCGCCAGGTCGTGCGGGCGTAGTCGAGCGCCTCCTCCTCGGAGACCTGGGTGTACCTGCGGAAGTACGAGGAGGGGTTCTGGAAGGCGGTCGCGCGCAGCTTGCGGAAGCGGTTGAGATACCAGGCCTCGATGTCCTCGGGGCGGGCGTCGACGTACACGCTGAAGTCGAAGTAGTCCGCGAGGCCGACGCGGGTGCGGCCGTCCTTGCCGGGGAGGGCGGGCTGCAGCACGTTCAGGCCCTCGACGATGAGGATGTCCGGGCGGCGGACCGTGAGCTTCTGGCCGGGGACGATGTCGTAGATGAGGTGCGAGTAGACGGGGGCCGTCACCTCGTCCTTGCCCGCCTTGATGTCGGCGACGAACCGGGTGAGGGCGCGCCGGTCGTACGACTCGGGGAAACCTTTCCGCGACATCAGGCCGCGGGCCTCGAGATCCTTGGTGGGGAGCAGGAAGCCGTCCGTGGTGACCAGCTCGACGCGCGGGTGCTCGGGCCAGCGGGAGAGCAGGGCCTGGAGCAGCCGGGCGACGGTGGACTTGCCGACGGCCACGGACCCGGCGACCCCTATGACGAACGGGGTGCCGGACTGGGAGCCCTTCTCACCGAGGAAGGTGTTCAGCGCGCTCCGCAGCCCGTCCGTGGCGCCGACGTACAGATTGAGCAGCCGGGACAGCGGTAGATAGATGTCCCGCACCTCGTCGAGGTCGATGACATCGCCCAGACCGCGCAGCTTCTCGACCTCCTCGGCGTTCAGCGGGAGCGGCGTCTTTTCGCGCAGCGCGCTCCACTCGGCACGGGTGAGGTCGACGTAGGGAGTCGCCTCCGGCTTGGACCGGTGGGCGCTCCGCGGCAACGAGGAGACCGGAGAGATCACAGTCCATTGTTACGGGAGTATGGACGGGATGGGAGGTGGGGTCCGTCACGCGACCCTGTGAGCGGCCTTCGTGCCGGCCCGGCGGGAGCCCGGCGGCGGCCTTCGTTCGCCGGTGGGAATTTCCGATATCGGGCACGCGGTGCCGGGTTCGGGCGGGAGTCGGCCCGTAGGCTGCGGCGCATGTGCGGAATCGTGGGATACGTGGGGTCGCAGTCGGCGCTTGACGTGGTGATGGCCGGACTGAAGCGGCTGGAGTACCGGGGATACGACTCGGCGGGTGTCGCCGTGCTGGCGGACGGCGGGCTCGCCGCCGCGAAGAAGGCCGGGAAGCTGCTCAACCTGGAGAAGGAGCTGGTCGGCCGGCCGCTGCCGACGGGATCGACCGGGATCGGGCATACCCGCTGGGCCACCCACGGGGGCCCCACGGACGCGAACGCGCATCCGCACCTGGACAACGCGGGCCGGGTCGCCGTCGTTCACAACGGCATCATCGAGAACTTCGCGGTCCTGCGCGCCGAGTTGGCCGGGCGGGGGCACGAACTGGCCTCCGAGACCGACACCGAGGTGGTCGCGCATCTGCTCGCCGAGGAGTTCTCGGCCTGTGCGGACCTGGCGGAGGCGATGCGGCTGGTGTGCCGGCGCCTGGAGGGCGCGTTCACGCTGGTCGCGGTGCATGCCGATGAGCCGGACGTGGTCGTGGGGGCGCGGCGGAACTCGCCGCTCGTGGTGGGCGTTGGAGAGGGCGAGGCCTTTCTCGCCTCGGACGTCGCCGCGTTCATCGCCCACACGCGGTCGGCGATCGAGCTGGGTCAGGACCAGGTGGTGGAGCTGCGCCGGGACGGGGTGACGGTCACCGGCTTCGACGGCCGACCCGCCGACGTGCGCTCGTTCCATGTGGACTGGGACGTCTCGGCGGCCGAAAAGGGGGGCTATGACTACTTCATGCTCAAGGAGATCGCCGAGCAGCCCAAGGCGGTCGCCGATACGCTGCTGGGGCGCATCGACGCGTCCGGCTCGCTGACGCTCGACGAGGTCCGGATCCCGGCCGCCGTCCTCCGTGAGGTCGACAAGGTCGTCATCGTGGCGTGCGGGACAGCCTTCCACGCCGGGCTGATCGCCAAGTACGCCATCGAGCACTGGACGCGGATCCCGTGCGAGGTGGAGCTGGCCAGCGAGTTCCGCTACCGGGATCCGATTCTCGACCCGCGCACGCTCGTGATCGCGATCTCCCAGTCCGGCGAGACCATGGACACGCTGATGGCCCTGCGGCACGCCCGCGAGCAGGGCTCCAAGGTGCTGGCGATCTGCAACACGAACGGCTCGACGATCCCGCGCGAGTCGGACGCGGTGCTGTACACGCACGCGGGGCCCGAGGTCGCGGTCGCCTCGACGAAGGCGTTCCTCACCCAGCTCGTGGCCTGCTACCTGGTGGCGCTGTACCTGGGCCAGGTGCGCGGCACCAAGTGGGGCGACGAGATCCAGGCCGTCATCCGCGAGCTGTCCCGGATCTCCCGCGAGGTCGAGCGGGTCCTGGAGACCATGGAGCCGGTCCGGGAGCTGGCGCGTTCGCTCGCCGACAAGAACACGGTGCTGTTCCTGGGACGGCACGTGGGCTATCCGGTGGCGCTCGAAGGCGCCCTGAAGCTGAAGGAACTGGCGTACATGCACGCCGAGGGCTTCGCGGCGGGCGAGCTGAAGCACGGCCCGATCGCGCTGATCGAGGAGGACCTGCCGGTGGTGGTCGTCGTGCCGTCCCCGCGCGGCCGTTCCGTCCTGCACGACAAGATCGTGTCCAACATCCAGGAGATCCGGGCCAGGGGCGCGCGGACGATCGTGATCGCGGAGGAGGGGGACGAGGCGGTGGTCCCGTACGCGGACCATCTGATCCGCATCCCCGCGACGCCCACGCTGCTCCAGCCGCTGGTGTCCACGGTCCCCTTGCAGGTGTTCGCCTGCGAGCTGGCCACGGCCCGGGGCAACGAAGTGGACCAGCCGCGGAATCTGGCCAAGTCCGTGACCGTGGAGTGAGCGGGTGTGCCGTCGCCCGAGGTGCGGCGACGGCACACCCGGCGGCTCAGCGGGAGCGTTTCCGCAGCCGGTGCAGCGTCCAGGTCAGGGCCAGCAGCGGCACCTCCAGGACCCACAGGGCGATGATGACCGCGGCATCCGGGTTCGCCTTGCCGGCCTCCTGCGCGGTGGCGACCGCGCAGATCAGCCCGAACAGCGCGGCCACCACGCCGACCAGCCAGAGCGCGGCGGTCCAGCCCCAGGCCGCCTTCCCGCCACCGCCCTGGGAACGCTGAGCGGTCGACGCGCGCGCCTCGGGCCGCGGGATCCGTGACGGGTCGCGCTGCGGCATCCGCACCACCGCCGCGGCGGGCACGGCCGCGTCCACCGCGGCGATCCGCTCGGGCGTGACGCCCTGGTAGAGGGTCGGCTCGATGGTGACCGAGAAGCCGTCAAGGCCGGTCAGCGTGCGGGCCCCGTCGGGACGGGCGGTCATCGCCGCGCAGGAGTCGTACCGGACGGTGACGGGCCCGTCCGGAGTCGTCAGGGACACGCCTTCCGCCGCGATCGTCAGCGTGACGCGCTCGTCCTCCAGGGAGCGGTGCCGGGTACCGGTCAGCGCGTGCGTCGAGTACTGCGGGGCGAGGAAGAAGCCCGCCCAGTCGGCGCCCCGGCCCGGCACCTGGAGCAGCCCGGTGGACCACATCTCGCGGGCGACCTCGCGCAGATCCTCGACGGTCAGCGCGTCCAGCTCGGCCCGGTGCTCCTCGGGGCTCAGGATGCGATGGCCGAGGAGCAGGCTGAGGGCGTACGAGGGCAGCGAGGCGGCGCCGAGCTCCGGAGTGTCGTACATCTTCAGGGCCTTGGCGCGCGCGGAGTCCAGTTCGGCCTGCTCGATGCGGCCAGCGCGCAGCCGGGCGAGGACGTCCACGAAGCCGCCGACCACCGCGTCCTGCTTCTGCGCCAGCGCGTCGGCGTACGCGGTGAGGGTGGCGTGGTGGGCGTCGCGCGGTGAGTAGTCGCACTCGGCGGTGTAGGAGTAGCCGCCTTCCTGGCGCAGGTCCTGGAAGAGGGCGCGGCCCAGGACCTCGGCGAAGACGGCGCCGGCGGTGGAGCGGCGCAGCACCGCGTTGAAGACGACATGGCCGTCGTCGCCGTGGATGTAGGCCGGGGTGACGGGGAGCGCGTTCGACGCGACGGGCGCCGGAAGGCGGCTGCCCGCGGGCAGCGTCAGGTCGAGTCCCGTCGGCACGGTGTCGCTGGTGATCCACAGCACCGCGTTGTCCCGGGTGAACCGGGTCCCCGCCCAGTGGCGCACCTCGTCCGGGGTCAGCCGCCAGGTGCCCAGCTCGCTGTAGCCGGACAGGCCGTAGCCCTGGGCGCCGTAACGCCACAGCGGCATCTGGTGGTGCGGGCCGTGCCCGCGGCCCGCCGCCTCCGTCCGCAGGATCTCCTTCTCGGTCTCCAGCCGGTCGAGCGGCAGGTCGCGCAGCGCGGCGCAGACGCTGTTGAGGTACGCGACGACCTCCTCCTCGCTGCCCGTGGCGTGGAAGAGGGTGTACGTGTTCGCCGTCGCGCCGTTGTAGTGCAGGTCGGACAGGCCCAGGCGGTGCAGGGCGAGGTGCTCGACGAGATGGGTGATGCCGGCCGTGGCCAGGGTCTCGTCGGCGCGCCCCACGCGGAAGAACAGCCCGGCGGTGATCTCGCCCTGGCGGGGCGCGTAGAGGGTGGGGATGCCCTGCGTCGTGGTGTGCCCGATGAGGTGCGACAGCTTGGCGAGGTCTGCCGTGCCGGTCAGTTCGGTGGTCATCGCGACTCCCCCCAGGCTGCCGACAGCGCGGCCTTGCGGTACTTGATGAAGGCGGCCGTCGGGTCGGGCATGTACTGCCACGGGAACTCCGAGGCCCGGTCCTCGAGTTCGAGGAAGTGGGGGATCGCGTCGTCGTGGTGGCCGCCCAGCGAGAAGGCCAGCGCGAACGCGCTGTGCGCGCCGATCCCGTGGAAGCCGGGCCGGTAGTCCGGGTGCAGCACGGACACCTGGGCGGCGAAGCGCAGGTCGTCACGGACCGTCAGACCGCGCATGTACGCGGCGCGCTCCATGCTCTCCAGCTCCAGCCAGTGCTCCAGGTGGGCGAGGGCGACCAGGGCGCCGGAGTGGGAACCGACCGGGGCGGCGGCCGCGCACTCGCGGGCGAAACCGTGCGCCGCCTCCCAGGAGCCGCTCCACTTGGGGCACAGGCTCTGGAGCAGCTGCGTCTGGGCCGGGTAGTGGTGCGGATGGTGGGCGGCGAGCCGGTCGTAGCGGCGCCGTGCCTCGGACTGCCCGAGCTCCAGACCGCGCGCGGTCACCACGCGCACCGTCCAGGCGTGGGCATACGAGGGGTGCTCCGCGCACACCTCGATCAGCAGCTGCTCGGCCCGCCGCAGCCATGCGTGGAACTGGTCGAACTGGTCCCGCGAGACATGCTGCGCGCGGGCGCCGCTGCGGATGTCCCAGCCGATGTGGAGATACCGGTCGGCGAGCAGCGTACGGGGCAGCGGGTCACCGGGCAGGGCGGTCGCGGCCTGCTCCAGATACCGCTCCACGCCGTCGATTCCGGCCAGCAGGCCCGACGCGAAGGACCGTTGCTCCTCCGTGCCGAGGCCCGCGAAGAACGCGGCGGTGGCGGGCCAGTCGCCGTACGTCGCCGCGGTGCGCAGCGGGACGAGCTCGGGCAGGGTGTCGAACGGGTCGAAACGGGGCGGCGCCGATATCCCGCCCGCGCCGCCAGTCGTGCTGGTCATGCCTCCGCCCCCATGGCGTACTCGGATGTGTCGCGCACCGGCAGGCCCCCCGTGCCTGTGCGCCCGATGTGAAGTCGCCGCAGGCTAGCAGGGGGCTGAGACATGCCGGACGTGCGGACCGCCGCCGGTGCCCGGCCCCTTAGGGTGCGGAGCATGAGCATCATCGGGGTCGGTATCGACGTGGCCGAGATCGACCGGTTCCGGGTGTCGCTGGAGCGCACCCCCGGACTGGCCGAACGGGTCTTTGTGGAGCGGGAGTTGATCCTGCCGAGCGGTGAGCGGAGGGGGATCGCGTCCCTGGCCGCCCGCTTCGCCGCGAAGGAGGCGCTGGCCAAGGCGCTGGGTGCCCCGGCGGGTCTGCACTGGACCGACGCCGAGGTCTACGTCGAGGACAGCGGCCAGCCGCGGCTGCGGGTGAAGGGGACGGTCGCGGCCCGGGCGGCCGAGTTGGGGGTGCGGTCGTGGCATGTGTCGCTGAGCCATGACGCGGGGGTGGCTTCGGCGGTGGTGGTGGCGGAGGGGTAGTTCGGCGGCGGCGCCGGGTGCGGTGGTGGCCGGCGTAGCTGTGGTGCCAGGCGTAGCTGTGGGCGGGCGTGGCGTCACGGGCGGCACGGCAGGCGCGGGTACGGGAGACTCGACCCATGCGTACTGCGTACAGCGTGGAGACCGTAAGGACTGCTGAGCGGGAGCTGATGGCGCGGCTTCCCGAGGGGGCGTTGATGCAGCGCGCGGCCGCCGGACTGGCCGCGGCCTGCGCGGAGTTGCTGGGCCGGGTGTACGGCGCCCGGGTCGTGCTGCTGGTCGGGAGCGGGGACAACGGCGGGGACGCCCTGTACGCGGGGGCGCGCCTCGCCCGGCGCGGGGCGGGGGTCACCGCGGTGCTGCTCGCCCCCGAACGGACCCATGCCGGGGGGCTGGCCGCGCTGCGGCGGGCGGGGGGGAGTGTGGTGGCGCGTGGTGGTGGTGTCGGGAGTGGGCGGGCGGACTTCGACGGTGTCGCCGAGCGGGTGATCCGGCGGGCCGATCTCGTCGTCGACGGCATCGTCGGGATCGGTGGCAAGGGCGGGCTGCGGCCCGACGCCGTGCCGCTGGCCGTGCTCGCCGCCGAGTCCCGGGCCGCCGTGGTCGCCGTCGACCTGCCGAGCGGCGTCGAGGCGGACACCGGCGAGGTGCGCGGGGCCGCGGTCCGCGCCGATCTGACGGTGACCTTCGGGACGCACAAGCCGGGGCTGCTCATCGATCCGGCGCGTGGGTACGCCGGTTCCGTACGGCTCGTCGACATCGGGCTGCAGCTGCCGGACGAGCCCGAACTGGAGGCGCTCCAGCACGCCGATGTGGCGGCGCGGCTGCCGGTGCCCGGGGCGGAGAGCGACAAGTACCGGCGCGGTGTCGTCGGGATCGCGGCCGGGTCCGCGCGCTATCCCGGGGCCGCCGTGCTCGCCGTGTCCGGTGCGCTGCGGGGCGGGGCGGGGGCGGTGCGGTACGTCGGCCCCGCCGCGGACGCCGTCATCGCCCGCTTTCCCGAGACGCTCGTGTCGGAGCGGGGGCCCGCGCGGGCCGGGCGGGTCCAGGCGTGGGTCGTGGGGCCCGGGGCCGGGGACGACGCGTCGGCGGTCGCGGAGGTGGTGCGGGCGGATGTGCCGGTGCTGGTGGACGCGGACGGGTTGAGGCTTGCCGACCGGTCCGCGGTACGGGCCCGTACCGCGCCCACGTTGATGACCCCGCACGCCGGGGAGGCCGCCGCGTTGCTCGGGGTTTCGCGGGAGTCCGTCGAGGGGGCTCGGCTTTCTTCCGTGCGGGAGCTTGCGGCGCGGTATGGGGCGACGGTGTTGCTCAAGGGGTCGACGACCTTGGTTGCCGATGCGGGGGGTGGGGTGGTGCGGGTGAATCCGACGGGGACGTCATGGCTGGCCACCGCCGGGAGTGGTGATGTGCTGTCGGGGCTTGCGGGGTCGCTGCTTGCGGCGGGGCTGTCCGCCCTGGATGCCGGGAGTGTGGCCGCGTATCTCCATGGGCTCGCTGGGCGCTTTGCCGCGGGCGGGGCGCCTGCGGGGGCCCACGATGTCGCTGCCGCGATTCCGGACGCGTGGCGGGACGTGCGGGACTGAAGGGTTTTCGCTCCCGCCGCCCCTGCCCTTCCCGTCCCCGGGGGCTGCCGCCCCCAGACCCCCGCTTCGGCCTGAACGGCCTCGTCCTCGAACGCCGGAGGGGCTGAGAATCAGCCCCTCCGGCGTTCGAGGAGTGGGGTCTGGGGGCGGCGGGGGCGAAAAACTGCCCATAACGGGCGACCCGCCCCGCGCGGCGCCCCCGCTCCTGCGCCCCCGTTGCGTATGGCTGATTGCATGATGAGCAGACGAATGACGTGCCGCGGTATCGCGGTCGTGCTCGCGATGACGGCCGCGATGCCGGTGGGGAGCGGGGTGGCCGCACCATGGCCGCCCGTACCCGTCCGCGCCCCCGTACCCGTACCCGTCCGCGCCCCCGTACCCGTACCCGTCCGCGCCCCCGTACCCGTACCCGCCCGCGCCCCCGTACCCGTACCCGCCCGCGCCCCCGGCCCGAGGAGCGAACTGGTCCCCGGTGTGGCACCGGGACCGCATCAGCCGTGGCAGTTCGACACGCCGGACCAGGTTCTCGCGCCGAAGGTGTACACGCCCACCGCCGCAGAGGACGTGGTGGAGCCGAGGGACGCGCACCTGGGAACGGACGCGCTCATCGAGTACGTCCCGCTCAGCGACGCCGCCGCCGGCACCTTCGTGGCGTGCAGCAAGCTGACGGGTCCCTACCAGCGGCAGGTCGAGCGGTGGTTGAAGCTGACGGTGGACGGGAAGCAGTCGGCCGCCGACTGCCTCGCCATCCGCCAGTTCCAGACGCGGCAGGGCATCAAGCCGGACACCGGCTTCGCCGGACCCGTCACCTGGGCCCACATGCAGTTGCTGTCGGCGAAGAAGAATCCGAACGCGGCCGGGAAGTGCCCCGTCCGCTCGTACCGCGTCGCCTGCGTAGATCTGACCCGCCAGCTCAGCTGGGTGCAGAAGGGCAAGAAGGTGCTCTGGGGCCCGGTGCCCATGCGCAGCGGCCGGGCCGGGTACCGGACCAGGACCGGGTGGCACGCGATCTACTGGAAGCACAAGAACCACTGGTCGACGCTGTACAACAGCCCCATGCCGTACAGCCAGTTCTTCGACGGCGGAGAGGCCTTCCACGCCATCTACGGCAGCATCTACGACCCCAACGGCTCGTGGGGCTGCGTCAATCTGCGCCTCGCCGACGCCCGCAAGCTGTGGAACGTCCTCAAGACGGGCGACCGGGTGTACGTGTGGGGACGCAGGGCCGGGACCTGATGCGGCATCGGCCCGATACCGGATATCGGCCCGATGACAGACAGCCCGATGGCAGATGGCCCTACAGGGACCGGCGCCCGGGGGGCTGTCCTACCCCTCTGAGACACTGGGGACGCCATGACTGAGACAGCACCCCTGCGCGCCCGCGCCGAGATCGATCTGTCCGCCCTGCGGGCCAATGTGCGGACCCTGCGCGCCCACGCGCCGACCGCCGCCGTGATGGCCGTGGTCAAGTCCGACGCGTACGGCCACGGGGCGGTGCCATGTGCCCGCGCGGCGCGCGAGGCGGGTGCCACCTGGCTCGGCACCGCCACCCCCGAGGAGGCCCTCGCCCTGCGCGCGGCGGGCCTGCCGGGGCGGATCATGTGCTGGCTGTGGACCCCCGGCGGCCCCTGGGCCCAGGCCATCGAGGCCGACCTCGACGTGTCGGTGAGCGGGATGTGGGCCCTGCGGGAGGTCGTCCGGGCGGCAAGGGACACCGGCACCGCCGCCCGCGTCCAGCTCAAGGCCGACACCGGCCTCGGGCGCAACGGGTGCCAGCCCGCGGACTGGCCCGAGCTCGTCACCGAGGCCCTGCGCGCCGAGACGGAGGGGCTGATCACCGTCACCGGTCTCTGGTCGCACTTCGCCTGCGCCGACGAGCCCGGCCACCCCTCCATCCAGGCCCAACTCATCCGTTTCCGCGAGATGGTGACGTACGCCGAGGAGCAGGGCGTCCGCCCCGAGGTGCGGCACATCGCCAACTCGCCCGCCACGCTGACCGTCCCCGAGAGCCACTTCGACCTCGTCCGCACCGGGATAGCGGTCTACGGCATCTCGCCGAGCCCCGAGCTGGGCACCTCCGCCGACTTCGGGCTGCGCCCGGTGATGACGCTGAGCGCGTCCCTCGCGCTGGTGAAGCACGTTCCGGAGGGGCACGGTGTCAGTTACGGGCATCACTACACCACCCCCGGCGACACGACCCTCGGCCTCGTGCCGGTCGGCTACGCGGACGGCATACCGCGCCACGCCTCCGGCACCGGCCCCGTCCTGATCGGCGGCAAGTGGCGCACGGTCGCGGGCCGGGTCGCGATGGACCAGTTCGTCGTCGACCTGGGCGGGGACGAGCCGGAGCCCGGCGCGGAGGCGGTGCTGTTCGGCCCCGGCGACCGCGGTGAGCCGACCGCCGAGGACTGGGCGCGGGCGGCGGGCACGATCGCGTACGAAATCGTCACCCGGATCGGAACCCGCGTCCCCCGCGTCTACGTGAAGGTGAATGAGGAACAAGACGGGTAACACCGCATACGCAGGAGTGTGCGACCCCGGTAAGCCAGTACCACCACCCGAACAGAGCAGCATCCGGCGAAGAGGAGCGGGACGTGAGCGAGAGCAGCGCGGAGGCCGTCGCGAGTGCGGCCTCGGCGGTCGCCGCCTCCGCCGGGAACTGGCGCAAGGCCGGAGTCGTGGGCGCCGCGATAGGCGTCGTGGCCGCGGGCGCCGCCGCCGGAGTCGCCATAGAGCGGCTCACGGTCGGCCGCGGCATGCGCCAGAAGGCCCGCCTCGCGCTCGACTCTGCGGGACCCTACGGCTCACTGCGCGGCACCCCGGGCAAGGCGTACGCCGACGACGGCACCGAGTTGTACTACGAGGTCGACGACGCCGAGCCGGAGGCCCCGCTCGCCCCGCGCCGCCGCCGGCTCTTCGGCCGCAAGGCCCCGGCCCCCGTCACCCTCGTCTTCAGCCACGGCTACTGCCTCAACCAGGACTCCTGGCACTTCCAGCGGGCCGCGCTGCGGGGTGTCGTACGGACCGTGCACTGGGACCAGCGCAGCCACGGACGGTCCGGACGGGGCGTGGCCCAGCACGAGGACGGGACGCCGGTCACCATCGACCAGCTCGGCCGTGACCTGAAGGCCGTCATCGACGCGGCCGTGCCCGAGGGGCCGATCGTGCTCGTCGGACACTCCATGGGCGGCATGACCGTCATGGCCCTCGCCGACCACTACCCCGAGCTGATCCGCGACCGGGTCGTCGCCGTCGCCTTCGTCGGTACGTCGTCCGGGCGGCTCGGTGAGGTCAACTTCGGGCTGCCCGTCGCAGGCGTCAACGCCGTGCGGCGGGTGCTGCCCGGTGTGCTGAAGGCGCTCGGGCAGCAGGCCGACCTGGTGGAGCGGGGGCGGCGGGCCACGGCCGATCTGTTCGCCGGGGTCATCAAGCGGTACTCGTTCGCGACCCGGGACGTCGACCCCGCGGTCGAGCGGTTCGCCGAGCGGATGATCGAGGGCACACCGATCGACGTGGTCGCCGAGTTCTACCCGGCGTTCACCGAGCACGACAAGACCACGGCGCTCGCCCACTTCGCCGACCTGCCCGTCCTCGTCCTCGCCGGGGTCAAGGACCTGGTGACGCCGAGCGAGCACAGCGAGGCCATCGCGGACCTGCTGCCGGACGCCGAGCTGGTGCTCGTCCCCGACGCCGGACACCTCGTCATGCTGGAGCACCCCGAGGTCGTCATAGACCGCCTCGCCGACCTCCTCATGCGCGCGGGAGCCGTCCCGGCAGGGGCTACCGTGGGTGGCTATGGAAGCACCAGCAGCACCGCACAACCCGGCTGAGCCCACCGTGGCCGGCGTCAGCGCGCAGATCACCGTCACCTCCCCCGAACAGATGCGGGAGTTGGGCCGACGCCTGGCCAAACTGCTGCGCGCGGGCGACCTCGCGATGCTGAACGGCGAGCTCGGTGCGGGCAAGACGACGCTGACCCGCGGGCTCGGCGAGGGGCTCGGGGTGAGGGGCGCGGTCACCTCCCCGACCTTCGTCATCGCGCGCGTGCATCCCTCCCTCGGGGACGGCCCGCCGCTCGTGCACGTGGACGCGTACCGCCTCGGCGGCGGGCTCGACGAGATGGAGGACCTCGACCTCGACGTCTCGCTGTCCGACTCGGTGATCGTCGTGGAGTGGGGCGAGGGCAAGGTCGAGGAGCTGACCGACGACCGCCTGCACGTCGTCATCCACCGGGCCGTCGGCGACACGACCGACGAGGTACGGCACGTGACGGTCACCGGGCTGGGAGAGCGCTGGGCGACGGTGGATCTGAGTGTGCTCGCGGCCTGACCAGGCTGCTTTTCGCAGCCCAGCCGCACCCACCGTTCGTATGCCCGCCCGTCGCCCGACCACCACTCCTCGACGAGGCCCTTCGGGCCGCAGATTCAATGAACGTTCCGACAAGACGTCGGCAAGATATTGCGCCCGGCGTCCCCGCCGTGGTCACATGGATATCAGTCCGTAGTTAGGTGTACCTAACCACGCTTGCCCCCGAAGCCCCAGGAGGCGTCCATGTCGGCTTCAGAACGTGACGTGCCGGCGCAGCCGTGCGGAGTTGCCGGGGTGTCGATGCGAGACCTGCTGGCGTCGTGCGCCGCGGCCGCCGAGGTTTCCAGGCCGCCGCGCGAGCCCCTGCCCGAGGCGCCCGCGCCCGCGGCCGAGCAGCCCCGCAAGGCCGCGTAGCGCCGCCTGCCGGGCTACTGGATGACGACGACCTTCACGCCGATCGTCGCGAACTCCCACATCGCCCTGCCGTCCGCGCGGGACTCGCGGATGCCGCCGAGCTTCATCGAGGAGTCCGGGGCGGCCGTCGAGCCGTTCAGCGCCGCGCTGAAGCCGATCGCGACGCCGTCGACCAGCGTGAACCGTACGACGTGCTCGATCTGCACCCCGTCGGACCCGGTGACCGCGTTGGCACGCGTCGTGACGGCGTAGGGGCCGACGGCCGGGTCCACCGTGCCCGGCGTGACCTTGAAGGTGCGCTGGACCTTGTTGTTCGCGGCGACCAGCCAGACGCGGTCGTCGTCGATCGAGTAGACGACCCGCTCACCGGCGCCGGACTGGGCGGGCAGCGCCGCCGGGTTCTTCTTGTTCCGGGGGGCCTTCGAGGCGGAGGCCTTGGGCGACGCGTTCGTGTGCGGTTTGCCGAGATTGTCCGGCACGTTCGCGGACGCCTGGTAGGCGAGGAAGCTGACCGCGGCGACCGCCGCCACGGTGAGCCCGGCCACGAATCCCGAGCTGCTCCTAGCCACCTTGTGTGCCCACCTCTCGTACTTCGTACGTCTTTGCTGTGACGGTAGCAGCAGGGGAGCGGGACTCCCGGGCGACCGTGCCCCGGCCTCGGGCGCCGTAGGCTGTTTGCGTGCTCTTGCTCGCTCTGGATACCGCCACCCCCGCCGTGACCGTCGCCCTGCACGACGGCACGTCCGTCATTGCCTCGTCGAGCCAGGTGGACGCGCGCCGGCACGGAGAGCTGCTGCTGCCGGCCGTCGACCGGGTGCTCGCCGCAGCAGATCTGCGGCTCGACGCCGTCACCGGCATCGTGGTCGGCGTCGGCCCCGGCCCGTACACCGGGCTGCGCGTCGGCCTCATGACCGCCGACACCTTCGGGCTCGCGCTCGGCGTGCCCGTGTACGGCCTGTGCACCCTCGACGCGCTCGCGTACGCGGCCGACGGCGCCGACATCGAGGGGCCGTTCGTCGTGGCCACGGACGCGCGCCGCAAGGAGGTCTACTGGGCGCGGTACGCCGACCCCCGTACCCGCGTGTCCGAGCCCGCCGTGGACCGGCCCGCCGAGATCGCCGAAGACGTCGCGGGCCTGCCCGCCGTCGGCGCGGGCGCGCTGCTCTACCCGGACACCTTCCCGGACGCCCGCGCGCCCGAGCACGTCTCGGCCGCCGCAATGGCCGCCCTGGCCGCGGAGAAGCTCGCCGCGGGCGCGGAACTGGAGGCGCCCCGGCCGCTCTACCTGCGCCGCCCGGACGCCCAGGTGCCCAAGAACTACAAGGTGGTCACCCCCAAGTGACCCCCGTGCTGCGCGAGATGCGCTGGTGGGACATCGATCCCGTACTGAAGCTGGAGAAGGACCTCTTCCCCGAGGACGCCTGGTCACGGGGCATGTTCTGGTCCGAGCTGGCCCATTCGAGAGGGCCTGAGGCGACGCGGCGGTTCGTCGTCGCCTTGGACGGCGACCGGCTGGTCGGGTACGCGGGGCTCGCCGCCTCCGGCGACCTGGGCGACGTACAGACCATCGCCGTGCGCCGTGAGCAGTGGGGCACCGGGCTCGGGGCGCTGCTGCTCACCGAGCTGCTGCGGGCCGCGACCGCGTTCGAGTGCGCCGAGGTGATGCTCGAGTGCCGCGTGGACAACGTCCGCGCGCAGAAGCTGTACGAGCGCTTCGGCTTCGAGCCCATCGGTTTCAGACGCGGCTACTACCAGCCGGGGAACGTCGACGCCCTGGTGATGCGACTGACCGACCCTTCCACATCCGTACAAGGAACCGAGATCAATGGCTGACGAACCCCTCGTCCTCGGCATCGAGACCTCCTGCGACGAGACCGGCGTCGGCATCGTCCGCGGCACCACCCTGCTCGCGGACGCGATCGCGTCGAGCGTCGACGAGCACGCCCGCTTCGGCGGGGTCGTCCCGGAGGTCGCCTCCCGCGCGCACCTGGAGGCGATGGTGCCGACCATCGACCGGGCGCTGAAGGAGGCGGGGGTGAGCGCGAAGGACCTGGACGGGATCGCGGTCACCGCCGGGCCCGGTCTCGCCGGTGCGCTGCTGGTCGGCGTCTCGGCGGCGAAGGCGTACGCGTACGCGCTGGGCAAGCCGCTGTACGGCGTCAACCACCTCGCCTCGCACATCTGTGTGGACCAGCTGGAGCACGGCGCGCTCCCGGAGCCGACGATGGCGCTGCTGGTGTCCGGCGGCCACTCGTCCCTGCTCCTTTCGAGCGACATCACCTCCGACGTACGTCCCATGGGCGCGACCATCGACGACGCGGCGGGCGAGGCCTTCGACAAGATCGCGCGCGTGCTGAACCTCGGCTTCCCCGGCGGCCCGGTCATCGACCGGTACGCCAAGGAGGGCGACCCGAAGGCGATCGCGTTCCCGCGCGGTCTGACCGGCCCGCGCGACCCGGCGTACGACTTCTCCTTCTCCGGTCTCAAGACCGCCGTGGCCCGCTGGATCGAGGCCAAGCGGGCGGCGGGGGAGGAGGTGCCGGTGCGCGATGTGGCCGCGTCCTTCCAGGAGGCCGTGGTGGACGTGCTGACCCGCAAGGCCGTCCGGGCCTGCAAGGACGAGGGTGTCGACCACCTCATGATCGGCGGCGGTGTGGCCGCCAACTCGCGGCTGCGGGTGCTCGCCCAGGAGCGCTGCGAGGCCGCCGGTATCCGGCTTCGGGTACCGCGCCCCAAGCTGTGCACGGACAACGGGGCGATGGTCGCCGCGCTGGGCGCCGAGATGGTGGCCCGCAACCGGTCCGCCTCGGACTGGGACCTCTCGGCCGACTCCTCGCTCCCGGTGACGGACCCGCACGTGCCGGGCCACTCCCACGACCATGTGCACGAGGTCAGCAAGGAGAACCTGTACTCGTGACCGTCGCGCTGATGTGGGAGGCCCGGGCCAGGGAGGGCCGCGGCGCGGACCTGCTGGCCTGGGTACGGAAGCAGGACCTCCCCGAGCGCCCGCTGCGCCGGGAGACCCTGCGGGCCCCCCAGGACCGCGTCCTCGTCATCACCTGGTGGGACGCGCCCTACGACGCCGAACTCTCCGAACTCCCCGAGCCGGACGGGGAGTTGGTGACCCGGTCGGTGCACCGGTGGCGGTTCGAGTCGGTGGACGGAGACTGACGGGGTTCTTCCGTCGCCGGGGCTCGTCTACGTCTCGTCCGTGTCCTCGGAGGTCTCCGTGTCCGCGGCGGCCTCTTCGTCCTCGGTTTCCCCGAAGGCCTTGGCGACGCCCGCCTCCAGCGCTTGGGTGGAGATGTTCTCACCGGAGACGGTCACGGTGAGTTCGTCGCTGCCGTCTCGTTGGACCGTGATCGTCATGGAGCGTGAGCGGTCGCGCCGCAGCCAGAGTTCGACGAGTTTGAGCACGGCCCATGCGGCGGACGACGCTTCGGGCACAAGGAGGAGTTCGGAAACAGTTCCCTTCTCGCCCGAGCGGGGCGCGCCTCCCTCCTCCACTGCGAGGCCCGGCACCTCCCGGGCGTCACTCGCGAAGTCGTCGAGTGCCTCTTGCGCGACCGGGTGATCCGCTGCCAGCCCGGCGACCCCCGTCTGGATTCTGATCTTCACCGATTCAGTCATCCCAACCTCCCCTGCGGAGATCGCCGAGTACGATGCGGGCGATCTACTTGTTGCTTGACGGGCAACATAGCGGAACGGGGGTGGCGGTGTACCGCGCATTGGTGATCTGCAACTCCGTCTTCCCTGAGGACCCTTCCCGTTTCCCTCGGCTGGAGGGGCCACGGAAAGACGGGTTGATTCTCTGGTCGTCGCTCACGAACCCGCGAACGGGAAAGTTCCGTTCGGAAGACGTGGAAGTCTTCTATGAACGGTCCTCGAAAGAGATCATGGAGCTGGCCGAGGACTTCTTCGCCGAGGGAAAGACGGGGGACACCCTGCTCTTCTACTACAGCGGGCACGGGTTTCGAGAGCAGCAGGAGCTCTTTCTCTGCGGCAGGGACTCGGTGCAGAGCCGGATGGTCTCCACCGCGGTCTCGGCGGACTCGCTGAACAAGATCATGAAGAAGACTCGGGCAGGCACCGTGGTCGTTGTCCTCGACTGCTGTCACAGCGGGGCCTTCAAGGGAAGAGCCCAGGTCACCCCGGATTCCCTCGCGGGAAAGGGGAGATACGTCATCACCGCGTCCAGTGCGGTCGACGTGGCTCCCGACGCGAAATCCCCGGGAGCGGCCAGCCCCTTCACGCAGGCCTTGGCGGATGCACTTGAGGCGGGGGCGGAGAGTCTCGATGATTCGGGCGACGTCAGCCTGGACGAGGTGTTCAGGCGCATGACCACCCGTCTTTCGGGTGAACACCCCGTGCCGCGGCGCAAGTTCGACGGATCCGGCGATCTGGCCTTCGCGAAACGCGTTCGCCCTGGGCAAGCGGGGCCGCAGGGCGGTGATCCGCAGAGTGCGGACCCTCAGGGTCGGATGGTGGACGACGTGCCCGCCGGCACTCCCTGGAAGCCGGACGCGGAACGGCTCACTCTGGGCGCTCAGCTTGCCAATCTCGCCCCACGACGTCGGAAGGACTACTCGTACGGGGACATCATCCTGGGGCTGATGTACTTCGTCGTGTCCGTGGCGATCGCATTGTTGGCGCTGTTCATGGCCACCAACGAGGACCACCTACTCTATGGGGAATACGAATATTACGACCCCTACCATGAACCTCTGATGGATTCGGATTTGTTCCTTCTGTACTGTGCGGTGCTGCTTTTCTTTTCTGTGTTGCTGGCCGTGGCGTCGACAGGGGAGCTTCTCGTCGCGCAGAAGTGCGCCCGGACGGCACAGTCGCGCAGGGAATTCCTCGAAATGCTGAGTCGTCCTTATGCTCGACGCGTACGCGTCGTACGCGATGTGATCGCCTTCCTGTTCGTCGTGCCGGTAATTGTCGCGATTAGCAGCGAGGATCTGCCGATTCTCCCGTACTCGCTGGCGATCTCGCTCTGTGGAGCAATTTTGGGGACAGTGTGCATCAGTAGGATCGGTTACGGCGACGCGTCCTACCTCGCGGCCTCAGTGCTCGTCCTGGCCGGTGTTTTCACTCCGCGGGACGAGCTCGGATACGGCACCTCGAACGACTTCAGCGGCGTAGTGATCGCCCTGCAGATGATTTCCTTCGCGGTAATGCTTTACGTGTGGTCTTTCAGGCTTTCGCGCAAGAGCCTCACTCTGGCCGCCCTCTCCAACTGTCTGCCGATTCTCGTCTTCTCTCTGCAGACGGGAGTCCTGCCCGGCGTCAGCGCGCTGGGGGTGGGCCTGGCCCTGTTCGGCTGTGCGCTCGGGGACGGTGTCGCTCTGCCCCTGGGTACGCCCGTAGGGAGATTGGGCGGCGGGACAGTCGGTCCGGTACGCCTCTTCAGGCAGGTCGTTTCGTCGCGCTGAGGCGCTGAGGCGCCGCCCGCCGCCACCTCGGCCTTGCCCCCTGGACCGCGTTCGTCGCGCAAGCCTGCACGCGAGCGCGCTGAAGCCGACCCCGCGCCCTGCCTGTAGCCTTCACGCCGACCCCGGAATTCCGGAAGGCCCCTGCAAGGTTTCGGCAACGGAGGTGGGCGTGTGGCCCGGGAGAGCATCAGGAACAAGGTGACGATCACCGAGATCGCCCGGCAGGCCGGGGTCTCGGTGCCCACCGTGTCCCGTGTCGTCAACGGCCGCTCCGACGTGTCGCCGGAGACCCGGGCCCGGATCGAGGACCTGCTGCGCCACCACGGCTACCAGCGCAAGGCGAACGCCCCGGGCGACCGGGCCGCCCTCATCGACCTGGTCTTCAACGATCTCGACAGCCCCTGGGCCGTGGAGATCATCCGCGGGGTCGAGGAGGTCGCGCACGCCTCCGGGGTGGGCACGGTGGTTTCGGCCATCCACGGGGCGTCGGGGTCGGCCCGGCAGTGGATGACCAACCTGCGGGCGCGGGCCTCGGACGGCGTGATCCTGGTGACCTCGGTGCTCGAACCGCGGCTGCACGACGAGTTGCGGCGGCTCGGTGTGCCGCTCGTCGTCGTCGACCCGGCGGGCTCGCCCTCCCTGGACATGCCGACCGTCGGCGCCACCAACTGGGCCGGCGGCATGGCCGCGACGGAGCACCTGCTCGGCCTCGGGCACCGGCGGATCGGGTTCATCGCGGGGCCGCCCCGGCTGCTCTGCTCCCGGGCGCGGCTCGACGGCTACCGGGCGGCGCTGGAGGGCGCGGGCATCGCCGTCGACGACGCGCTGATCGTGCCCGGCGACTTCTACCACTCCGCCGGCTTCGACGGCTGCAACACCCTGCTCGACCTGGCCGAACCGCCGACCGCGCTGTTCGCCGCCAGCGACCAGATGGCGCTGGGGGCGATCGAGGCGCTGCGCCGCCGGGGCCTCAGGGTGCCGGAGGACCTGAGCGTCGTCGGCTTCGACGACCTGCCCGAGGTCCGCTGGTCGGCCCCGCCGCTGACGACCGTGCGCCAGCCCCTGGCGGACATGGGCAAACTGGCCACGCGTACGGTGCTGCGGCTCGCGCTCGGCGAGGAGCCCGCCTCCCCCCGGATCGAGCTTGCCACCGAGCTGGTGGTGCGGGCGAGTACGGCTCCGCTCGTCTGACGCCCGGGTGCGCTTCACGCGCCCCACCTGCCCTTTCGCCACCGGGCCGCCGTCTCGTGGATCTCGTCGACTCCCGTATTTGTCAGGAGCGTTGACATACCTGTCGTCGGGCCGTAGCTTCCGTGCGCACTTGACCGATAATTTTCGGCTCCCTTCCGGAAGGCGTGCGATGCGACCGTTCGGTACGACCTCCAACTTCTCTCGCCGTGGGTTCCTGGCGGCCTCCGCGGCGACCGGCCTCGGCGCGGCCGGGCTGAGCGCGTGCGGCTCCTCGGACAGCGACAGCGGCTCGGGCAAGAAGACGATCGAGTGGTGGAACATCACCACGACCCAGCCCGCGAAGAAGCTGTGGGCCCAGCGCGCCAAGGAGTTCGAGGCCGCGCACCCGGATGTGAAGATCAAGGTCGTCACGATGGAGAACGAGGCGTACAAGTCGAAGATGACCGCGCAGATCGCCTCGGGCAAGCTGCCGGACATCTTCCACACCTGGGGCGGCGGCGTCCTCAAGCAGCAGATCGACGCGGGCCTGGTCGAGGACTTGACGGACCAGGTCGCCTCCTGGACCGGAAACTACGTACCCGCCTCGATGACGGCCTACAAGTTCGACGACAAGCTGTACGCCGTCCCCTTCGACATCGGCGCCGTCGGCTTCTGGTACAACAAGGCGCTCTTCAAGAAGGCCGGCATCACCACCCCGCCCACCACCTGGTCCGGCTACCTCGACGCCATCCGCGCCCTGAAGAGCAAGGGCATCACGCCCATCGCCCTGGCCGGCAAGGAGAAGTGGCCCGGCATGTACTTCTGGGCGTACCTCTCGATGCGCGTCGCCGGTCTCGACGCCATGCAGAAGGCCTCCGACGACGCCGACTTCACCGGCGACGACTTCGTCAAGGCCGGCCAGCACCTCAAGGACCTCGTCGCGCTGCAGCCCTTCCAGAAGGGGTTCCTCGGCGGGGCCTACTCCGACCCCAACGGCGAGGCCGCCCTGATGGGCAACGGCAAGGCGGCCATGGAGCTGATGGGCCAGTGGGCGCCGATCGTCGAGGCCGACTCCGGCAAGGGCATCGGCAAGGACCTCGGCTTCTTCTCCTTCCCCACGGTCGAGGGCGGAAAGGGTGCGCTCACCGAGGTGTTCGGCGGAGGCGGCGGCCACGCGGTGCGCAAGGGCGCGCCGCAGGAGGCCCTGGACTTCCTGAAGTTCTTCGGCGAGAAGGAGTTCGCCGAGAAGCTCATCAAGGAGACCGGCCTGATCCCCGTCTCCAAGGACGCCGCCGGCGCGCTCACCGACCCCAACCTCATCGCCGTCTCCGACATGCTGAACAAGGCAACCGGCTTCCAGCTCTACCTCGACCAGGCGTACGCCCCCGCCGTCGGCCAGGAGATCAACGACAGCGTCGCCGCGCTCATAGCGGGCTCCAAGTCGCCCGAGAAGGTGACACGTTCGGTCACCCAGGTCGCCAAGAGCGAGAAGAGCTAGCGCCGCCGATGACCCACTCGACTTCGACCTCCGCGACCTCCTCGGCGGGTTCGACGCCGTACGTGACCGATGTCGGCAAGTACGACGGTCCGGACTCGGCCGCCCCCGGCCCGGCGCGCCGCGGGTCGCCGCTGCGCCGGGTGCGCGACTGGCTGTCGGCCGTTGTGTTCACGGTCCCCGCCCTGGCCCTGTTCGGCCTGCTCGTGCTGGTGCCGATGGGCTACGCGATCTACGTCAGCTTCTTCAACTGGGGCGGATTCGGCTCGCCTTCGGACAGCGTCGGCCTCGACAACTACACGCGGCTCTTCAAGGACCCGGTGTTCCTGGGGGACTTGGGGCGCGGCGCGCTGCTCATCGGCTTCTCCATTCTCGTGCAGCTGCCGTTCGCGCTCGCCATGGCCGTGCTGCTCAACCAGAAGCTGCGCGGCCGGGCCGTGTACCGGATGTTGTTCTTCGCCCCGTACATCCTGTCCGAGGTCATCACCGGCGTGCTGTTCAGCATGATCTTCGCGCCGGGGGAGGGGCTCGCCGACAAGGTCCTCGACAAGGTCGGGCTCGCCGGGCTGGGCGGCGACTGGTTCGCCGGTCAGCACAGCGTCATGCCCACCCTCTTCATCGTCATGACCTGGAAGTACTTCGGCTTCCACATGATGCTCTACCTGGCGGGCCTGCAGGGCATCCCGGCCGAACTGCAGGAGGCGGCGCGCATCGACGGCGCCGGCACCTGGCAGCGCTTCTGGCACATCACGCTGCCGCTGCTCGCGCCGACCCTCCGGATCAGCGCGTTCCTCTCCGTCGTCTACTCCATCCAGCTCTTCGACCTGGTCTGGGTCATCACCACCGGCGGCCCCGACCACGCCTCCGAGACCATGGCGATCAGCATGGTCCAGTACGGCTTCAAGCGCTATCAGATGGGCTACGCCAGCGCCCTCAGCGTCGTGATGTTCCTGATCAGCCTGGTCTTCGCCCTCGCCTACCAACGCTTCGTGCTGCGCCGGGACACCGAAGGAGCCATCACCACCATGCGAGGAAACCGATGAGTGCCGAGACGGAGACACGCAACCGCGCGAGGCGGCGCCGGCGGCTGCGCACCCTGCCCGTGTACGTGACCCTCTGGGTGGTCGGCGTCTTCATGGTCACCCCACTCCTCTACGCCCTGATCTCCGGCTTCAAGTCCACCGACCAGCTCTCCTCCAACCCGTTCGGGCTGCCCTCGCCGTGGGTGACCTCGAACTACACCTCGCTGCTCGGCTCGGGCACGTTCTGGCGGTCCATCGGCAGCAGCACGGTGATCGCGGTGGGTGCCACCCTGCTCACGGTGTCGGTGGCGGCCCTGGCGGCGTTCGCGCTCGCCCGGTTCGCCTTCCGTGGGCGGGAGTTGATGTTCACCCTGTTCACGATGGGGCTGATGTTCCCCTTCGCGGTGGCGATCCTGCCGCTGTTCATCCTGCTGCGCACCTTCGGACTGCTGGACAACCCGTGGGGTGTGATCCTGCCCGAGGCGGCCTTCGGACTGCCGGTGACGATCATCATCCTGCGCGGCTTCTTCCGGGAGATCCCGGGGGAGTTGGAGGAGGCGGCGACGCTCGACGGCTGCACCCGCCTCGGGTTCTTCTGGCGCATCCTGCTGCCGCTGGCCCGGCCCGCGCTGGGTACCGTCTCCGTGCTCGCCATCGTGAGCAGCTGGAACCAGTTCCTGCTGCCGCTGCTCGTCTTCAGCGAACCCACCTGGTGGACGATCCCGGTCGGCATCCAGCAGTTCCAGGGCCAGTACGCCTCCGACGTGGCCCGCATCTTCGCCTATCTGGTGCTCGCCATGGTGCCCGCCCTCGCCTTCTACGCGGTCGCCGAGCGGCAGCTGATCGGCGGCATCACGCTCGGCGCGACGAAGGGCTGACCCATCTCAGGGGCCCCATCCCCCTCTCCACGTGAGGAGTTACATGACCCACCCCTGGCAGGACCCCGCTCTACCCGCCGCCGTCCGCGCCGCCGACCTGCTCGCCCGTATGACCCCCCAGGAGAAGATCGCCCAGCTCTACAGCGTCTGGCCCGGCTCGAACGAGACGCCGGGCGGGGACATGGCGCCGCTGCAGCACGCCCTGTCCGAGGACGTCGACCTGTCGGAACTGCTCCCGCACGGCCTGGGCCAGTTGACCCGCCCCTTCGGCACGGCGCCGGTCGATCCGGCCGAGGGAGCCGCCCGCCTGGCCTCCCTCCAGGAACGCATCCGCTCGGCCAACCGCTTCCGGCTGCCCGCCCTCGCCCACGAGGAGTGCCTCACCGGCTTCACGGCCTGGCAGGCCACGGTGTTCCCGACGCCGCTCGCCTGGGGTGCGACCTTCGACCCCGCCCTGGTGCAGGAGACGGCGTCGGCGATCGGCGCCTCGATGCGCTCGGTCGGCGTGCACCAGGGCCTCGCCCCCGTCCTCGATGTCGTACGGGACCCCCGCTGGGGCCGCACGGAGGAGTCGATCGGCGAGGACCCCTACCTCGTGGCGACGGTCGGCACCGCCTACGTCCAGGGCCTGGAGTCGGCGGGCGTCGTCGCCACGCTCAAACACTTCGCCGGGTACTCGGCCTCGCGCGGCGCCCGCAACCACGCGCCCGCCTCGATCGGCCCGCGCGAACTGGCGGACGTCATCCTGCCGCCGTTCGAGATGGCCGTACGGGAGGGCGGCGCGCGGTCGGTGATGGCGGCGTACAACGACCTGGACGGGCTGCCCGCCCACGCGCACCACCGGCTGCTCACCCAACTCCTGCGCGAGGAATGGCAGTTCACCGGCACGGTCGTCGCCGACTACTTCGGCGTGTCCTTCCTGGAATCGGCACACGGGCTCACCGACTCCCCGGCCGGGGCGGCGGCGCTCGCGCTCGCGGCGGGCGTGGACGTGGAGCTGCCCGCGGTGCGGTGCTTCGGCGCCGGGTCCCTTGACGCGGACTTCGTGGACCGGGCGGCGCTGCGGGTGCTGACGCAGAAGTGCGAGCTGGGGCTGCTGGATCCCGACTGGGCGCCGCCCGCCGCCGGGGCCCCGGCCGACCTCGATCCGCCCCATATGCGGGTGCTGGCACGGCAGCTGGCCGAGGAGTCGGTCGTGCTGCTGTCCAACGGGGGCATGCTTCCGCTCGCGCCCGAGGTGCGCCGGATCGCCGTACTCGGCCCGCTCGCCGACGACCCGGCCGCGATGCTCGGCTGCTACACCTTCCCCCGCCATGTCCTCCTGGACCACCCGGAGGTCCCGATGGGGGTCGCCGTCCCGACGCTGCTCGAATCGCTGCACGCCGAGCTGCCGGACGTGGAGTTCACGGAGGATCCCGTGGCGGCCCAGGTGTGCGTGGTCGTGGTCGGCGACCGCTCGGGGCTGTTCGGGCGCGGCACCTCGGGCGAGGGGTGCGACGCGGCCGATCTAGAACTCCCCGAGGGGCAGGGCGAGTCGGTGGACAAGGCGCTGGCGTCCGGGACGCCGGTCGTGCTGGTCGTGCTCTCCGGCCGCCCGTACGCGCTCGGGCGCTGGGCGGACCGGTGCGCGGCGGTGGTGCAGGCGTTCTTCGCGGGCCAGGCAGGCGGCCCCGCGGTCGCCGGGGTCCTGTCGGGGCGGGTGAACCCGTCGGGGCGGCTCCCGGTCAGCGTGCCGCGCGATCCCGCCGGGCAGCCGTGGACGTACCTCGCCCCGCCCCTCGGACAGCGCGGCGAGGCGAGCAACCTCGACCCCACCCCGCTGTTCCCGTTCGGGCACGGGCTGTCCTTCACGACGTACGACTGGCAGGCGCCCGCGGTCGACGCCGACACGTTCCCGACGGACGGCGAGACGACGCTGCGCCTGACCGTCCGCAACACGGGGGAGCGGGCCGGCACGGAGGTCGTCCAGCTCTATCTCCACGACCCCGTGGGCAAGGTGGCGCGGCCGGTGGCCCGGCTGGTGGGCTACGCGCGGCTGCCGCTGGATGCGGGCGCGTCGGCGGAGGTCCACTTCACCTTCCCGGCGGACGTTGCCGCGTACACCGGCCCAGACGGCGAGCGGATCGTCGAACCGGGGGAGCTGGAGCTGCGGCTGGCGGTGTCCAGCGCCGAAGGGGACGTACGGCATGTGGTGCCGGTGACGCTGACGGGACCGGAGCGGGTGGTGGGGCCGGGGCGGCGGATGCGGTGCGAGGTGCGGGTGAAGTGAGACCGGCGTTGCCCTCCGGGAGGCGGGGAGGGCAGCGCGCACCGAATGTTTCGCGCCGGATGTCGAATGTTCTGGGAATCGTGTGGATCAGAGAGGGTCCGGTATGAGGGGGAGCGGGGATACGATCCCGCCCATGAATCCCGCGAAGCCGTTCAAGCCCGTGGAAAGGAAGCCGTCAACGCCCGTGGAAACGCGGGCGACAGCGCGCTCGACGCAGACCGCGACGCTCGCCGAGATCGCCCGCGAGGCCGGAGTGTCGGCACCGACTGTTTCGAAGGTGCTCAACGGCCGCGCCGACGTCGCCCCGGGGACCCGCACCCGCGTCGAGGGGCTGCTGCGCTCGTACGGCTACCGGCGCCGCCGGGCCGAGGCGACCCGTTCCCCCCTCATCGACCTGGTCTTCCACGAGTTGGAGAGCGCCTGGGCGATGGAGGTCATCCGAGGTGTCGAGAACGTCGCCAGGGACGAGGGCCTGAGCGTCGTCCTCTCCGAGAGCGCGGGGCGCCTCACCCCCGGGCGCACCTGGGCCGACCAGGTCGCCGCCCGCCGCCCGCACGGCGTGATCCTCGTGCTCTCCGGGCTCGACGAGTCCGGGCGGGCGTTGCTGACCAGCAGGTCCATCCCCTTCGTGGTGATGGACCCGGCCGGCGACCCGGGCGACGACGTGCCGTCCATCGGCGCCACCAACTGGCATGGCGGGCTGGCCGCGACGCGCCATCTCGTCGAGCTCGGGCACACCCGGATCGGTGCGATCAGCGGCCCGTCGCGCATGATGTGCAGCCGCGCGCGGGTCGACGGCTATCGTGCCGCGCTGGAGACGGCGGGGCTGCCGGTCGATCCGGAGCTGATCCGGCCGGGGAACTTCCACCACGACAGCGGGTACCGGGCGGGGCTCGAACTGTTGCGATCGCCGGACCGCCCGACGGCCGTCTTCGCGGGCAACGACCTCCAGGCCCTCGGCCTGTACGAGGCCGCCCGCGAGCTGGGGCTGCGCATCCCGGAGGACCTGAGCGTCGTCGGGTTCGACGATCTGCCGGTGGCGCGGTGGGTCGGGCCGCCGCTGACGACCGTACGGCAGCCGCTGACGGAGATGGCCGAGGCGGCGGCGAAGCTGGTGCTCGAACTGGGGCGTGCGGAGGGGGCGTCGGCAGCGACCCGGGTGGAGCTGGCCACGAGTCTGGTGGTGCGCAGCAGTACGGGGGCCCCTCCGGCGTAGGGCACGGATCGGTGCTCCCGTAGTGGCGAGTCGCCGTCTGTGTCGCGACCGATGGGTGTTCCCGTAGTGGCGAGTCGCCGTGTGTGCCGCGACGGATTGGTGTTCCTGTACTGACGCGTGGGATTGACGAGTGGGGCATCCCGCTCCACACTCCTCCGAAGTCAATCGGTTGCACGACCGAAACTTTCGGAGGCACCCGCAATGAGAACCTCCAGATCCTCCCGAACCTCCTTACGCACCCGCGTGTCCGCCCTGTTCGCGGGCGTCGTGGCCGTGGGCGCCCTGCTCGCCGCCGGTACGACGGCCCACGCGGCGGACACCCCTCTCCGCGACCTCGCCGCCGCCCAGGGCAAGGTCATCGGCACCGCCGTCACCGGCTCCAAGCTCACCGGCACGTACGGCGACATCGCCGGCGCCCAGTTCAACTCGCTGACCCCCGGAAACGCCATGAAGTGGGGCTCGGTCGAGCCCACCCGGGGCAGCTTCAACTGGACCGAGGCCGACCAGATCGTCGCCTTCGCGCAGGCCCACAACCAGCAGGTGCGCGGCCACACCCTGGTCTGGCACAGCCAGAACCCGAGCTGGCTGACGAACGGCACCTGGACGTCCGCCGAGCTGAGCACGCTGCTCCAGGACCACATCACCACCGAAGTCACCCGCTACAAAGGCAAGCTGGCGGCCTGGGACGTGGTGAATGAGCCCTTCAACGAGGACGGCACCTACCGCTCGACCCTCTGGTACAACGGCCTCGGCGCCGACTACATCGCCCAGGCCCTGACCTGGGCGCACGCGGCCGACCCGAGCGCCAAGCTCTACATCAACGACTACAACGTCGAGGGCGTCAACGCGAAGAGCACCGCCCTCTACAACCTGGTCAAGTCGCTGAAGGACCGGGGCGTCCCGATCGACGGCGTGGGACTCCAGGCCCACCTGATTCTCGGCCAGGTCCCGTCCACACTCCAGCAGAACATCCAGCGCTTCGCCGACCTCGGCGTCGACGTCGCGATCACCGAGCTGGACATCCGGATGCAACTCCCCTCCGACAGCACGAAGCTGGCGCAGCAGGCCGCCGACTACAAGGCCGTGTTCGACGCGTGTGTGGCCGTGTCCAGGTGCTACGGCGTCACCGTCTGGGGCTTCACCGACTCCGACTCCTGGATCCCGGACGTCTTCTCGGGGTACGGCGCGGCGACCCCGTACGACGAGAACTACGCGCCGAAACCGGCGTACTACGCGATCGCGACCTCGCTCGGGGGGACGTCGACGCCGCCTCCCACGGGCGCGTGCACGACGACGTACAGCGTCACCAGTCAATGGAACACCGGCTTCACGGGCCAGGTGAAGATCGCCTGCTCGGGGGCGGCGCTGTCGGCGTGGAAGGTGAGCTGGACGTACGGCGCCGGTCAGCAGATCACCCAGGCCTGGAACGCGACCTGCACACAGACGGGCGCGGCGGTGAGTTGCGTCAACGCCTCCTACAACGGGACGGTCGCGGACGGCGGCTCGGTGACGTTCGGGTTCAACGCGTCGTGGAGCGGGAGCAATCCGGTGCCCACGGTGACACTGGGCTGAGTTTTCGTGGTGCCGAACTGAGCCGTGCCTGAGAAGTCTGAGATTTTCCGAAGGAAACCCGAGAAGAGGTTCCTGCTCGTAATAATTCGGACTTACGTTCCTCCGCGTGACTTCTGAAGACGAGCACGGGGATGACAACGAGGGCGCCGCGAGACGCGGCGGCCGGCGGCGAGGTCTGCTGAAGGCCGCCGGCGTCGTGCTCGCCGGCGCCCTCGTGCTCTCCGCCGCGGGGGCGGGCTGGGCCTACTGGCATCTGAACCACAACATCAAGAGCGTCGACATCAACAGCGCGCTCGGTGACGACCGCCCGGCCAAGGTGGTGTCGACCCCGACGGCGTCCGCCACCGCGTCGGCCTCCGCCTCCCCGCTGCCCAGCGGCGCCCTGAACATCCTGGTCCTCGGCTCCGACTCGCGCAGCGGCACGGCGAACGCGAAGCTCGGCGGCGGCAGCAGCTCGGGTGCCCGCTCGGACACCGCGATGGTCGTCCACATCGACGAGGGCCGCACCAAGGCGACCGTGGTGAGCATTCCCCGGGACACCCTGGTGACCCGCCCGTCGTGCCCCACCTCGTCCGGGGGGACGACCTCGGTGGCGTACAACGCGATGTTCAACAGCGCGTATTCGATCGGCGGTCCGGTCTGCGCGGTGAAGACGGTCGAGTCCATGACTGACGTCCGCATGGACCACTACATCGAGATCGACTTCTCCGGCTTCGCGGACCTCGTGGACGCACTCGGCGGCGTCACCGTCACGACGGACGAGGACATCGACGACGACCAGAGCCATCTGCATCTCGCGGCCGGTACCCATCACTTGAACGGCACCAAGGCCCTCGCCCTCGCCCGCACCCGCCACGGCATAGGCGACGGCAGCGACCTGGGCCGGATAGGTCTGCAACAGAAGCTGGTGAAGGCGCTGTTGAAGCAGATCTCCTCGACGGACCTCCTCACCAACCCCACCAAGCTCTACAAGGTCGCGGACGCGGTGACCGGCAGCCTCACCACCGACACGGGACTCGACTCGCTGGGCGAGCTGATGAAGCTCGGCCAGAGCCTGAAGGGCCTGCCCTCCGACGACGTCAAGACGGTCATGATGCCGGTGGTCACGGCCCCGTCGGACCCGAACCGGGTGGTGGCGAACGAGCCGGAGGCGAGTGAGCTGTGGGCGTCGCTCAGGTGACCCGGCACGTCAACAGATAACGCCAGTAGAGGAGTTGGCGCACGCTCGCCCCAGGCAGTAGGCGCGCCGCAGCACTCCGTACGTCGGACAGCGACATCTCCGGAGGCCGTACGGGCGTCCGGAGCAGTCGGGGAGGGGCGGAAATCCGGGATCCCCGCCACGTCCGGCCACGGGGTACCAAGCTTGTCCAGAATCAGAAGAGCGGTGAATTCCCGTTCAGGTTCATTGCCTTCCATCGCGCGCGGCGCTTTTTGGCCTGCAGCGTCTCGTCATGGGCTGGTGTGTGGAAGGAATCCGGCGAAGGCGCGTACACATTTGTCACGACAGCCGGCCTCGACGACGTCGATCAGGGCGACAGGCACGTCGTGGGGCTGGACTTCCTCATCGACGGCAGTCTGGCACTCATGGATGACAAGGGCAGGATCTGGCGGAGCCCAGCGCCTGGGTTCGGGAACCCCAAGTCCCCCGTGCTGAAAACGGATCTCTGGAATGGCAGGGACAACCCCTTGTACCACTACGGCCCAGGTCTCGCCGCCAGCCGCTATGACAACAGCTTCGCCCTGTTCGGTCCCAAGGGAGGAGAACTGTGGCGGCGAGCGCGGCCCCGACAGCTGGGGGCCCGAGCCGTTCAAGCTCGGTGCGGTAAGGACCGGGGTGTTTCACCCGACTCGACCGCTCCTCGCCGTCGCCGAGTTGTACGGGGGCGACGTACAGCTCTGGCACACCGACGGGCCCTCCGACCCGCGAAAGGGAAAGAAGCTGACCGGCCACAACGACTCTGTCCTGTGCGCCGACTTCAGCTCGGACGGACGCTGGCTCGCCACCGCCGGAAGCGATGGAACCGTTCGCCTGTGGGACGTCGGTGACCTGTAGTAATCCCGAAGTGACCAGTGGTGCGCGCAGCGTGGTGTGCGCAGGTGGAGGTGGGGTTCTGTGGGTGAGCAGTCGCCGACCGCGCGGAGGTACTGCGGGAATCAGTTCAAGATGTGGCGAGAACGCCTGCTGGAGCTCGGCGCATTGCCAATGTGGACAGTCAAGTGATGCCGATCAGTCAGGGTACGCACACCGGGATCAACGGCCCCATGGTGCTGCTGGAAAGCCCCGACCACGAGCATTGCGCCTACGAGGAGGGTCAGGCGATGAGTGTGCTGCACGCCGATTCGGAGACAGTCAGCAAGCTCGCGCAGCGCTTTGGCGTGATCCGCATGCAGGCCCTCGGTACGGAGGAATCGGCGCGGCTCATCAGAGAGGTGGCGGACCAGTGGTGAACACGAAACTCGCTTGGTTCAAGTCGAGTTACAGCGGCACCGAAGGCGACAACTGCGTCGAGATTGCCCTCCGACCCAGCGCCGTCCGCATCCGGGACTCGAAGCTCAACCCCACGGGCGATGCCCCCGAGTTGACCGTCCCCGCCGCCGCGTGGGCGGAGTTCGTCGCGCACGTCGGAGCTTGAGCTTCGGGAGTCGGGGTTCGAGACTCTTTTGCAAGGAATGGGTGGGTGGTTCAACCCGCCCACCCTCCCCTTGTGGGCGGCCCAAGTGCCGCCTGGGCCAGGGGAGATGACTTTTCGTGATCGGGTCGCGGCGGAGCGTGGCGAACGTGTAGCGTGCGCCGGGAAAGCATCGACCCCCGTGGGTGTTAGAGCACCACGCGGGGGTCTGACCACCAGATCGAAAAGGACTCGATCCATGGCTACCGCCCAGCTTAGTGCTGCCCCGCGCCCCTCCGCCCACCCCCTGGCCAATCCTGGCTACGGAAAGAAGTCGGCCCCCGACCAAGAACCCCGTAGGGGCAGGGACTTCGCGCATTTCCCGTCCGCGAGGCGTCGATCGCCACATACGTCGACCGCCTGGACGACGAGTCGGATCTCTCCATCAAGACGCTGGCGAAACACCTCTCGTACGGCCAGTGCGCCATCGCCACAGCGCTCAACAACCTCTCCGCAGCGGGCCATCTGCGCCGCGTACGCCGCCCGGTCACCGTCGACGGCTGCCCCCGCTGGGTGTGGCACACCTTCTTCTCGCGCACCGCGCGCGACGACGCGTGGTGGGACGCCTTCGTCGCGGGGGAGGTGCCGGTCACTGAGCCGCCGTCGTCGGAGGCGGCGCGCTCGGCAGGACTTCGCCGACTGACAGTCCGCCTCCGCGAGGGCTACACGTCCAGGACCCTCGCCCCGGACGTGTAGGCCTTTCGGTCAACACGCGCGCTTCGGACCCCGTGCTAGCCCCGACGAGGTTCATAAAGTCGGAATGCTCGTGGGCGGACTGCTCACCGACTGGGCTTCGTACCGCTGGGTACATCGGCCACGACGGGGGTGTCGCCGGAGGAGACCGGGATGGCGTCCGGGCTGCTCAACAGCTCGCGGCAGGTGGGCGGGGCGGTGGGGCTCGGGGTACTGGTCACCGTCGCCGGAAGCGCGAGCGCGAGTGCGAGTGCGAGTGCGAGTGCGAGTGCGAGTGCGAGTGCGAGTGCGACTGCGACTGCGACTGCGACCGGGACCGCGACCGCGAGCGGGCCGGGGCCCGCGGGGCTGGTCCATGCCTTCTCGGCGGCCTACTGGGTGGCGGCGGGGCTGCTCGCCGCCGCGTCGCCGGCGACTGCGGTCCTGCACGGGAACCCGCCCCGACCTGCGAATACGCCCCCCGCGGAAGAAATCTCGAAGAATTCCGGAGGCAGTGTCGAAAGCAGCGTCTCCCGTTCGACGCAGGGGTGAGAGGCAGGGAGAAGCCCCGCCTCCGAAACTCGAAAGACCCGAGGAGTCACCATGCCGCGCTACCTGTCGCTGGTCCAGATCGACGAGAGCACCGCGCCCGCCGAGGGCCCCAGCCCCGAGCTGATGCAGCGGATGGGGGAGCTGCTCGAGGAGATCACCAAGGCGGGGGTCATGCTCGACACCGCCGGGCTGACGCCGTCCGCCCAGGGCAAGCGGGTGCACTGGGCGGACGGGCAGCTGTCCGTCACCGACGGGCCCTTCACCGAGTCCAAGGAGGTCGTCGGCGGCTATGCGCTCATGCAGTGCAAGGACATGGCCGAGGCCCTGGAGTGGACCAAGCGTTTCCTGAAGGTGCACGAGGAGCACTGGACGGTGACCTGCGAGGTGCGGGAGATCGCGGAGGGCTGAGTCGCGACTTGGCCCGGCCGCGCCGTGGGTGTCTGATGGTGGGTTGTGGAACAGCAGCCCACCATCCCCGCGTCCGGTGCCGGCGAGACCGTCGAGACGATCTTCCGTATCGAGTCTCCCCGCATCATCGCCGGCGTCGCCCGGATCGTCCGGGACGTCGGCATCGCCGAGGAGCTGGCGCAGGACGCCCTGGTCGCCGCCCTGGAGCAGTGGCCGCGGGACGGCGTGCCGGACAACCCCGGCGCCTGGCTGACGGCCACGGCCAAGCACCGCGCGATCGACCTCGTACGCCGCCGGGAACGGTACGCGCGCAAGCTGGAGGAGGTGGGGCGGGACCTTTCGGTGACCGCCCCGCACCACCTCGACGAACCCTCCGACCCGGACGACATCGACGACGACCTGCTGCGCCTCGTCTTCACGGCCTGCCACCCCGTCCTCTCCGCCGAGGCCCGCATCGCACTCACGCTGCGGCTGCTCGGCGGCCTGACCACCCCCGAGATCGCCCGCGCCTTCCTCGCCCCCGAGGCGACGATCGCCCAGCGCATCGTGCGCGCCAAACGGACGCTCGCGACGAAGGGCGTCGCCTTCGAGGTGCCGTACGGCCCGGAGCGTGAAGCCCGGCTCGGGTCCGTGCTCGAAGTCATCTACCTGATTTTCAACGAGGGGTACGCCGCCACCGCGGGCGACGATTTGCTGCGCCCCGCGCTGTGCGAGGACGCCCTCCGGCTCGCCCGCGTCCTGGCCGAGTTGATGCCCAAGGAACCCGAAGTGCACGGCCTGGCCGCGCTGTTGGAGCTCCAGCAGTCACGCGCGGCAGCCCGCACCGCCCCGTCGGGCGAGCCGGTCCTCCTCAAGGACCAGAACCGCCGCCGCTGGAACCGCATGCTGATCCGCCGCGGCTTCGCCGCCCTCGGCCGCTCCAACGCCGTGGCCACCGGCAGCCCCGGCCCGTACGCCCTCCAGGCCGCCATCGCCGCGTGCCATGCGCAGGCGTACGCGTACGAGGACACGGACTGGGGCCGGATCGCCACCCTGTACGGGCTCCTGGCGGTCCGGTCCCCTTCCCCCGTGGTCGAGTTGAACCGTGCCGTCGCCGTCTCGATGGCGGACGGCCCCGGCCCCGCCCTGGAGATCGTCGACGCCCTCGCCGACGAACCCGCCCTGCGCGACTACCACTTGCTGCCCAGCGTGCGCGGGGATCTCCTCGCCCGGCTCGGGCGCAGGACGGAGGCGCGGGCGGAGTTCACACGCGCCGCGGAACTCGCCCGCAACGCCCGCGAACGCGAGCTGCTGCTCACCCGGGCCGAGGCCTGCCGCTGAGACGGTCCACCACCAGTAGGCGGCTACGCGGGTGCCCCCACCAGCATCGTGGGGGCGCCCGCCACCCGGGTGAGAAACACCGTCGCGGACGCCGGCCCCTGCGGCTTCACCTTCCGCCGCAGCTCCTCCGGCTCGACGGCCGAACCCCGCTTCTTCACCGTCAGCACACCGACTCCGCGCTCCCGCAGCAGCGCCTTCAACTTCTTGACGTTGAAGGGGAGTTGGTCGGTGATCTCGTACGCGGAGGCATACGGAGTGGGGCGCAGCTCGTCCGCCGTGACGTACGCGATGGTCTCGTCGATCAGCCCGCCGTCGAGTTCCTCGGCCACTTCCGCGACGAGATGCGCGCGGATGACGGCGCCGTCGGGCTCGTACAGGTAACGCCCGAGCGGCCGCACCGCCGGGTCGGGCAGCCCGCGGCCGCGCAGCTCACGCGGGCCCGGCAGCAGTGTGGCCCGCACCAGGCCGGGCTCCGTGCCGAACCACAGCACCGCCTCCTTCACATCGCCGCCGTCCGAGATCCACTCGGCCTCCGCCTCGGCGGGGATCGCCTCGTGGGGGATGCCGGGGGCGATCTTCAGGGCGGCCCGGGGGGCTTTGAGCGCCGTTTCGGTCGCCCAGGACAGCGGCGGTGAGTACGCCTCGGGGTCGAAGATCCGGCCCCGCCCGCCCCGCCGCGCCGGATCCACGAAGACGGCGTCGTACTCCGCCGTGTCCACCTCGGTGACGTCCGCCTCGCGCACCTCGATCAGGTCCGCGAGGCCCAGCGCGTCGGCGTTGGCCCGTGCCGCCGCCGCCGTCAGCGGGTCGCGGTCGACGGCGAGGACCCGGATCCCGGCGCGGGCGAGCGCGATCGCGTCGCCGCCGATGCCGCAGCAGAGGTCGGCGACGGAACTTACCCCCATCGCCTCGAATCGCCGGGCGCGGTGCGTGGCGACCGTCGTGCGGGTCGACTGCTCGACCCCGTTGGGGGTGAAGAACATCCGCCCCGCGTCCTCGGCCCCGAACTTCGCCGCCGCCCGCTGCCGCAGCCGCGCCTGCCCGAGGGCCGCCGAGACCAGCTCGGCCGGGTGCTCGCGGCGCAGCCGGGTGGCGACGGCCAGTTCCTGTGCCGGCTGGGTGTCGCGGACCTCGTCGAGCAGGGCGCGGCCCTCGGGGGTGAGGAGGGAGGCGAAGGAGACGTCGTTCACCGGGCCATTGTGGGCCAGTCGGTGGACGGTGCGCGTCCGGCCGCGGTGTCGGGGCCCCGTACGGGCCATGACCTGGGAGGATCCGGCGCCATGCGACTAGTGCGACAAAATTATAAAAACGGCATGAAGGGGACGGGGATGCGTCGAGCAATCGGCGTCCGTGGCGGAATCGCCGTGCTTGCCGTCGCCGCCCTCGCGTCCGGCTGCTCCGACGGCGGCTCCGGCGGTGCGGCACCGGCGCTGCACGCGCCCCCCGCCCGCGCCCTCGACTCGTACGCCTCCAAACTCCGTCTCGCGCACGCCGAGCGGGTCGCCGCGGCCAAGCGCTGGGGGCTGGACGAGACGCCGCTGACGCCCCCGCCGCCGCCCGTCAGGAAGCCGGTGATCGAGGCCAGGGCGGGGTTCGAGGTCGAGGACCAGGAGGAGTTGCCCCCGGTCTTCACGACCATCCCCACCAAGGACAAGGTCGTCTTCCTCACCATCGACGACGGTGAGGAGAAGGACCCGAAGTTCCTGCGGATGATGAGCGACCTGAAGATCCCGTACACCGCCTTCCTCAGCAACTACCTGGTCGAGGACGACTACGCGTACTTCCGGAGGATGCGCGACCGGGGCGTCACCCTCAACAACCACACGCTGCACCACCCCTACCTGCCCGGACTCTCCTATGAGGAGCAGCGGCACGAGATCTGCGGCATGCAGGACGTGATGAGGGAGCAGTTCGGCAAGCGCCCGACGGTCTTCCGGCCGCCCTACGGCAACTACAACCAGGACACCCTGCGCGCCGCCCGGAGCTGCGGCATCAAGTACGCCCCGATCTGGGACGAGGAGGTCTTCGTCGACCACTGGGAGTACCGGGACGACGACCGCGACCTGCACCCCGGCGACATCGTCCTCACCCACTTCCGGGGGAAGAACGACTGGAACGGCACGATGCGCGACATGGTCCGCCGTTTCATGAAGAGGGTGACGGACAAGGGGTACGCGGTGGCACGCCTGGAGGACTACCTGTGAGGATGCGCGCGCCGGCCGCCGGGCTGCTCGCGGCCGTGCTGCTCACCGGCTGCGCCCAGTCCGTCGACCCGATCGAACGGCTGGGCAAGAAGGCGGCGCAGAAGGTACGGCCGCATGAGTCGGCGTACCGCCGCTGGGGGCTCACCGCCCCGCTCGCCCCGGCGCCGAGACCGCCCGCCCGGACCGCCGCGCGCACCGCGGGGCCCGGACTGCCGCCCGTCGTGGACCACGTCCGCACCCGCGACAGGGTGGTCTTCCTGACGTACGACGACGGAGCCGAGCGCGATCCGCGGTTCGTCGACATGGTCCGTGAACTGCGGCTGCCGGTCAGCGTGTTCCTCACGGACCGTGTCGTCGGGCCGGGGTACGGGCACTTCGCGCAGCTGCGGGCGGTCGGCGCGAGCGTCCAGAACCACACCCTCGACCACGCCTCCCTGAGGGGCCTCCCGTACGTCGGCCAGCGCGCTGAGATCTGCGGCCAGCAGGACAAGCTCAAGCAGCGCTTCGGCGTCCGGCCCCGGCTGCTGCGGCCCCCGTACGGCAGGTACGACAGCACCACGCTCCGCGCCGCCGCCGACTGCGGGGTCGCGGCCGTGGTGCTGGGGCGGGTGGCTGACGCGCGCCGGCTGCGACCGGGCGACATCCTGACCGGCTTCGGCGAACCGAACCTCACGGAGGCGACGACCAGGCTGCTGAGGCGCATCCAGGCGGAGGGCTTCACGCCTGCGCGCCTTGAAAACTACCTCTGACGTTTCGGCCCGTCGTGGGGGTCCCCCGCTCGAGCGAAGTCGAGAGTGGGGGAGAAGCCGAGAGTGGGGGAGTTCGAGGACGAGGCCGTGCAGGCCGAAGCGGGGGGCTGGGGGCGGCAGTCCCCAGGTACGTTCACACCCACGCCGGGTGCCCGGAACCCTGCGCCACGCCGGAGGCTTTTGGCACTCCGCTTGACCGAGTGCTAATCGCAGTCATAGTCTCAGGTCTGGCACTCCCCCCTGGAGAGTGCCAATAGCGACGGGCAGGTCCGGCACCCGCGACGACGGATCGACCTGGTCGCCACCTCAGACAGTTAACCCCGTGAGATCTCCGAAGGGGGAGGTCGGATCGTGACGACCGCCAGCTCCAAGGTTGCCATCAAGCCGCTCGAGGACCGCATTGTGGTCCAGCCGCTCGACGCCGAGCAGACCACGGCCTCTGGCCTGGTCATCCCGGACACCGCGAAGGAGAAGCCCCAGGAGGGCGTCGTCCTCGCTGTGGGCCCGGGCCGCTTCGAGGACGGTAACCGTCTTCCGCTCGACGTCACTGTCGGCGACGTCGTGCTGTACAGCAAGTACGGCGGCACCGAGGTGAAGTACAACGGCGAGGAGTACCTCGTCCTCTCGGCTCGCGACGTGCTCGCGATCATCGAGAAGTAATTCACCCAGTTTTGCAGTGAACTGCGCCCCTGGCCCCCGCCACCTGAAAAAGCCGGGCGCTGGGGGCGCAGTTCGTTTCTCCCAAGTTTTCCGAGAGGGCTGAATCGCTCCATGGCGAAGATCCTGAAGTTCGACGAGGACGCCCGTCGCGCCCTTGAGCGCGGCGTCAACAAGCTTGCCGACACGGTCAAGGTGACGATCGGCCCCAAGGGCCGCAACGTCGTCATCGACAAGAAGTTCGGCGCCCCCACCATCACCAACGACGGTGTCACCATCGCCCGTGAGGTCGAGGTCGACGACCCGTTCGAGAACCTCGGTGCCCAGCTGGTGAAGGAGGTGGCGACCAAGACCAACGACATCGCGGGTGACGGTACGACCACCGCCACCGTGCTCGCCCAGGCGCTCGTGCGCGAGGGCCTGCGCAACGTCGCCGCCGGCGCGTCCCCCGCCCTGCTCAAGAAGGGCATCGACGCCGCGGTCAAGGCTGTGTCCGAGGAGCTCCTCGCGACCGCCCGCCCGATCGACGAGAAGTCCGACATCGCCGCCGTCGCCGGTCTGTCCGCCCAGGACCCGCAGGTCGGCGAGCTCATCGCCGAGGCGATGGACAAGGTCGGCAAGGACGGTGTCATCACCGTCGAGGAGTCCAACACCTTCGGTCTGGAGCTGGACTTCACCGAGGGCATGGCCTTCGACAAGGGCTACCTGTCGCCGTACTTCGTGACGGACCAGGAGCGCATGGAGGCCGTCCTCGAGGACCCGTACATCCTCATCCACCAGGGCAAGATCAGCTCCATCCAGGACCTGCTGCCGCTGCTGGAGAAGGTCATCCAGTCCAACGCCTCCAAGCCGCTGCTGATCATCGCCGAGGACGTCGAGGGCGAGGCCCTGTCGACCCTGGTCGTGAACAAGATCCGTGGCACCTTCAACGCCGTCGCGGTGAAGGCCCCGGGCTTCGGCGACCGCCGCAAGGCGATGCTGGGCGACCTCGCCACTCTCACCGGCGGTCAGGTCATCGCCGAGGAGGTCGGCCTCAAGCTCGACCAGGTCGGCCTGGACGTGCTGGGCACCGCCCGCCGCGTGACCGTCACCAAGGACGACACCACGGTCGTCGACGGTGGCGGCGACCACGAGGCCGTCGTGGGCCGCGTCAACCAGATCAAGGCCGAGATCGAGAACACCGACTCCGACTGGGACCGCGAGAAGCTCCAGGAGCGCCTCGCGAAGCTGGCCGGCGGCGTGTGCGTGATCAAGGTCGGCGCCGCGACCGAGGTCGAGCTCAAGGAGAAGAAGCACCGTCTGGAGGACGCCATCTCCGCGACCCGCGCCGCGGTCGAGGAGGGCATCGTCTCCGGTGGTGGCTCCGCGCTCGTCCACGCCGTGAAGGTCCTGGAGGACAACCTCGGCAAGACCGGCGACGAGGCCACGGGTGTCGCGGTCGTCCGCCGCGCCGCCGTCGAGCCGCTGCGCTGGATCGCCGAGAACGCCGGCCTGGAGGGTTACGTCATCACCTCCAAGGTCGCCGAGCTCGACAAGGGCCAGGGCTTCAACGCCGCCACCGGCGAGTACGGCGACCTGGTGAAGGCCGGCGTCATCGACCCGGTCAAGGTCACCCGCTCCGCCCTGGAGAACGCCGCCTCCATCGCCTCCCTGCTCCTCACGACCGAGACCCTGGTCGTCGAGAAGCCGGCCGAGGAAGAGGCCGACGCCGGTCACGGCCACGGCCACGGGCACTCCCACTGAGGCCCGACAGCTTGAAGAAGCCCTCGTTCCCGGTCAGGGAACGGGGGCTTCTCCCTTGAGTGCTAGCCCTCCAGCGCGTCGAGCGCGCCGAGCTGGGCCATCAGCCCCAGCCGGTCGTACTGCCACCAGCCCTCGACGATCTTCCCGTCCTCCTGGCAGCGGAAGATGGTCGCTCCGGTCATGGCGACCTGCTGCCCGGTCGCCGGAATGCCCATGAAGTCGCCGTTGTGGGTGCCGTTCCAGGTCCACCGCGTGCAAACGCGATCGCCCTCGGTGAGCTGGTCGTCGACGGTGAAGGCGAAGTCGAACCCGCCTCGCCACATCCCGATCTCGCGCCGCATCGCGTCGAGCCCGATGGTGTCCTGCTCGTTGGCGGGATCGTGGTCGTGGTAGTTCTCCGCCAGCAGGTCGTTGAGCGGTGACAGCTCACCCTTGGCGGCCACCGTCTCGAAGAACTTGCGGATGTTGGCCGCGTACAACTGCTCGTCGCGGACCACGTCCAGGTCCGTGAACGTCGGCATCTCGTCGCAGAGCGCCACCATCTCCCGGAAGATCCTGTCCGTCTCGGGAAGTTTCGAGTTCCGCATCGCCTCTTCGTACGACGGGAACTCCACGATCTCTATGAAGTGGGTCTCGTCGGACCGGTCCTTGCCGATCACATTGTGCGTCGCGGTCCGCTTGCCCCTGGTCTGTTCGACCCATGTGTCCATCAGCAGGTTCATCTCGTCGAACCGGCTGGTCTTGCAGTCGATGAGCTGTACGAATGTCATGGCGCCGCCTCCGGCCCTGGGTCCGGTAGAACACCCTCATTTTCCCACCGGAGGGACGACACCACCTACTGAACGGCGGCCGTTACTGGGGGCCGTACTTCCGCCCCGTCTTCGACGAGATCCCGCCCAGCAACGCCCGCGGGGTCACCTTCACCACGCCCATCAGCGCCTTGTAGCGCGGATCGGGGATGGACAGCGACTTGCCGCGCGCCAGGTCCGCGAGCGCCGTCGCGACCAGCTTGTCCGCGTCGAGCCACATCCACTTGGGGATGTTGTCGGTGCCCATGCCCGCGCGCTGGTGGAACTCGGTGCGCACGAAACCGGGGGCCAGCGCCATCAGCCGTACGCCGCTGCCCGCCAGGTCCCGCGCCGCGCCCTGCGTGAACTGCACGACCCACGCCTTGGACGCCCCGTACGTGCCCCGCGGCACGAACGCGGCCACCGACGCGACGTTGACGACCCCGCCCCGGCCGCGCTCCCGCATGGCCTCGGTGGCCGCCGACGTCAGCCGGAGCACCGCCTCGCAGTGCACCTTGAGCATCTTCAGCTCGTCGGCCATCGATACGTCGAGGTAGCGGCCCTTGTTGCCGAAGCCCGCGTTGTTGACCAGCAGGTCGACCGGGTTCTTGCGGTCGCCCAGCCGCGTGGCCACCGCCTCGATGCCGTCGTCGGTCGCCAGATCCGCCGTCAGCACCTCCGCCTCGATGCCGTGCCGGTCGTGCAGCTCGGTCGCCTGCTCGCCCAGCCGCTTGGTGTCGCGCGCCACCAGCACGAGGTTGTGCCCGTCGGCCGCCAGCCGTCGTGCGAAGGCGGCGCCGATGCCCGCGGTCGATCCCGTAATCAAAGCCGTTGTCATGGCGCAAGGTTAGTGACCTGACCAGGGATCCGGCGCCGCGCACCACCCAACACCTGCGCGCACTCCACGAGTTCTGCGCAGGGTGCTACGCGTCGCGCGCGTCCGCTGCTACGCGCCGTGCTCGGACACGTACTTCTCCGCTTTCGCCAGCGACTCCGGGTGCAGTGCCCCGCGGGCGGCCAACAGGCGTGGCAGCAGCTCCCGTTCGGTCGTGACCGCCCGGAACTGGAGCGCCACCGTCACGTCGTGGTCCGGCCGGTGCACGATCTCGATCGGGTCGCCGGAGCGGATCTCACCGGGCTCGACCACACGGAGATACGCGCCGGGCGCACCCTTTTGGGTGAAGCGCTTCACCCAGCTCTTCTCGCCGACATGCGCCTGGAACGTGCTGCACGGGATGCGGCCGCAGGTGACCTCCAGCACCACCTCGGAGCCGACGCGCCAGCGCTCGCCGATCCGCGCCCCCGACACGTCGAGCCCCTGCGTCGTGAGGTTCTCGCCGAACACCCCGTTGGGCAGCGTCCGGCCGAGCTCGCGCTTCCAGTCGTCCAGATCCTCGCGCGCGACCGCGTACACCGCCTGGTCGTCCCCGCCGTGATGGCGCGTGTCGCACACCGCGTCCCCGGCGAGACCGCTCGCGCCGACCCCCTTGGGTCCGGGCGCCGTCACCCGCACGGGCCCGTCCACCGGCCGCTTGTCGATGCCGGTCACGCCTTCGGCCTGGTCCGTGTACGCGACGTCCTGCGGACGGCCCAGGTTCAGAGACAGAAGCTTCATGGCACCACGCTAGGCGATAAGGGCCAAAGCGTCACCGCGATATTCGTCGCCGTACCCAAGACTCACTTATGCTCAATACGTGATCGAAGCCCGTCATCTCCGCGTTCTGCGCGCCGTCGCCGCCACCGGCTCCTTCTCGGCGGCGGGGCGTGAGCTGGGCTGCACCCAGCCCGCCGTCAGCCAGCAGATGAAGGCGCTCGAGTCGTCCGTGGGCACACCGCTGCTGATCCGCACCGGCCGCGAGATGCGCCTGACCCAGGCGGGTGAGGCGCTGGTCCGGCATGCCGCGGGCATCATCGCCGGGCTCACGGCCGCCGAGGAGGAGGTCGCCGCCATCGCGGGCCTGCGCGCGGGCCGGGTCCGGCTCGTGTCGTTCCCCAGCGGCAGCTCCACCCTCGTGCCGACGGCCCTCGCCGCGCTGCGCGCCGCGCACCCCGGCACCCGCGTCTCCCTGGAGGAGGCCGAACCGCCGCGCTCGGTGGAGATGCTGCGCGAGGGCGACTGCGACATCGCGCTCGCGTTCCGGTACGAGGGCGCGGCGGGCGTCGAGGAGTGGGACGACCTGGTCGTACGGCCCCTGCTGCGGGACCGGCTCGTCGGGCTCGTGCCCGAGGGGCACCGCCTGGCCAGGGCCGAGTCGGTCGCGATCGGCGAACTGGCCGCGGAGCCATGGATCGCGGGCTGCCCGCGCTGTCGCGGCCAGTTGGTCGAGGTCTGCCGGGGTGCGGGCTTCGAGCCGCGCATCGACTTCGCCACCGATGACTACCCGGCCGTGGTCGGCCTCGTCGGCGCGGGTCTCGGGGTCGCGGTCCTGCCCGAGCTCGCCATCGAGTCCGTACGTCCCAAGGGAGCCCGCATGGTGACGGTGGAACCGCCGGTGCGGCGGGAGATTGTCGCGCTCACGCTGCCGGACCTGGCGCAGGTGCCGGCGGTGGCGGCGACGCTGGACCGGCTGGCACGGGCCGCGGCTCGGTAGCGTCGGGAAGAGGAGGGGCACGACGGTGCGTGCCCGCCATGCAGAAACGTTCCTTCAGTTGTTCGAAGCGTGACCGCTTCCGGTGGCCGACGCCGAGACCAGCCGGTTGCGCGCCCGCCCCATGAGCTCTTCGCGCTCGTCCTCGGTCAGCCCGCCCCACACGCCGTAAGGCTCACGTACCGCCAACGCGTGCGCCGCGCACTCAGCGCGTACCGGGCATCTCATGCAGACCTCTTTGGCCGAGTTCTCGCGAGCGCTCCGTGCCGCACCACGCTCGCCCTCCGGGTGGAAGAAGAGCGAGCTGTCGACCCCGCGGCAGGCCGCGAGGAGCTGCCAGTCCCAGAGGTCCGCGTTCGGACCGGGAAGGCGAGAAAAATCTGCCATTGCGTGTCCCCTTGTTGCCGTTCTGGGCTGCTCTGTGCCCACCGACCGTACATCTACGATCTAAGGAGATGAAAATATGACTCATTGCGAATCTAGCCGCAGACACCAACAAATGGGAAGAAAACAGGCTAAATGGGGCATAGCTTGTGATGAAACGTTGAGGGTCCGCGTGCATGTCTGCACCGTGTCCGCACCCTCACGTAGAGTGCCGAAGACGACCGACTGCCCCGTAACTCTTTCGAGTGACCATCGTTGAGAGGGCGGAGGCGGTTGAAGGAACAAGCGCTCGGGCAGGCGGCAGTAGCCGTCGGCGAGTGTCGACCGCACAGGTGACGATTCGTACCAGCCTGGAGGCTCAAGGTGACGCGCATCAGCTGCGGAGGGCGGCCATGACATCCGTCCTCGTCTGCGACGACTCCCCGCTTGCCCGAGAGGCGCTCCGCCGCGCGGTCGCGACCGTGCCCGGTGTCGAGCGCGTGACGACGGCGGCCAACGGCGAGGAAGTCCTCCGCCGCTGGGGTGCCGACCGCTCGGACCTGATTCTGATGGACGTACGCATGCCCGGTCTGGGCGGCGTGGAGACGGTCAGGCGGCTGCTGTCCGCCGACCCCGGTGCGCGCATCATCATGCTCACCGTCGCCGAGGACCTGGACGGTGTGGCGCTCGCCGTCGCCGCCGGTGCCCGCGGCTATCTCCACAAGGACGCCTCCCGCGCTGAGCTGCGGGCCACGGTGACCCAGGCGCTCGCCGACCCCACCTGGCGGCTCGCCCCGCGCAGACTGCGGTCGGCCGAGATGGGCGCCGCGCCCACGCTCACCGCGCGTGAGATCCAGGTCCTGGAAGGCATGAGCCACGGCCGCTCGAACGCGGAGATCGGCCGTGAGCTGTTCCTCTCCGAGGACACCGTGAAAACCCACGCCCGACGCCTCTTCAAGAAGCTTGGCGCCTCGGACCGCGCGCACGCCGTGGCGCTCGGTTTCCGGTGGGGCCTGGTTCGCTAGGTGAGCCGCCGCGGGGGTTCGAGAATCCCCGCCTACCGCATGGTGGGCGGGGGTGGCAAAGGGGCTCTCCGGGTGCCCGGTGCTCGTTTCGCCGCGGATGCCGCATCCTTGAGGTGTGGAGTTCCTCGGGGACGAGTCGATCGAGCGGAAGGGGAGGGCGCAGGAGATGAGTTCCGGCGCACCTACTCATAACGCTTCGGTGCACAACAACGGACGCAGTGCCACGGACAGGACGACGCCAAGGCACCATGGACCGATGCGCGACGACGAGACGACGGTGATCGGTGCGCTCGTCCATCGCGCGGTCGAGGGCGACGAGCAGGCCACGCACGACCTGCTCGCCCGTGTCCACCCGCTGGCGTTGCGCTACTGCCGCACCCGTCTGTCCCGACTTCCGGGTGACGCGCGGCACTTCGTGGAGGACCTGGCGCAGGAGGTCTGCGTCGCGGTACTCCTCGCGCTTCCGCGCTACAAGGACACCGGGCGTCCCTTCGAAGCGTTCGTCTTCGCCATCGCCGCGCACAAGGTCGCCGATCTGCAGCGCGCCGCGATGCGCCACCCCGGGTCCACGGCCGTCCCCTCGGACGAGATGCCCGAGCGCCCCGACGACTCCCTCGGCCCCGAGGAGCGCGCCCTGCTCAGCAGCGACGCCGAATGGGCCAAGAAACTCCTGGCCAACCTCCCCGAGAACCAACGCGAGCTGCTGTTGCTGCGCATCGCGGTGGGCCTCACCGCGGAGGAGACGGGCCAGATGTTGGGAATGTCACCAGGCGCGGTCCGAGTGGCTCAGCACAGGGCGCTGAGCCGGTTGCGGGCGCTGGCGGAGCAGTAGCGGGGATTCGGGGCGGGTGCCCTGGCGGAGCTTCGGGGGCGGGTGCCCGGCTGCCCTCTGTGGTCGGGTGCGATTCGTCTCCTTTGGGGCGGGTGCCCTCGTCTCCTTTAGGGCGGGCGTCGGTCGTACCGCTTGGGCGCGTGTCAGTCGTACCGCTTGGGCCGGGCGTCAGTTTCCTCGCCGGGGCGGCGAATTCTTTCCCGCCGTGACGGCGATCAAGTCAGACGGCGGAGACCGGCGGTGCCGAGCGCAGCTCAGCCGGGACGGCTGTTTTTTCTCCGCCATGACGGCGTGCAGCCGGACGTCGTGGGGCCGGACGTCGAGCGGCCGCACGGCAAGGGGCCGGGCCCGTGCCGGGCGGATCGGCCCGAGGACGCCTCAGGATGCCCTCCGGCAGGGGTCTTGAACAGGCAGAGCACCCGCCCCGTACGAACCTACGAAGCCGCAGGGCAACCCAAACCATGGAATGAGAGAGCCTTGCTTCCCGTTAGCATGGACATCCGCACCGATCAAGGCCATTTGGGGAAGGTGTCATGACTGCCAACGTCGACGGAGTGCCCGCTAAATTCGCGACACTCGGGCTGACCTACGACGACGTGCTGCTGCTGCCGGGCGCATCCGAAGTGCTGCCCAACGCGGTCGACACCTCGTCCCGCATCTCCCGCAACGTCCGTGTGAACATCCCGCTGCTCTCGGCCGCGATGGACAAGGTGACCGAGTCCCGCATGGCGATCGCCATGGCCCGGCAGGGCGGCGTCGGTGTGCTGCACCGCAACCTTTCCATCGAGGACCAGGTCAACCAGGTCGACCTGGTCAAGCGCTCCGAGTCCGGCATGGTCACCGACCCGATCACCGTGCACCCGGACGCGACGCTGGCCGAGGCGGACGCGCTGTGCGCGAAGTTCCGCATCAGCGGCGTCCCGGTCACCGACGGCAACGGCAAGCTGCTCGGCATCGTCACCAACCGCGACATGGCCTTCGAGAACGACCGCTCGCGCCAGGTCCGCGAGGTCATGACGCCGATGCCGCTGGTCACCGGCAAGGTCGGCATCTCCGGCACGGACGCCATGGAGCTGCTGCGCCGCCACAAGATCGAGAAGCTTCCGCTGGTCGACGACGCGGGCGTCCTCAAGGGCCTCATCACGGTCAAGGACTTCGTGAAGGCCGAGAAGTACCCGAACGCCGCGAAGGACGCCGAGGGCCGCCTGCTGGTGGGTGCCGCCGTCGGAGCCAGCCCCGAGGCGCTGGAGCGGGCCCAGGCGCTGGCCGAGGCCGGTGTGGACTTCCTGATCGTCGACACCTCGCACGGGCACAACAGCAACGCCCTCAACTGGATGGCGAAGATCAAGTCGAGCGTGGGCGTCGACGTGATCGGCGGCAACGTCGCGACGCGTGACGGCGCCCAGGCGCTGATCGACGCCGGTGTCGACGGCGTCAAGGTCGGCGTGGGCCCCGGCTCGATCTGTACCACCCGTGTCGTCGCCGGCATCGGCGTCCCGCAGGTCACCGCCATCTACGAAGCCGCCCTCGCGGCCCGTGCCGCGGGCGTCCCGGTGATCGGCGACGGTGGTCTGCAGTACTCCGGCGACATCGGCAAGGCGCTGGCCGCCGGTGCCGACACCGTGATGCTGGGCAGCCTCCTCGCGGGCTGTGAGGAGTCGCCCGGCGAGCTGCTCTTCATCAACGGCAAGCAGTTCAAGTCGTACCGCGGCATGGGCTCGCTCGGCGCCATGCAGTCCCGCGGCCAGGGCAGGTCGTACTCGAAGGACCGCTACTTCCAGGCCGACGTGGCCTCCGACGACAAGCTGGTCCCCGAAGGCATCGAGGGCCAGGTGCCCTACCGCGGCCCGCTGGCCAACGTGCTGCACCAGCTCGTCGGCGGTCTGCGCCAGACCATGGGCTACGTGGGCGCCGCCACCATCGACGAGATGGAGTCCAAGGGCCGCTTCGTGCGGATCACCTCCGCGGGTCTCAAGGAGAGCCACCCGCACGACATCCAGATGACGGTCGAGGCACCGAACTACAGCCGTGGCGAGTAGCCATGAACGAGGTCCACGCGCGCGTGCCGCACGTGGATGAGTGCTTCAGGGCGGTCCCGGAGGTTCCGGGGCCGCCCTTGTCGTAGGTGTCGGGGATACTGGGAGGCGCAGAAGCGAAGAGGGAAAGGCCACACACGTGACTGAGATCGAGATCGGGCGCGGCAAGCGCGGCCGCCGGGCGTACGCCTTCGACGACATCGCCGTCGTCCCGAGCCGCCGTACGCGAGACCCGAAGGAGGTCTCGATCGCCTGGCAGATCGACGCCTACCGCTTCGAGCTGCCGTTCCTGGCCGCCCCCATGGACTCGGTCGTCTCCCCGGCCACCGCGATCCGCATCGGCGAGCTGGGCGGCCTGGGCGTCCTGAACCTCGAAGGTCTGTGGACGCGGTACGAGGACCCGCAGCCGCTGCTCGACGAGATCGCCGAGCTGGACGCGGACAGCGCGACCCGCCGCCTCCAGGAGATCTACGCGGCTCCCATCAAGGAGGAGCTGATCGGGCAGCGCATCAAGGAGGTGCGCGACTCGGGCGTGGTCACCGCCGCGGCCCTGTCCCCGCAGCGCACGGCGCAGTTCTCCAAGGCCGTCGTGGACGCGGGCGTGGACATCTTCGTCATCCGCGGTACGACGGTGTCGGCGGAGCACGTCTCGGGCGCCTCCGAGCCGCTGAACCTGAAGCAGTTCATCTACGAGCTGGACGTGCCGGTCATCGTCGGCGGCTGCGCCACGTACACCGCCGCCCTGCACCTGATGCGCACCGGCGCGGCCGGTGTCCTCGTCGGCTTCGGCGGCGGCGCCGCGCACACCACGCGCAACGTCCTGGGCATCCAGGTCCCCATGGCCACGGCGGTGGCGGATGTCGCGGCCGCCCGCCGCGACTACATGGACGAGTCCGGCGGCCGCTATGTGCACGTCATCGCCGACGGCGGCGTCGGCTGGTCCGGCGACCTCCCCAAGGCGATCGCCTGCGGCGCCGACTCCGTGATGATGGGCTCCCCGCTGGCCCGCGCCACCGACGCGCCCGGCAAGGGCCACCACTGGGGCATGGAGGCGGTGAACGAGGAGCTGCCGCGCGGCAAGAAGGTCGACCTCGGCACCGTCGGCACCATCGAGGAGGTCCTCACGGGCCCCTCCCACACCCCCGACGGCTCCATGAACTTCTTCGGCGCCCTCCGCCGCGCCATGGCCACCACCGGCTACAGCGAGCTCAAGGAGTTCCAGCGCGTCGAGGTGACGGTCGCGGACTCCCAGCACAAGCGCTGACCCGTAGCCCGTACGTAGCGAAGGGCCCGTCCACCACGTGGTGGACGGGCCCTTTCGTACGCCGCTTGCCGGTTACTGACCGGCCTTCCTGGTGCTCGAGAACGCCACGTACGCGGCGATCGCGAAGAAGACGAAGGTCAGCGGGTCGGCCTCGGCCTTCCAGGCCTCCTGGACCACGCTGAAGTGCTGGAAGAAGACCTCGTTGAAGCTGACGCCGATTTCCTTGGCGCCGATCATGGCCTCGCCGACCAGCTGGCCGAGGTAGACCGAGGCCACCGACAGGATGACGCTGACGATCGGCAGGATCTGGTTGCGGCCGCCGAAGCGACCGGCGGCGATGCCGATCAGGAAGCCGACGCCGACGGCGGCCCAGCCGATCTCGTGCTTGGTGATGCCGATGATGACGCCGTAGACGCCCGCCGAGACCAGGGCGGCAACGACGGCGGCCACGAGGCCCAGGCCGAGGTTGTCGCGCACCGGAACGGCCGCGCCGACCGGGGCCGTCGGGAAGCCGGGCTGGGGCGCGCCCTGCTGCGGGAAGCCGGCCTGGGCCGCGTCCTGCGGGGCGGGCGGCTGGCCGGGCTGGCCCGCGTACGGGTTCTGGCCCGCGTACGGGTTGTCGACCGGCGGACCGGACGGCGGCGGAGACGACTGACTCATGTGATTCCCCCCAGGGACGTGAGCGCACCTCTGTGTACGCCCGTGACGTGGGCGTACCTGTGTGCGAGAGCTGCCGCACATTAGCAAACCCGAGTGACGTCCTGTGAGGAGATTTCGCGGAGGTCAGAGCCGGTGAGCCGCCCCCGTCGGAGTGGCACCCCTTGTGTCCAGCAGGAGTTGGGCCTTCACGGACAGTCCTTGGAGGTCGTACGTGCGGTGCTGCTGGAGCAGGATCGTCAGGTCGGCGTCGGCCGCGGCCTCGTAGAGCGAGTCGGCTCGGGGGATGGGGCGGTCGAGGACGCTCCAGGCGGGGATGTGCGGGTCGTGGTAGCTGACGGACGCGCCCAGTTCCAGCAGGCGCCGCGCGATCTCGTGGGCGGGGGAGCCCTGTTGGTCGGCGAGATCGGGCTTGTAGGTGACGCCGAGGAGGAGCACGCGCGCGGCGCGGGCCGACTTCCCGTGCTCGTTGAGGAGTGTCGCCGCGCGCTGGATGACGTACTGCGGCATGTGGTTGTTGACCTGCTGGGCCAGTTCGACCATCCGGAGGGTGCGGCCGGAGTGGCCCGTCAGGTCCTGGGCCATCCCGTGCCCGCCGACACCGGGGCCCGGCCGGAACGCCTGGAAGCCGAACGGCTTGGTCTCGGCGCAGCGGATGACGTCCCACAGGTCGACGCCCAGGTCGTGGCAGAGCACGGCCATCTCGTTGACCAGGGCGATGTTCACGTGCCGGTAGTTGGTCTCCAGGAGCTGCACGGTCTCCGCTTCACGTGGTCCACGCGCGCGTACCACCTTGTCGGTGAGGCGCCCGTAGAAGGTGGCGGCCGACTCGGTGCACGCGGGGGTCAGGCCGCCGATGACCTTCGGCGTGTTGGCGGGACCGAAGTCGCGGTTGCCGGGGTCCACCCGGCTGGGCGAGTACGCGAGGTGGAAATCGCGCCCCGCGCGCAGCCCGGAGCCCTCTTCGAGGAGCGGGCGGAGGAATTCCTCCGTGGTGCCGGGGTACACGGGCGACTCCAGGATCACCGTGGTGTGCGGGCGCAGCCGGGCGGCCAGGGTGCGGGCGGCCGCCTCCACCTGGCTCAGGTCCAGCGTGCCGTCCGCGCCCGGTGGGGTCGGCGCGCAGATGACGGCGGTGCGGACCCGGCCGAGCTCGGCCGGGTTCGTGGTCGGCCGGAAGCCCCCCGAGAGCATGCGGCGCAGTTCGGCGGGGGTGAGGGAGCCGCCTTCGGGCCCCGTTTTGTAGCCGAGCGTGGGGATGCCGGCGGCTACGGCGGCCTGGGCCAGCGGCAGGCCGAGATGGCCGAGTCCGATGACGGCGAGATCTGCGGGCATGGCGTGGGCCGTCCTTCCCAGTAACCGAAGCGGGACAGGTGCGCAAGCCCTGTGGACAAGATGGGCGAGCGCAATGTCAGACTAGGAGTAAATATGACCGATTTGCTGGATTGTTCGACCGTGATTCCTTGCGAGTCGCCGAGCGTTGTCCACAGGCTGCGGGTGGACGGTGGCCGAAGCCGGGCAAGACGGTCAGACTTTGAGGGTGGGGGGATGTGAGCCGGGCCCCGCCCGACGGGTGTGGCCAGCGCGACCAACAGCGGGAGGCAGCGGTGAGGACAGCGACACTGGGGCCGGCGGAGCGCGCCGAGTCACTGGCGGGAATGGCCGAGCGCGAGCTGGACGTGCTGGTCGTGGGCGCGGGCGTGGTCGGAGCGGGCACCGTGCTCGACGCCGCGACACGCGGCCTGTCCACCGGCCTGGTCGAGGCGCGCGACTGGGCATCAGGCACCTCCAGCAGGTCCAGCAAACTGATCCACGGCGGCCTGCGCTATCTGGAGATGCTCGACTTCGCGCTGGTACGCGAGGCCCTCAAGGAGCGCGGTCTGCTCCTCGAACGGCTCGCGCCCCACCTCGTCAAACCCGTGCCGTTCCTCTATCCGCTCCAGCACAAGGGCTGGGAGCGGCTGTACGCGGGCTCGGGCGTCGCCCTCTACGACGCCATGTCGATGGCCCGCGGACACGGCCGGGGCCTGCCCACGCACCGTCATCTCACCCGCCGTCACGCCTTGCGCGTCGCCCCCGCCCTGAAGAAGGACGCGCTGGTCGGCGCGTTGCAGTACTACGACGCACAGATGGACGACGCCCGCTATGTGGCGACGCTGGTGCGCACGGCCGCGGCGTACGGCGCGAAGGTCGCCAACCGCGCACGCGTGACCGCCTTCCTGCGCGAGGGCGAACGCGTGGTCGGCGCCAAGGTGCAGGACGTCGAAGGCGGCGGCGAGTACGAGATCCGCGCCAAGCAGGTCGTGAACGCCACGGGCGTGTGGACCGACGACACCCAGGCGATGGTCGGCGAGCGGGGCCAGTTCCACGTACGGGCGTCCAAGGGCATCCATCTGGTCGTACCGAAGGACCGGATCAATTCGACCACGGGCCTGATCCTGCGCACCGAGAAGTCCGTGCTGTTCGTGATCCCGTGGGGGCGGCACTGGATCGTCGGCACCACCGACACCGACTGGGACCTCGACAAGGCCCACCCGGCGGCGTCCAGCGCGGACATCGACTATCTGCTGGAGCATGTGAACTCGGTGCTCGCGGTGCCGCTGACCCGCGACGACGTCCAGGGTGTGTACGCGGGACTGCGGCCGCTGCTCGCCGGTGAGTCGGACGCCACCAGCAAGCTGTCGCGCGAGCACATCGTGGCCCATCCGGTGCCGGGCCTTGTGGTCGTGGCGGGCGGCAAGTACACGACGTACCGGGTGATGGCCAAGGACGCGGTCGACGAGGCGGTGCACGGCCTCGATCAGCGTGTCGCCGACTGCGTCACCGAGGACACCCCCCTCCTCGGCGCCGAGGGATACCGGGCGCTGTGGAATGCGCGAGCGCGCATCGCGGCGCGCACCGGACTCCATGTGGTGCGCGTGGAGCACCTGTTGAACCGGTACGGATCGCTCGCCGAGGAGGTGCTCGACCTCATCGTCGACAATCCCTCGCTGGGCGAGCCCCTGCCCGCCGCCGAGGACTACCTCCGGGCCGAGATCGTCTACGCCGCCTCGCACGAGGGCGCGCGACACCTGGACGACGTGCTCACCCGTCGCACCCGCATCTCGATCGAGACCTTCGACCGGGGGACGCGCAGCGCGCGGGAGGCCGCCGAGCTGATGGCGCCCGTGCTCGGCTGGGACAAGGACCAGATCGAGCGCGAAGTGGAGCACTACGAGAAGCGGGTCGAGGCCGAGCGGGAGTCGCAGCGCCAGCCGGACGACCTGACGGCGGACGCGGCGCGGCTGGGGGCGCCGGACATCGCGCCGCTCTGACCGGAGGTTCCCGCGGTTGGCGCGGATTGGCACGGATTGGCGTGAATTCGCTCCGGATGGTGCGGATTCGCACCGGATGGCGCGGGATGACACTCGGCGGATCTCACTCGAACGAGTGTCGTGAGCTGGGATCTTTGCTCGGAACCCGTCCGTTCTACGGGGTGCGGGGGCAGAACTCGGCGGCGAGCAGGGCGGGTTCGAGGTCCGGGTCCCCGATCCCGTCCGTGTTCACCCGGAAGGTGAGGACACGACGACCGTCGACGGTGGCCGCGGTGCGCACGTAGCTGCCGGATATGCGGCCGTTGTGCCCCCACACCGTGGTGCCGCACGGCAGCTTCACAGGAAAGAGGCCCATGCCGTACGAGCCGTGTGCGGCACGGGTGTTGAGCATCTCGCGCAGCCAGCGCGAGGGCAGCAGGTCACCACGCAGCAGGGCCGCATAGAAGTGGTCCAGGTCGGCGAGCGTGGTGACCAGTTCGCCCGCCGCTCCGGCCACGCGCGGGTCGAGCTCGGTGACGTCCGAGCCGTCGGCGGCGTAGGCGCGGCCGTGCGGCGAGGGCAGCGAGGAGCGGTCGCCTGGGAAAGAGGTGCCGGTCAGACGGAGAGGAGTGATGATGCGACGCTCGGCCTCGGCGGCGTACGAGTGGCCGGTGACCTGCTCGACGACCATGCCGAGCACGACGTAGTTGGTGTTCGAGTAGGCGAAGCGGCCGCGGTCGGCCGGGGGGTGGGTGAGTGCGATGCGTACGGCCTGAAGCGGGGTGACGGGGACGGTGCCCCGGGTGTCCGCGGTGAAGTCGTACAGACCGCTGGTGTGGGTGAGAAGGGCGCGCAGCGTCAGGCGGCTACCGTCGTTGCCCGCGCCGCGCACCAGGCCCGGTAGGTGGTCGTCCACCGAGTCGGACAGGGACAGCCGGTGTTCGGCGGCCAGTTGCAGAACGACGGTCGCGAGGAACGTCTTGGTGATGCTGCCCGCGCGGAAGTGGTCGGAGCGGGCGATTCCGTCGCCGGCCCGGACGAAGCGTGAGCCGGATTCCTCCTGGGCCAGCAGGGCGGCTGCCGGAGCCTTCCCGCGGGTGACGAGGAGGGCGAGGGCGGCGTCGGAGGCCGGGGGTATGGGCGCCTGTGAGCCGGCCGGGGCCAGGCCCAGCAAGGCCAGGGACACCGGTATGGCCACTAGTGTCCGAGGTGTCCGGGGCAGCGGCATCGGCGGGTCCTCCCTTGTCGCGGCCCATCATGCGGGACGGCGCCGGCCGGGCGTCGGGCGGTCCCCGTGCGAAGGGCGGCTCGGGTGGCGGTTGGTTGTCGGCCGAAGGGCACGCTGGGTGTGGAGCACTTGAAGGGTGAGGGGCACCCTGGGCGTTGACCGCTTGTCGGGTGAGGGACAATGGAAGCTCTGTCAGGGCGGGTTGCATGAGGGGACGCATGTCGGAGGCGGAGCGGGCGGGAGCATCCCGTCAGGACAAGAGCGAACGTCTCCTCGCCGGGCGGTACCGGCTGGGGGATGTTCTCGGCCGCGGCGGCATGGGCACGGTGTGGCGGGCCAAGGACGAGACCCTGGGCCGCACGGTCGCCGTCAAGGAGCTGCGGTTCCCGTCGAGCATCGACGAGGACGAGAAGCGGCGGCTGATCACGCGCACGCTGCGTGAGGCCAAGGCGATCGCGCGGATCCGCAACAACGGCGCGGTGACGGTCTTCGACGTGGTCGACGAGGACAACCGGCCGTGGATCGTGATGGAGCTCGTCGAGGGCAAGTCGCTCGCCGAGGTCATCCGTGAGGACGGTCTCCTCACGCCCCAGCGCGCCGCCGAGGTGGGGCTCGCGATACTCGACGTGCTGCGTTCGGCGCACCGTGAGGGCATCCTGCACCGGGACGTGAAGCCGTCGAACGTGCTGATCTCCGACGACGGCCGGGTCGTGCTCACCGACTTCGGCATCGCGCAGGTCGAGGGCGACCCGTCCATCACCTCGACCGGCATGCTCGTCGGCGCGCCCTCGTACATCTCGCCGGAGCGGGCGCGCGGTCACAAGCCGGGGCCCGCGGCGGACCTGTGGTCGCTGGGCGGTCTGCTGTACGCGTCGGTGGAGGGCGTGCCTCCGTACGACAAGGGTTCGGCGATCGCGACGCTCACCGCGGTGATGACCGAGCCGGTGGAGCAGCCGAAGAACGCCGGGCCGCTGGAGAACGTGATTTACGGGCTGCTCGCCAAGGACCCCGAGCAGCGGCTCGACGAACCGGGCGCGCGGGCGATGCTGACCAAGGTGCTGCACACGCCCGAGCCCAAGGATGCCGCGCCGGAGCCGGCGGACGCGACGAAGGTCGTGGCGTTGCCGCCACTGCCGGAAGAGGCTCCGGGCAAGGAGAGTTCGGGCGGTTCCGGGGCAAAGCGGGGCGAGGAGGCGGCGGAGCGGCTGCGCGGGGCGCTGCGTTCCGTGCGGAAGGCCGCCTCGGCGGCCGGGGCGGCCACGGCTGCGGCCACCGCCGCGGCGACGTCCGCGGCGACGACGCGGGCCAAGTCCGTGGGTGCGGAGGCTTCCCGGTCGGCGGCGGGCGAGGCGGCGGGCGCGTCCGTCGCGGAGACGGCTTCCGGCGTGGCGTCCTCGGAGAAGCCCGAAGTGCGGAACAGCGCGGCAGCGGGGCTGAACTCCAGTTCGGCGAGTTCGGACGGGTCGGACGGGTCGGACGGGTCGGCCGGTTCGGCCGGTTCGGCGGGGCGGGCTTCGGGGTCGGGGTGGCCCGTGGCTCCGGAGAGGCCGCCGCGGCCGGTGCCTCGGGCGTCGTTGACGGATGTCGTGCCGAAGCGGACGTTGGTGCTCGTCGCGGTGGTCTTGGTGCTGGCCGTGCTCGGGACCGTGCTGGCGCTCACGCTCGGTGGCGGGGACGACAACGCGTCGAAGAACACCAAGAGCGGCGACACCAAGGCGTCGGCGTCCAGCGGGGCGACCACCGGAAGCGCCGCCAAGGAGACCGGCGGCGCCCACACGGACAGCGATGACAAGACGGGCGCCACCGCCACCACGGGTTCCGGCGGGCAGGAGACCGCGGACAGCACGTCCGGCGCGACCGCCAGTGCGAGCGCGTCGAGCGGTGCGGACAGCGGCGGCACGGAGTCGGACTCCACCGCGGTGCAGACGTACAAGGGCGGCCAGGGATTCTCGATCGGGCTGCCGAAGGGGTGGAAGTACCAGTCCACGGGCGCCGCGGGTGCCCGCTTCACCGGGCCGGACGGGCAGAAGCTCCTGGTCGGCTGGACGACCACGCCCAAGGACGACCCGGTGGCGGACTGGGAGAACCAAGAGCGCTACATGGTGCGGTCGCAGTACAAGCGGGTGCGCATAGAGAAGGTGGACTACCGCAGCTGGAACACGGCCGACTGGGAGTTCACTTATGTGGAGGGGGGCACGAAGTACCGGTCGATCGACCGTGGGTTCGTCGTCAACTCCCATCTCGGGTACGGACTGATGTATACGGCGAAGGCCGCGAAGTGGGACAGCGAGCTGCGCAAGGACACGTGGAAGACGCTGACCAAGACGTTCCAGCCGAAGTCGTGACGTACCGCTCGCCGATGTGACGTTCCGCCACGCATGGGGGCGGTGAGATCTCGCATCCCTACTTTGCGGGTTGTCTCCGGCACGTATCGTGAGTGGTTGCGGACCGTACGAAGCCATAACGGAACGCAAGGCGAACGGAATTGACCAACCGGTCGGCTGGGGGAGGCATCGTGGAGGACTATGCGGGACGAGTGCTCGCCGACCGCTACCGCCTGCCGCTCCCGCCGTCCGACGAGTACGAACTCGCCGCCGAGACCCGGGCCTTCGACACCTACAGCGGGCAGGAAGTCCTGGTCCGGCAGGTGCCGTTGCCGGAGGTCGTCGAGGCGGAGGTGCTCGACGCCGACGGATTGCCCGAGGGGTTCGTGGCGCGGGACGGCGGAGTGCGCCGCCCGTCCGCACGGACCACGCGGCGGCCCACCGAACCGGCCGTGCGGCGGGCGATCGAGGCCGCGCAGGCCGCCGCGCAGATACCCGACCATCCCCGGCTCGACCAGGTCTTCGACGTGTTCGCCGAGGGCGGGTCGCTGTGGATAGTCAGCGAGTTGGTGCCCGCGAGGCCGCTGTCCGCGCTGCTCGCCGAGAAGCCGCTCAGTCCCTACCGGGCGGCAGAGGTCGCCTCCGACGTCCTCACCGCGCTGCGGGTGCTGCACGCGCACGGGTGGGTGCACCGGAACATCACGGTGCGCACGGTGCTCGTCTGCGACGACGGCCGTGTGATGCTCACCGGCCTGGCGGCCGGGGCCGCGGAGGAGGCGCTCTGCGGGTATGACCCGGTGCCGGTCCGCGACTTCGAGACCGGGCCCGGCGCCGAGCCCGGCACCGGGCCGACGGGGGACGCCGGTTCGCCTGGTTCGCCCGGTGCGGGCGGTGCGGGCGGTGCGGGCGGTGCGGGCGGTGCGGGCAGGGGTGCCTCGCGGGGGTCTGCGGTCGGCGGGCCCGGTGGCCGGAGTGGTTCAGGGGCCGGTGGTCCGGGTGGTGCCGGGCCCGGGGGCGGAGGTGCGCGCGGAGTCGCCGTGTCGGCCAGTGTGCCCGGCGTCGATCCCGAAGCCGCTCGGCGGGCCGCGATCGAGGCTCGGGCGGAGCGGGGGACGCCCGTCGCAGGGACGCCCGCTGCGGGCATGGGCCGACGGGCGCTTGAAGCGGGGGGCGCCGGGGGATCCGGGGGTGCCTGGGGAACCGAGGATGACGTCCGTGCGGCGCGCGCCGGGGCCATCGCCGCGTACCGTGCCGGCGCGCGAGCCGCTGCCCGCGTACAGGAAGAACAGCGGGGCGGCCAGGTGGCGCTGCCCGCGCCCCGCCCCTCGACAGAAGCCGACGCTTCCGCGCCCCAGCCCCAGCCCCAGCCTCCAGGACCCGGCCCGGCGCAGGCCCTTGGGCAGGGCGGCCCACCCCAGGGCCAGGGCTACGGAGGTCCGCCGCAGGCCCCCGGGCACAGCGGTTCGGCCGGCGCCCCTGGGCACGGCTCCCCGGCGCAGCTCCCCGGACACGGTGTGGAGCAGCGCCCCAACACCACGCAGCCCGGCCAGATAGCCGACCCCTACGGCGTCGGGGGCGGCGGCGTCGGCAGCTGGCACGGAGCCCAGCCTCGTACCGGAACGGCGGGCGGCGGCAACGGCCAGGGACACGCGGCGCTTCCCGGGGGCTTGCGCCCGGAGGAGGCGCACCCTGGATCCGAGCACCCCGGATCCCCGGGCACAGAAGCCGCGCACCCCGGATCCCCGCGCCCAGAAGCCGTGTTCCCTGGACCCGCGCGCCCGGAAGCCGCGTATCGGGAAACTGCGTTCCCCGGAGCCGCGCACTCGGAAGCCGAGCTCCCCGGAACCGCGTACCCCAGAACCGCACCCCCCGGCGCCACATACGGTGAGGCCACCCCGGGCATGACCACCCCGGGCATCACCACCCCGGGCATCACCACCCCCGACAACAGCAACACCACCATCCCCGCCCCCGCCCCCGGTCAGCATTCCGCTGTCGCTGGGCGGAGTGGGCCCGGCTCCTCCGCGGCCCTCGCCCGTACCCCGGACAACCGTCAGGCCCATGACGATCGTTGGGATGAGGTCGTCGCCGGGCCCCCGCCGCGGCGGGGGCCCGGCACCGCGCTCGCCGCGGAGCGGGCACGGCAGGCGCGGATGGCTGTGGTCGGGCCCGTGACCGAGCGGTGGGCGCCCGAGCAGGCCGGGCCCGTGCACGAGAACTGGCAGTTGGCGGCGCCGATCGGGCCCGCGACCGATCTGTGGGCGCTGGGGGCGCTGCTCTTCCGGGCCGTGCAGGGCCACGCGCCCTACCCGGAGGAGAACACCGCCGAGCTGGTGCAGCTGGTGTGCGCGGAGCCGCCCGCGTTCGCCGAGGAGTGCGGGCCGCTGAGGCCGGTCGTCGAGTCGCTGCTGCGTCAGGACCCCACCGAGCGCCTCGATTTCGAGGAGCTGCGCGGCTGGCTGCGGTCCTTGGTGCGGTCGGCGCCGGAGCCCGAGGCCGGCGCGCATATCGTCGCGGCGCCCCCGGTCGACCCCAGCCGGTTGCCGATCGTCCGGCGCCGGGGCGAGCTCGTCCGCAGGCGCCGCGCCGGACTGCCCGCGACCAGCCCGCACGCCCGCCACAAACGCGTCAAGCAGGACAGGGCGCCCCGCCCGCGCAGGCTCGGGCGGAACCTGGTCCTGCTGGTCCTGCTTCTCCTCGCCGCGGCGATCGCGTACGCCATGGTGTTCATGCCGAAGGCCGAGTCGAGCAGCGGCAGCGGTAGTGGTAGCGGTTCGAACGGAGAACGGACCGGTGCCGCCGGAGACGTCGGCCCGGCCCCCGACACCAGCGGGGACGGGCAGGCGAGCAGCGAGCCGAGGCCCGACCAGACGTCCCCCGGCACGGACAAGAGCCCCTCCGGATCGCCCAGTTCGACGAAGTCGGGGACCACCGACCCCAATGTCGCCCAGGGGTTCAAGCTCCGCAAGGACCCCGAGGGCTTCAGCGTCGCGGTGGCCGACGGCTGGGACCGTACGCCGAAGAACGGCAGCGGCCAGGTCGTGTACGCGCACGGCGACTTCGAGCTCATCGTCGTCCCCGGACGGGACAGCACGGCCACGTACGGCAGCGACCCGATGACGTACCAGCGGGAGAGCGAGAAGGAGTTGCAGCCGTTCCGGGACTCGACCTGGGCCACCTCCAGCGGGATGCGGCGCATCGACGTCGGCGGGCGGACCATGGCCGAGGGGCAGTTCACCTGGCAGGACTCCGCGGGACGCGAGCTCTACGTACGCAATCTCGCGATCCTCGTCGGCGGGCGCTACCACGTGGTGCAGGTACGCGGCCCGGAGGCCGAACGGGACGAGGTGACACGGCTGTACGAGCAGGCCTCGGCGACGTATCAGGCCACCGGCTGAGCCGAATTCCCGAGCTCACCGAGCCCTGAACACACATTGGTTCCCTTCCGTACACGGAAGGGAGAACCGTCACAGTGAGGTCTCCGTACGCCCCCGCAGGTTCCCTGCGCGGGGGTCGCTCTTTAGTCTGACCTCGTCAAGACCATTGCGGGGAAACGTGAATCAGATGCAGGGCCTGCTCCTCGCGGGCCGCTACCGGCTTGTCGAATCCATCGGCAGTGGTGGCATGGGGCGGGTGTGGCGCGCCCACGACGAGGTGCTGCACCGCGCGGTCGCGGTGAAAGAGCTGACCGCCGCGCTGTACGTCGCCGAGAGCGACCGGGTCCGGCTGCTCGCCCGTACCCACGCCGAGGCGCGGGCCGCCGCGCGGATCAACCACTCGGCCGTCGTCACGGTGCACGACGTCCTGGAGCACGACAACCGGCCATGGATCGTCATGGAGCTGGTCGAGGGCAACTCACTGGCCGACGCGGTCAAGGAGCAGGGGCGCGTCGAACCGGCCGAGGCGGCGCGGATCGGGCTGTGGGTGCTGCGCGCCCTGCGTGCCGCGCATGCCGCCGGTGTGCTGCACCGTGACATCAAGCCCGGGAACGTACTCCTCTCCGCCGACCGTCGCGTGCTGCTCACGGACTTCGGGATCGCGCAGGTCGAGGGCGATTCGACCATCACGCGCACCGGCGAGATCGTCGGTTCCGTCGACTATCTCGCGCCCGAGCGGGTGCGCGGCCACGATCCCGGGCCCGCCTCCGACCTGTGGGCCCTCGGCGCCACGCTGTACACGGCGGTTGAGGGGAGGTCGCCGTTCCGGCGGACCTCGCCGCTGAGCACCATGCAGGCCGTGGTCGACGAGGACCCCGCGCCGCCGCGGTACGCCGGTCCGCTGGAGCCCGTCATCACCGCGCTGCTGCGCAAGGATCCCGCCGTACGTCCCGGGGCGGCGCAGGCCGAACAGATGCTCGCCGAGGCCGCGGCGGGACGACTGTCGAGTGCGGCGCAGTGGTATGCGCCGACGGGGCAAGCGGGGTACGACACCACAGAGACGGGGACCGGCACCGGTACCCGCGCGCAGACGGCCGCCGCCACGCCGTATCCGCCGGTGACGATCGGGCCTGTGCCCGCGCCGCCGAAGCGGCACCGCCTGCGTACGTTCGCTCTGGTCGTCGCCCTCGCGGCGATCGTCGGCGGGGGTGTCGCGGTCGGGCTGCAGCACTTCGGCACGGGCAGCCCCGGCGGTTCCGCCTCTGCATCGTCGACTCCGAGCGACAGTGCCACGCCGAGCGACGAGGGCGGTCAGGGGGCGGTTCCCGCCGGTTGGGAGCGGCGCAACGACCCGGTGGGCTTCAGCATCTCCCTGCCCAAGGGGTGGAAGCGGTCCGTCTCCATCGACCAGGACGGCCTCCGGCAGGTCGACTACTCGCCCGACAAGGGCAAGCACCTCGTGCGGGTCGCCGTCGACACCGCGCCGGACTTCAGCTCCTCGTACGAGCACATGAGCAACCTGGAGCAGGGGGTCTCACGGCGGCTGCTGGACTACAAGCAGCTGAGCCTCAAGAAGGAGCTTTTCCGCGACCTGCCGGGTGTCCGCTGGGAGTACACGTGGAACGCGCTGGCCAAGGACGCGCCGCACTACTTCCCGGGGCCCTACCGTGCGATCGACGTCGGGTACATGAAGAGTGACGGCACCGAGTACGCCATCTACGAGGCCTCGCCGGCCGCCGACTGGGCCACCACCAAAAAGCAGTTCGACCGGATCCTGCGGAGCTTCAAGGAGGGCTGATCCGAGTGGATCAGAGGGTTCCGCTGTCACTGTGGTCGCTTGCGGTCCGTCCTCGACTCGACGCCCGCGGCGCCGACCTCGGTCGAGGGGCGCCGACAGACGTCATCAGCGGGCCGCTCAGGCATAGTCAAAGCAAGAACGGACTATCGTACTCCCTTCCATGACCGCCACATCCGCGCCGATGTAGTCGAGATCATCGCCGGAGGGCGACGCGTAAGTGGTGAAGGAGGTAGTCGCTCCGTTTCCGTCGTATTCGGAATGCCAGGGCCAATCCGTTACCCATCCAGTGCCGCCGTCTAGGGAAAAGAGTCGAATGGCCACATGGTGACCATCGGCAGCGGTGTCCTTGACCCAACCGCTGATGTCCACGTGGTTGGCTGTCCAGTTGGTGAACGTGAGACTCCCCGAGGCGCCGGTCACCGAGCACGCGGCTCCGCCACTCGCCGCGCTGGCATTGGTCACTGTGGTCGTAGCGAATATTGCCACCGCCGCGATGCCCGTGACGGAAAGGCGCTTCAATGTGTTTCCCATAAGGAGAAAAGGTAAGGCTTCCATGATTCACATGACAGCATGATTCCAGCCACCCGTTTTGCCCTGTATGGTGCTTATCTCTTGGCGATTTGCCGTGCTTTGTATCTTTTTTAAAACAGGTTATGGCCGAAAATGATCGCCCCTGGCCGCCCGGCCCGACCTGGTCACGCACGCCGACGAACTGGCCGAACTCACCGGCTCCCAGGAGCCGTCGCGCGCCACCGGGCCGCTGGTGTGCCGAGCCGGTTGCTCCCGGCTCTTCGTAGACAAGGCGTCCGGCAGGAACACGGGCGTCGATCCGGTCCAGCATGGTCCGCGCCAAGGCCTGGTTCCCTGGAGTGCGCCACCGGCTGTCTTGGGGCGGCGGCATACTTGGCCGGTCGCCGCCCCGGAAGGCGTCCGTCCGGTGCGGCATGATGGGGCGCATGGGGACCGAGGGGGCCAACTTCCGTGTGATCGCGGGGCGTTACCGTCTCGAGGCGAGGCTCGGTAGCGGCGGCATGGGCGTCGTATGGCGGGCCACGGACCAGTTGCTCGGGCGGGGCGTGGCGGTCAAGGCGTTTCCCCTGGACGAGACGCTCTCCGCGGAAGAGGCCAGGTGGCAGAGTGAGCGAACCCTGCGGGAGGCGCGCGCGGTCGCGCAGCTGAGCCACCCGAACGTCATCGTCGTCCACGATGTCATCGAGCACGACGAACGCCCGTACATGGTCATGGAGTTGATCGACGGAGGCTCCCTCGCCGACCACCTCGCGGCGAGCGGACCGGTCGACGCCGCCGAGGCCGCCCGGATCGGCAGCGACCTGCTGAGCGCGTTGCGCACCGCCCACGCGGCCGGGGTCCTGCACCGCGACATCAAGCCGGCGAACGTGCTGATCGAGTCCGACACCGGCCGGGTCGTCCTCACCGACTTCGGCATCGCTCAGGTCGCGGGCGCCACGACGCTCACCGAGAGCGGGGCGTTCGTCGGCTCGCCCGAGTACACCGCGCCGGAGCGGATGTCCGGGGTCAGGACGGGGCCAGAGTCCGACCTGTGGTCGCTCGGCGCGCTGCTGTGCACGCTCCTGAGCGGCGAATCGCCGTTCCGTCGCGACTCGTTGGGCGGCATCCTGCACGCGGTCGTCGTCGACGAGATACGTCCGCCGGCCCAGGCCGCGCCACTCCTGCCCGTCGTACGGGGGCTGTTGGAGCGTGATCCGGAGCGGCGGCTCGACGCGGCGGAGGCGGAGCGGATGCTGCGCGCCTTCCGGGACACGGGCCGTACGCCACGGCTCTCCGCCGGATACTCGACCACGCAGCGGGACGTACCGAAGCGGAGGCCCGTATCGTCCCCGCCGCCCGGTCCCGGTCCCGGTCCTGGTGCCGGTCACGCGCCCGACCCTGGTCCCGCTGCCGCCGAGCGGCCGCCGAAGTACTCCACGCGCGGCATCCTCGTCGCCGCCGCGTTGGTCGCGGCGATGGCCGGGGCGGGGGTGTCGGCGGCGGCGCTGCTGATGAACGAGGGTGGGGGCGGTGGCGGTGGCACGCCGTCCTCGTCGAGTACGGCGAGTACGGCGAGTACGACGCCCACATCGCGTACGTCGAGCACACAGAGTCCCTCGGCAAGCTCGGCGTCGTCGCCGACCGCCACCGCCCGCAAGGCGCCCTCGGGCTACCGCCTCGCGCCGGACCCGAACGGGTTCTCCCTGGCCGTGCCCGACGACTTCACCCGGGAGCCGCAGGGAGAGCGCGTCTTCTACCTCTCACCGGACCGGACCTTCCGCCTCGGCATCAAGGTGGTCGATCCCGAGACGGGCGGCCCGCTCGCGGTGATGCGGCGCGCGGACGCCAAGGGGCCGTCCACGAACCCGGGTTATCGCGACGGCAGCGTCACCTCGACGACGCACCACGGACAGCCCGCCGCGCTCTGGGAGTTCACCTGGAACGGCTTCACCGAGGCGGAGGGCGCGCGGCACACGTACGACGTGTGCTGGGAGGAGGGCGGCCGGATGTACGACGTGTGGGTCTCGGCGCCGGTCGGGAAGGTGACGGAGGCGAAGGAGTACTTCGACGTCGCGGTGGACACCTTCGTACGTACATAAACGTCGCATAAGCGGCGACGCGCGTCACGGGTCTGTGACTGGAAAGCGGCGGGGCTGGATGCCGGAGCGCTTGCCGCGATAAGGATGGACCTATGAGCAACAACGGGGGAGTCCCTCACGGATCCGACGAGCCAACGAGTTTCGGTCTGCAACCGCCCCGGCCAGGAGTGCCCGCGCAACAGCCGGGCGTTCCCTACCCCGGTAACCCGTACGCCGCGCCGACCCAGGTCGTCCCGGACCAGCAGGCGGCGCCTCAGCGGGACCCGGGTGCGGACAGGCTCATCGCGGGACGCTACCGCCTCCTCTCCAAGCTCGGCCACGGCGGCATGGGCACGGTCTGGCGGGCCAAGGACGAGACGGTGGACCGTGAGGTCGCCGTCAAGGAGCCCCGTGTCCCGGACCATCTTCCCGACCGCGAACGCGCCAACGCCTTCGAGCGAATGCGCCGCGAGGCCCGCGCGGCGGCGCGGCTCGACCACCCGGCGGTCGTGAACGTCCACGACGTCGCGGTCGTCGACGGGCAGCCGTGGATCGTGATGGAACTCGTACAAGGCCGCTCGCTGGGCGACGCCCTCCAGGAAGGCACGCTCGGCGTCCGCGAGGCCGCGCGCATCGGCCTGGAGGTCCTCGGCGCCCTGGAAGCAGCGCACGCGGCGGGCATCCTGCACCGTGACGTCAAGCCCGACAACGTGCTGCTCGGCCGCCACGACCGTGTCGTCCTGACCGACTTCGGCATCGCCCAGATCGAGGGCGAGACGAACCTGACGGACACGGGCGGCTTCGTCGGCTCGCCCGAATACATCGCGCCGGAACGGGTGTTGGGCCAGCGCCCCGGCCCGGCCTCCGACCTGTGGTCACTCGGCGTGGTGCTCTACGCGGCCACAGAAGGCGTCTCCCCCTTCCGCCGCAGCAACACCCCCGCGACCCTCCAGTCCGTCCTCAACTCCACGCCCGCGCCGCCCGCTTCCGCGAACGGCCCGCTCGCGGAGGCGATCAACGGACTGCTGGACAAGGATCCGTCCCGCCGCCCCGGCGCGGGACAGGTCCGCAGCCTCCTGGAGGACGCCGCGAAGCCGCCCGCCCCCGCGCCGACGCAGGTCGGGCAGGTCGCGGGCCTGGGCCAGGCAGAGAAGGGCTTCCGGGTCGGCCGTAAGGCCTTGTTCGGCTTCGTCGCGGCCGTCGTCGCGGTCGCCGTGGCGGCGTACCTGGTGATCGCGGACCCGTTCCCTGGAACTCTGCCGGACGGCTGGAAGAAGCACCATGTGAAGGACGTTGCCGCGACGCTGGCGGTGCCCGAGGCCTATATACCCTCCACGCCCGACCGGACGACGGACGAGGGCCACTGGGTCACGTACACCGACCCGAGCTACTCCATCTCGATCGGCCTGACCCTGTACAAGAAGTCCGAGGACAGCCTCAACGAGATCGCGGGAACCGCCAGCTCCGAGGCCTACCAGGACGCCGACGGCATGGAGAAGACGGACGACAGCTCCTTCTCCTACATGGCGGAGAAACCCGCGCCCAAGGCCGACACGACCGAAACCTCGTACCAGGGCGGTGAGTCGGCCGAGAACGTCGTCACGTACGTCGATGACCAGACGGACTCGGACGCGCCCCGGCAGTGCGAGGCCCGGGTCTTCTACTACAAGACCAAGTCGGGCGACCTCTACAAGCTCTGGATCGACTACCCGGGCAAGGGCGACTTCACGGCACGGGGCCGTGAAGTCGCCAAGACGGCGATCGCGAACTTGGACATCGACAAGCTCTGAGGGGTTGTCCGCGGAGGTTGCTCGCGAAGGCTCAGGCGAGCTTGGCGGCCTGGGCCTTGATGATCTCGGCCGGGATGTCGTAGTCGGCGGCGTCACCGGCGGCCTCGCCCGCGAAGGACGCGAGGCTCAGCGTGTAGTACGTGGCGACGGTGCTGCCATGGCGTACGACCTCGCCGTGTACGACGACCTCGTCGCCGTCGGCGTCCCCGGTCACCGCGAACGCGAGCGACTCGTCACCGCTGCCGGAGGCCTTCTCGGCCTCGACCTTGGTGAACTTCTCCGTGTCACCCTTCGCCGTAGCCGTGAAGCCGCTCGCGCAGCCCTTGATCGCGTCGGAGACGGCGGACATGGTCTCCTGGGCGCCCTCACCCTCGTACGAGGAGAGCGAGACGATCGTGATCGTGCCGCCGAGGGCGTCGGTGATCGAGTTCATCGCGTCCTCCAGCTCCTCGTCCGTCATGTCCTCGAGGCTCTTGGTGGAGGAGGCGCTGGGGGAGGCCGAAACCTCCTGCGTGGCCATGCGGTTGATGTACGCGGCCGAGTCGCCGGGCGCGAAACCGGTGACGACGTACGCGATCGGTGCGCACTTCTCGTCGACGACCGTCACGTCGTCCTTGGAGGACGCGAACGCTTCGGACTGGTCGGCCGCGCCGACCTTGTAGCCGTCGACGTCACCCGCCGCGATGATCCGCTGCTTCAACTCGGCGGCGCTGAGGGCCTTCGCGGCCGTGGTCCCCTTGTCGGAGCCCGCCGCCTTGTCACCGTCGCTGGAGCCGCTCTCCGAGCAGCCGGTGGCCAGGGCGAGCGTGAGGGCCGAGGCGGCCACTGCGATGCCGGTGCGCGACAGCACGAATCTCTTCATTTTTAGGATGTTCCTTCGATGCTCTTGAGGTGAAGGGACTATGAGGCTCAGGTCAAGGAAACGTCAAGTTCTTAAAATCCTGACGCCCGACTTGGACCGATCCGCACCTCGCCGGCTGTGGATCTGCTATGAGCCCGACGGGTATTCGCGGGCCGCTGTCAGTGATGGTTGTTAAGGTCCGGCTCTCAACAACTCGGCATACGGGAGGGACCCCTTGACGCGATCCACCGCCCCCAGACGGACCGTCATGACCTTTGTGTCCGCGATGCTCGCCCTCGCCGCGGCGACGGGACAGGCCGCGGCCGCGGAGACCACGAGCGCGGCCGAGCGTCAGGCGTACTGGGCGCTCGACGGGGCTGCCGACGGCCAGAGCCCCGAGTACGCGGGCGGCAACCCGCTGATCCTGGCGGGCGACGCGTCGATCTACGCGGCCACCGACGACTGCGCCGAGAACCCCGACTGCACTCCGGTGACGTACCCCATCGTGGGCTCAGGCGATCTGCTGCTCGACGGAGACGGCGACTACGCCGAGGCCGCCGACCCGGTTGTCCCGTCCGGCGCGGGATTCTCCGTGGCCGCCCAGGTCCGCCTCGACGCGGACGCGGCCACGCACGACATGACCGTTCTCTCCCAACCCGGCGAGCACACCAGCCTGTTCACCCTGCGCTACGTGGCCGCCTCGAAGACCTGGGAGGCCGTGGTGGCGCACGAGGACGCCGCCGACGCGCCGACCACGACGGTCAGCTCCAGCGACACCACATCGGGGCTCACGTCCGGCGTCCAGGCCCTCGCCCTGGTCTACGACGAGGACGCCGACCAGCTCCGGCTCTACGTGGACGGCGACCTGGCGGACTCCGAGTCCCTGGGCGGCGCGGACAGTTGGCTGTCCACGCGCGGCCTCCAGGTGGGCCGGACGGTCACCGCGGGCGCCGGGAGTGACTACTGGGCGGGGGAGATCGACGAGGTGCACACGTTCGCGGGTGTCCTCACCCAGGCCCAGATCGTGTTCCTCCGGCTCGGTGGCGTCGACGTCTGACCACGACCGATGAGGAGCAGGGAGACGGCCTCGGCATGACCTACGGAAGTCGCCCGGGCTGTCTCCCGGGCTTCATGAACGACCCCGACGACGAAGACGGCCGGCAGGTCGTGCGGCTGGACCACGCCGAGAGCCGCGCGCTGGAGGCCGTGAGCCTGAACAGGTTCCCGCCCACGATCAGCGCCGGCCTGGACTGGGACTCCGCCCAGTACGACGACCGCCGTTGGTGGGACGACGAGGACGACTGGGCCCGGATGGCGGCCGAGCTGCTCTCCCCCTATGCGGCGGAGGGCGGACGGGTCGTCATCTTCTGGGGGGACCTCAGGGTGCCGACGGTGACCATGCCGGCCGAGACGGCGGTACGGCACGCAGCGAAACTCCTGAGCATGGACCCACTCTTCTGGATCTACCCCCTCGACGGCCCGTTCCTCATCGAGTGCCTGATGGACGGGCAGGTGACGGTGGCGCCGATTCCGCCCGGCTGATCGGAGCCCGGCCATGCTGGACACGTACGGGGAAGAGTGGGACTGATGCAGCAGGGTCGATAAGTGGCGGCAAGTGAACTGCTCGCCGAGGACGAGATCAGGTTGCTGCGGCGAGCTCTCCTTGAATGGGGCGGGCCTGCCCGGTGCAGCGATCAGCTCGCCGTCGGCATGGGGTTCGCGGGCGCGCAGGATCTGTTCGACCGGTGCGACAGGTTGCGCGACGCACTCGGTGAACGTCCCGCTCGCTCCGGTGGACTGGGCGCGCACGCTCTTGGCCGTCGAGATCGTCTTCGTGGGTCCGAAGGCGAGTGCAGGCAGGGCTGGTGGATTCGTCCCATCGCCAGCCCTGGAAGTGCAGGTTGAGGTCGCGTTCCCTGGCACGGATCTGCCCATTGCCTCCCGCCGGGGCTCGTGTACCCGCACCCTTCGACTTCGAGCTGGACACGTCCCGGTTCGCCGTCCGCCCCGAGGGCGAGGCCCAGGTGGATGTCCAAGCGGATGCCCAGGCGGATGTCCAGGAGTGATCAACCCGTGATCGTCGGGCGAACAACGCCCTGATCAGCGCATTCGTTGCCAGCGATCACTGGCGTCGTGTGTGTACTCCGTGAAAGCCGATTACCGACGGGTACCCAAAGGGGCCGGTCGGGCATACCCTGCGGCTCATGACGGACTCGCAGGCCGCGGAGCAGGCCAAGGTAGACGCCGGTACGGAAGCCCCCGGCGCGGACGACACCCCCGGCGCTGCCGCCACGGCCGGCACCAACCCCCTCGCCCCCGCCCCCACCGGCGCCCGCACCGCCGCCGACGTGGTCACGCCCGAGCTGGTCGCCCAGCTCACGAAGGGCGTCGTCGGTTCCGGTCGTACCGCCAACCACACGCCGTTCACCGGTGAGAAGCTGGCGGACCTGCCGGAGTCCACGCCCGAGGACGTACAGGAAGCCTTCGAGCGGGCCCGTAAGGCGCAGGTTGTCTGGGGCGCCACCCCGGTACGGCAGCGCGCCGCCGTCCTCCTGCGCTTCCACGACCTGGTGCTCGCCCGCCAGGCGGAGGTGCTGGACCTCATCCAGCTGGAGACCGGCAAGGCCCGCCTCCACGCGCACGAAGAGGTGCAGGCCGTCGTCGTGGCCGCGCGGCACTACGGCCGCAAGGCGCCCTCGTACCTCAAGCCCAAGCGGCACACCGGCGCCGTCCCCACCCTCACCAAGGTCACCGAGCTGCGCCACCCGCGCGGCGTCGTCGGCCAGATCGCGCCCTGGAACTATCCCCTGGAGCTGTCCGTCGGCGACGCGCTCCCGGCCTTCGTGGCGGGCAACGCGGTGGTGATGAAGCCGGACACGGAGACCTGCCTCACCGCCCTCTGGGCGCGTGACCTGCTCGTCGAGGCCGGGCTGCCCGCCGAGGTGTTCCAGGTCGTCATCGGGGACGGTCCGGTCGTCGGGCCCGAGGTCGTCAAGCACGCCGACTACGTCTCCTTCACCGGGTCGACGCGCACGGGCAGGGAAGTCGCTCAGGGCGCCGCCGCCCGCCTGGTCGGGGTTTCCCTCGAACTCGGCGGCAAGAACGCCATGGTGGTCCTCGAGGACGCCGACATCGACAAGGCCGCCGCGGGTGCCGTCCGCGCCTGCTTCTCCTCCGCCGGTCAACTCTGCATCTCCATCGAGCGGTTGTACGTCCACGAGTCGATCGCCGATGCCTTCGCGGAGCGGTTCGCGGCCCGGACCAAGGCCATGCGGCTCGGCACGTCCCTCGCGTACGGGGCGGACATGGGCTCGCTCGTGGGGGAGCGGCAGCTGGAGACCGTGACGCGGCACGTCGAGGAGGCCGTGGCGAAGGGCGCGAAGGTCCTCGCCGGTGGAGTCGCGCGCCCCGATATCGGCCCGTACTTCTACGAGCCCACCATCCTCGACGGCGTCGAGGCGCCGATGGCCGTCTGCGCCGAGGAGACCTTCGGGCCGGTCGTCTCCCTCTACCGGTTCAAGACCGAGGACGAGGTCGTCGAGCTCGCCAACTCCACGGTGTACGGCCTCAATTCGTCCGTCTGGACCAAGGACGGGCGGAAGGGACGCGCGGTCGCGGCGCGGCTGCGCACCGGAACCGTCAACGTCAACGAGGGGTACGCACCCGCGTACGGCAGCGTCCAGTCGCCCATGGGCGGCATGAAGGACTCCGGCCTCGGCCGCCGCCACGGCTCCGAGGGCATCCTCAAGTACACCGAGGCGCAGACCGTCGCCCAGCAGCGGCTGCTGCCGATGGCGCCCTCGCTGGGCATGGACGACGAGAAGTACGCGGCGTTCATGAGCCGGAGCCTCAAGGTCATGAAGGCATTTCGTCTGCGCTAGGCCGCGAACAGTTCTCAACGAGGAGAGCAGCACGTGTCACAGGAGAACTCTGTCCAGAATCAGCCGGACGACGGGATGTACGACTATGACGTCATCGTCGTCGGGTCCGGCTTCGGCGGGTCGGTCACGGCCCTGCGACTCACCGAAAAGGGCTACCGCGTAGGCGTGTTGGAGGCGGGCCGCCGCTTCACCCGCGACGCGCTGCCCAAGAACTCCTGGGACATCAAGAACTACCTCTGGGCCCCGAAGCTCGGCATGTACGGCATCCAGCGCATCCATCTGCTGGGCAACGTGATGGTGCTGGCGGGCGCAGGTGTCGGCGGCGGCTCCCTCAACTACGCCAACACCCTCTACGTACCGCCGAAGCCGTTCTTCGAGGACCCGCAGTGGAAGGACATCACCGACTGGCAGGAGGAGTTGCAGCCGTACTACGACCAGGCCCGGCGCATGCTCGGCGTACGGCTCAACCCGACGATGACGCCGTCGGACGTGCACCTCAAGGCAGCCGCCGAGCGGATGGGCGTCGGTGACTCCTTCCACATGGCGCCGGTCGGCGTCTTCTTCGGGGACGGCGCGGACGCGGACGGGTCGGCGAAGGCCAAGGCGGGCGAGGAGGTCGCCGACCCGTACTTCGGTGGGGCCGGGCCCGCGCGCAAGGCCTGCACCGAGTGCGGCGAGTGCATGACCGGCTGCCGCCACGGCGCGAAGAACACCCTCAACGAGAACTATCTGTATCTGGCGGAGAAGGCGGGTGCCGTCGTGCACCCGATGACGACGGTCGTGTCCGTCACCGACGACTCGCAGGGCGGGTACGCGGTCGCCACCCTGCCCACCGACGAGAAGCGCAAGGGCGAAGGGCGCGTCTTCAAGGCGCGGCGGGTCGTCCTGGCGGCCGGGACCTACGGCACCCAGACCCTGCTGCACCGCATGAAGGCGGGCGGCCAGCTGCCCTACCTCTCGGAGAAGTTGGGCGAACTGACCCGCACCAACTCCGAGGCGCTGGTGGGCGCGCAGACCGACAACCGGCGCTATCGCAAGGCCACCGGCGAGTCCAAGGTCGACTTCACGCGCGGTGTCGCGATCACGTCGTCGATCCACCCCGACGACAACACCCACATAGAACCGGTCCGCTACGGCAAGGGGTCGAACTCGATGGGCGGCCTGTCCATCCTCCAAGTCCCCTACGCCGAGGGCTCGTCGAGGGTCCTGGGATGGCTGGCCAACGCGGCGAAGCACCCCCTCCTCGTGCTCCGCTCGCTCTCCAACCGCCGCTGGTCGGAACGGACCATCATCGGCCTGGTGATGCAGTCGCTGGACAACTCCCTGACGACGTATCTCAAGCCGAAGGGCGCGGGGAAGGGCCTGCTGACGGCTCGTCAGGGGCATGGGGCTCCCAACCCCAAGCAGATCAGGGCCGCCTCGGAGGGCGCGTCCGCGATCGCCGCGGAGATCAACGGGTTCGCGGGCAGCAACGTGGGCGAGCTGATGGGTACGCCGCTCACCGCGCACTTCCTGGGCGGCTGTCCGATCGGCGATTCCCGGGAGACCGGCGTGATCGACCCGTACCACCGGCTGTACGGCCACCCCGGCATCTCCGTCGTCGACGGCGCCGCGGTCTCCGCGAACCTCGGCGTCAACCCGTCGCTCACCATCACGGCCCAGGCCGAGCGCGCGATGTCGTACTGGCCCAACCAGGGCGAGGCCGACCCGCGTCCGGCGCCGGGAGCGGCGTACGAGCGCCTCAAGCCGGTGGAGCCGCAGCACCCCGCCGTCCCCGCGGACGCGTTCGGCGCGCTGAAGCTGCCGTTCCTGGGGATGCCGACGGTGCCGCCGAAGCAGTAACTCTGCGGCCGGATTCCCGAAGGAGTCCGGATACCCGAAAGGACCTGCGCCCCCCTCCGAGCGCAGGTCCTTCGTGTAGCTGTAGCTCTGGCTGTCCGCCGCTTACGCGGTGGCGTCGCCCGACTTGCGGCGACGGACCGCGAACACCGCACCGGCACCGGCGACGACGGCGACACCGCCGACGAGGCCGATCAGGGGCAGGGCGGAGGACGAACCGGTCTCGGCGAGCGAGCCGGAGGCGTCCACCGTCTTGACGTCGGAGAGATCCTTCTTGCCCCCGGTCTGCGGCTTGGCGTCCGGCGGGTTGCCCGCGTCGGAACCGGCGGCGAGGATGTCGAAGAAGTAGACCCAGCCGTTCGGGTCGTCGGCGACCCAGCATCCGGCGTCGTCCGAGTACTGGGCGAAGCCGCCGGTCACGCCGATGGAGTCCGGCACCTTGCCGCTGACCTTCAGCCGCAGCTGGTACGAGGTCGCATCGCCCGCGTCGAGCGAGAACGGGGTGAACGTGCCACCCTCGCCCGCGGCGCCCGCGACCTCCCGCCACGCGCCGGAGTCCTTGTCGAGGACCTGCACGCTGATCTCGCCGGAGTAGTCCTTCTCGTCCCAGCCGATCGCCGCGACACCGATCAGCGGCTTGATGTCCGTGATCGCGCTGTCGCCGTGGTTGGAGACGTTGAACTTGAAGTTGGTCCAGCCGCTGCCCGCGACGATCGTGTCGGGCAGGCCCGAAAGGCTGCTGCTGAGGTCGGCGCTCAGCTCGGTGATGTCGTCGCCGTTCTCGTCGACGCAGACATCCTCCTCCGGGGCGCTCTCGCTCGGGCTCGGCGACGCGGAGGCGGACTGGCTCGCCGACGCGGACGCAGACGCCGAAGCGGATTCCGACGACGAGGCGGAGGCGCTGGAGCTCTGCGACTCGGTCGCGGACGCCGACGCGCCGGAGCTCTCCGACTCGGTCGCCGACGCGGAGGGGCTCTCGCTCTGCGTCTCAGCCGGCGAAGCGGAGACGCTCTCAGTGGCGACAGGGGACTCGCTCTCCCCGGTCGCGAACGCGGCCGGCGCCGACAGCAGCGCCAGTGGGGCTATGGCAGCCGTCGCGGCCGCAACGGCCAGGGCACGGCGAAGCTTCATGAAGACCTCGGAAAGTCCGGTGCGCCGCGACGCCGCGGCACTGAGTGGGTGAGGCCTCCGCGTGTGGGGCGCGGGTGTGGCCGTTGGTTCTGCAGGTGTGACCCGGGAAGCCCGTGAATGGTTGTCCCCTCACTCACAGGATTTTTATGTGGGCTGCGTCACGTGCCGAGTTGGCGCAGCCCGCACGGTGGGCCGGGGCCGCCGACGCGCCGAGTTGCCCCGTGCCCGGCGTCCCGTTCGTCGCGGATTGTCATGTGACTGTCATCACTTGGGAATCGCGGAACCCCATGAACACCTTGTGCACCCTCAGTAACTCGCCTTAAGAATGTTCCCTTTCTGAAAATCATCGCTGATTCGGAACTCCCTGCGATCAGCTCGCGATCCGACCGAAAGGGCAGGTAGAGCCAACGGTGGCCGATAAACCGTCCGAAGAGTCCGAACCCGCTCGCGAAGCGGGAGCCGAATCGTCCCCGTCCGAGTCCATATCCGACGACGTGTGGGAGAAGTTCGCCCAGGACACCGAGCGCGAGATACGCGCCTCGGCGCCGAAGGAGCCGTCCGCGCGGGCCCGCATGGTGAGCGAGCGGTTGCGGGAGCGGGAGACGCGCGGTGACGTGCCCGAGGGCTGGCGTGCCGGTCCCGCCTGGCGGGAGAAGGACAGGCGCGCGGCTCGGCGGCGGCGCCTGTGGGCGGTCATCGGCGTCCCCGTGGCGGTCGCTCTCGCCATCGTGGCCATGAAACCGTCCCTGCTGCCCGGCGACCCCTTCGGCACGGCCACCTCGGACGAGCGCGCCGCGTCGTCGCCGCTCCCCGCGGAGACCGCGCCCCCGACCGCCCCGCCCTCGTCGTCCGACCCGGACACCCCCACGCTCGACGAGCCGTTCGCCGGCTCCCCGGCCCTGCGGTACGCCGACGGCGCGGCCGGCATCGTCCTGCCGAAGGCGGCGCCGGTCGGCTCGGTGTCGAAGGACCGGGTGGAGCTGGCGCTGCGGCAGACCAAGAAGCTGCTGGTCGGCGCGAACCTCGATCCGAAGACCCTGCGCGGCGGGAGCCCGAAGGCCGCACTGGCGGTCCTCGACCCCCTGCAACCGGACGTCCTCGACCGCCTGAACGCGTCCCTGCGCGCACCGGACGAGGACCACGATCCTCTTCTGATGTTCAGCCGCTTCGACCCCGACGAGGTGCGGCTCGTGGGGGACGTGGTCAAGACGCGCGGCCGTATGACCTTCACCAAGGGCGAGCACGCGTCCGTCGCCGTCCACGCCGACTACACCTTTGTCTATCCGTTGGTCAGGACCGACGGCTCGACCGAGGTGACCCGCACCATCGTGCGCCGCGTCCTCGACCTCGAGATCCCCGACCCCGCCCGCTACAAGGTGACTCCCGGCAGGCTGACCCTGCTGTCCTACGACGCGCGCCACGGAAACGTGGCCTGCGAGACCCACGACGGCTATCTGCACCCGCAGTTCGCGTCGTCCGAGCCCACGGGCACGCCGCCCTCCGGCCCGACGACAGACCCGTACGACCGCAGCCAGGGCCTCGACACGGACCGCCCCGGCAGCTGCGGAACGGTGTCCCGTACCTGACCATGGCGAAGGGCCCCGCGGGGACGGATGGTCCGCGGGGCCCTTCTTCGTCAGCACCGACGTCAGGGCAGCGCCGGTGCCTGGGGAGCGGCGCCGGGGGGTGCGCCGCCGGGTCTGGGCGACCGCCGGTCGCGCGCCCCGGCGCACTCGGGGCGCGCACATGGTGTCGACCATTGGCGGTCAGGCGGTACAGAACGGGTCGTCCCATGATGATCCGGGCCGTCCATGCCGTCCACGCCGTACAGAACGAATGCGGTTGTCTGGTTTGGGACTTGGGGCCGTTCCTGCATCGTGCTGGATGGGCGACGGCCTCCGCAACCGCCTGGACCACCTCTGAACGGATTCCGCCGGTCGGCTCCGGGCGTCCCCGGAGCCGGCCGTTCTCTTCAGTGACCGGGCTGCTGTCCCCTGCCGTCCGGTCACAACCCTGGAGCGAGGTCCCACGACGCACGGCACGATCCGTACGTCTCATCGCTCCAGCGGAGCCACGCGTGGTTCTTTCGGGCCCGCCCCTGGCTGACACGGACACCGGGACCAACGAAGCCCTCGACGCCCCGGTCACGCGCCGTACGGGTGAGAGGGCATACGAACGTAGGTGCCCCGGACGTCCGTCGTAGCCCGACTCAGATGCGGCCGCGGCACAGCTCCAGCAGCGTCATGGCGAGCGACGTACCCGGCTTGCCCAGCGCGTCCCTGAAGTGGCCGAGGATCTCCATCTCGCGCGAGAGGTTCACCCGGCGGCCGCCGGAGGAGATCCGGGCCTCCTGGATCACCGCCGAGACGGCCATCCGTTCCTGGACCAGACCGATGATCCGGTCGTCGAGGGCGTCGATGCGCTCACGGGCGCCGGTGATCACGTCGGCGGCCTCGTCGGTGCGGGCGCCGGTCTTGTCGAGTACGTCGGCCATGGTGGGGCTCCTTGATGGAAGGGGTGCCCCGGAGCGGCAAGGTCCGGAAACGGCAGACGCCCCGGGCCTTGTCGGCCCGGGGCGCCTGGGAAGTCGCTTGTCAGTTGCTCAAGCAGCACGACCATGGCAGCCGGTGGGCCGGTTGCCATAGGTAAAGGTGAAGGTCGTCTGCGTGAGCATGAGGCCAGTATGCATGGGGGGCGGCGCTTGGCCAAGCCCGGGTGGCATCTTTCAGCCCGTCGTGGGGGTCCCCCCGCTCATGGGGGAGAAGCCGAGAGTGGGGGAGTTTGAGGACGAGCGCGAAGCGCGATACGGGGGTCTGGAGGCGGAGCCCCCAGGTACGGGAAGGGTAGGGGCGGGGGGGCGGAAACCTGTCGTACGCACCACCTCCCCGGCCCCCGGTAGAATCGGCAGCACAGACCCCTCGCTCACCGCCGGAAGGCAACCCGTGTCATCAGCGCCCCCCGCCGCCCCCGACACCGTCCTGGTCGTCGACTTCGGTGCGCAGTACGCCCAGCTCATCGCCCGTCGCGTCCGCGAGGCCCGGGTGTACAGCGAGATTGTGCCGAGCACCATGCCGGTCGCGGAGATGCTCGCCAAGAACCCGGCGGCGATCATCCTCTCCGGCGGCCCCTCGTCGGTCTACGCGGAGGGCGCCCCGCGCCTGGAGCGCGAGATCTTCGAGTCCGGCGTCCCCGTCTTCGGTATGTGCTACGGCTTCCAGCTGATGGCGACGACCCTCGGCGGCACGGTCGACAACACCGGCGCCCGCGAGTACGGCCGTACGCCGCTGCACGTCTCGAAGCCCGGCTCCACCCTCTTCGAGGGCACCCCGGACGAGCAGCCGGTGTGGATGTCGCACGGAGACGCCTGCTCCGCCGCCCCCGAGGGCTTCACCGTCACCGCCTCCACGGACGTCGTCCCGGTCGCGGCCTTCGAGAACGACGAGAAGAAGCTGTACGGGGTCCAGTACCACCCCGAGGTCATGCACTCCACGCACGGCCAGCAGGTGCTCGAGCACTTCCTGTACCGCGGCGCGGGCCTCAAGCCGAACTGGACGACCGGGAACGTCATCGACGAGCAGGTCGCCCTCATCCGCGAGCAGGTCGGCGACAAGCGCGCCATCTGCGGTCTGTCCGGCGGTGTGGACTCCGCCGTCGCCGCCGCCCTCGTGCAGAAGGCCATCGGCTCCCAGCTGACCTGTGTGTACGTCGACCACGGCCTGATGCGCAAGGGCGAGACCGAGCAGGTCGAGAAGGACTTCGTCGCGGCCACCGGCGTACAGCTGAAGGTCGTCGACGCGCAGGAGCGGTTCCTCGACGCGCTGGCCGGGGTCTCCGACCCCGAGGAGAAGCGGAAGATCATCGGCCGGGAGTTCATCCGGGTCTTCGAGCAGGCGCAGGCGGAGATCATCGCCGAGGCCGCGGAGGGCGAGGACGTCGCCTTCCTGGTGCAGGGCACGCTCTACCCGGACGTGGTCGAGTCCGGTGGCGGCACCGGCACCGCCAACATCAAGTCCCACCACAACGTGGGCGGCCTCCCCGAGGACCTCGAGTTCGAGCTCGTCGAGCCGCTGCGCAAGCTGTTCAAGGACGAGGTCCGGATGGTCGGCCAGGAGCTGGGCCTGCCGGAGGAGATCGTCCAGCGCCAGCCGTTCCCCGGCCCCGGCCTCGGCATCCGTATCGTCGGCGAGGTCACCAAGGAGCGCCTGGACCTGCTGCGCGAGGCCGACGCCATCGCCCGCGAGGAGCTCACGGCCGCCGGCCTCGACCGCGACATCTGGCAGTGCCCGGTGGTCCTGCTCGCGGACGTCCGCAGCGTGGGTGTCCAGGGTGACGGCCGGACCTACGGCCACCCGATCGTGCTCCGTCCGGTGTCGAGTGAGGACGCCATGACCGCCGACTGGTCGCGGCTGCCGTACGAGGTCCTCGCGAAGATCTCGACCCGGATCACCAACGAGGTCGCGGACGTCAACCGAGTGGTCCTCGACGTGACGTCGAAGCCGCCGGGCACCATCGAGTGGGAGTAATCCCGCCCTTCAGGTCCGCCTGAGCGTGCGCACCGGCTCGCCAGGCGTCCAGATCTCGACGAGGAGATACGTGTCGTCCTCGACGTAGGTCCGTACGACCTCCGTCAACTCGGTGCGAAAGAGGTGGAACGGCTCCGGCGGTTCCACCTCTTTCACGTACGCGGCCTTCGCCGCGGAGTCCTCGACCTCGATCGCCCGTCCGCTGATCCGGACGTCACCTCCCGCCATCTCCGTGCCCGGCCCCGGGTTCGCCTGGAGCGCGAAGCGCGGATCGCGGCGCAGGTCGAGGGCCTTGAGGGAGTTCGGCATCATGCCGAGCCACAGCTCGCCGTGCAGGAAACGGACTTCGAGGCCGGTGGTCCGCGGCGAACCGTCCTTGCGGAGGGTCGCGAGGACGTGGTGGGTGAAGCTTCCGAAGCGGTTCTCGATCTTCTCGGCGAGGTCGGGTTCGGCGGTGGTGAAGGCTGCCCAGTTCGACGTCATACGGAGAGTGTGGCGTGGATACCCGACATCTTTTGTCTGGTTTCTTTGGCCCTTGTCAGCCGGACATCGGGACTGCCGCCTGGACGCGGCGCGCGATCCTGCGGCGGCGGACGACGTCCAGACACAGGAAGCCCATGAAGATGGCGTCCACGCCGAAGAAGCAGACGAGTGTCGCCTGCCAGCCGGCGGCGAGAGAGCACAGCGAGATGAAGGCGGAGCAGCCGGTCACGATCGCCGCCCGGTACCGCACGCTCAGATCGCCGGCCATGGCGTCGAGCTCGATTCGATCCCTGATCAGCCGTACCGCCGGTGCCGCCTCCGGCAGCGGTCTGAGCGTGCCGGGCCGCAGCCCCGGGACCGAGCCCGAGTCCTGCGGTCGCGTGTCCGCCGGCTCGGCCCGTACGACGCGTACGAGGTGGACCTGCAGTGCCCGGCCCACCCGGTGCGCCTCCGCATAGCGGAAACCGTGCCGCTCGGCGACGTACGTGAGCACCGCGAGTCGGCGCGGGGAGCCGCCGAGATCGCTGAGGACGGCGAAGTCCCGCTCCGCGAGCTGCCGGCGGAGGATGAGGATCCGCCGCTCCGCGCGGTTCATGCGTGCCTCCTGGGTACGGGGAACCGATTCATCCAGGCAGACAAGTGACCCCGGGCCACGGTTGTGCTCATCTCTTCACCGAACTGCTCTGTTCTCCTGCGCTGACCGGGGGTAACTTCCGCTCCGTACCGAACACGCCAGTGCTGGAGGACATATGCACGGGCCCACCCCGCCCCTGCCCCGACCCACCGACCAGCTGCGGTTCGCCATGCCGCCGATGCACGAGTCGCCGGACGACGAGCGGCGGCACCGCAAGGAACGGCTGGCCGGGGCGCTGCGGCTCTTCGGGCGGCTCGGATTCGAGGACGGGGTCTCCGGGCACATCACGGCGCGCGACCCGGAGTACAGCGACTGCTTCTGGGTGAACCCCTTCGGGATGCCGTTCAAGCACGTCACCGTGAGCGACCTGGTCATGGCCAACCAGGACGGGCAGGTGATCGAGGGCCGCTACCACGTGAACCAGGCGGCGTTCACCGTGCACGCCCAGGTCCACGCCGCCCGCCCCGACGTCGTCGCCGTCGCCCACTGCCACTCCGTGCACGGGCGCGCCCTGTCCGCGCTCGGCGACCTGCTCGATCCGATCACACAGGAGAGCTGCGCCTTTTACGAGGACCACGCGCTGTACGACGCGTACACCGGTGTCGCCGTGGACGCCGAGGAGGGCCGCCGGATCGCCTCCGCGCTCGGCAGCCGCAAGGCGCTGGTGCTGCGCAATCACGGGCTGCTGACGGTCGGGGACTCGGTGGACGCCGCGGCCTGGTGGTTCCTGTCCATGGAACGCTCCAGCCAGGTACAGCTGACCGCGCAGGCCGCGGGACGGCCGATCCTCATCGACCACAAGCAAGCCGTCGCCACGCGCGAACAGCTCGGCGGCGACCTGGTGGCGTGGATCAACTACCAGCCCTTGTGGCAGGACGTCAGCCGCAGCGAGCCGGATCTGCTCTCGTAGCATCTCGCAGTACGGGGGTGGGGAGTCGGGGATCGGGGGCGGGGGTCGGACGTCGGAGGTCGGGGGTCGGGGGTTTCAGAAGCCCCGCAGGACCGCCGCCTTCGTCGCCGCGAACTCCTCGTCCGTCAGTACGCCGTCGCGGTGCAGCTCGCCCAACTCCCGCAGACGGCGCAGGAGTACGTCGTGATGGTCGGACTGTGCCGGTACGGCGGCGGCGAGTCGGGGGTGGTCCACGTACTCGCCCGCCCGGGTCGACGGATGCGGCAGCCGTGCGGTGACCGCGGTGGCGACCAGCGCCGTGAGGAGGTCGCGGCGGGCGCTGCCCCACAGATCGAGGGCGTACGGGTCCTTCTCGGGCGGCAGTTTGGAGAACACCGTCTCGCGCGTCACGAAGCGCAGAAAGCCGTCCTCGTAGCCGGAGTTGGGCAGCCACTCGACCTGGGCGAGGTCGCCGACGGCGATGATCCGCGGGCCCGTCGCCCGCTTCACCCGGTCGGAGGTGTCCGCCCAGTCGATCCGCACCTGCGCGCCGTCGAAGGAGACCGTGCCGTCGCTGGAACGCACGGACACCGGGACGGGCGGGCCGGAGAGGAGATAGGTCTTCGCCGGTTCCTTGGGGATCTGGTCCAGGAGCAGCGCGCGGCGGATCTCCTCGGCGACGTACTCGGCGACCCCTGAACGGTCGATGTCGACCGTGAGCTTGTAGGGGTCCGCCGCCTCGGGCAGCCGGCCCCCGGTCGCCTGGAGGAGCGGGTCGGCGCCCTCGCGGAGCCTGAGGCGCAGCCGGCCGCGCTTGCGTTCGGGTTCGTAGACGATGCCTGATATCGCCTCCAGGGGAACGGCGACCTCTCCGTACGTCTGCCGGAACAGCGGCACGGAGCGGTGGAGCCCCGGCGTGATCCTGACCGTGCTGCCGTCGAAGGCCCAGGTCCCGTCGCGCTGGATGATCTCGGCCATAGGGAAATTCTCGCAGCCGGGTCAACACGGGGGCTCGTGCTTCACCCACGCTGACCAGACCTGCCGGACGCGGGCCCTGTTTCGTACGGCACAATTCGCTGTCATCGCGAGGCAGTTGTAAGGCAGTTGTACGGCAGGCAGTTGTATGGCAGGCGGTTGTACGGCAGGCAGTTGTACGGCGGTCAGGCGTACGGAAGGTCTGGCCGCACGGGAGTTTTCGGCGCAGGGAAGGCGGCAGCGGGCGTGGCGGTGCAGGAGGCGAGACACGGCGCGGAGCGCGGTGCGGGACGTGGTGCCGGGTCCGGCGCCGGGTCGGGTTCCGGGCAGGGCGCGCATGAGGGTGGCTGCACCTGCGGAGACTGTCCGCACGGGGCGCGCGAGGGGCATCGGCGTGCCGTCGCCGAATTCCTCGCGAAGCGCGACGAGTTGGCGTCCGGGCAGGGGCTGCCCGCCGCCGTCGCGCACTCCGCGTCCGCGTCCCGGCAGTGGGTCTCGGACGAGCTGACCCAGTCCGCGGACCTCGTCGCCGAACGCGGGCGGGTCGAGGGCGAGGCGTGGCTGGGGCGGCTGTGGTCGCGTACGGCCTGTGCGGTGTGGGGAGTTGCCGGCGTACTGCTCCTGGTGCAGGCGCTCACCGCGATCGGTGCGGGGTGGACGGCCGCGCGGACGTCGGGGCTGCTGGCTGCCGTGCTGGTGGGTGGGCTGCTGACGGGTGCGGGGTATTGGCACCGGGCGCGCGGCGGTGTGCTCGCTCCGGTCATCGGCGAGGACAACCGGCTCTCCACCTCGCGTGCCGTGGCGGCGGGCTGGGTGCTGTTCGTGGTGTTCGCGGTGCTCGTGCTGGTGGGGCAACTGGCCGTGGCCTCCGCCCACGGGAACCGGGACGAGCTGATCGCCGGTCTCGAACTCGCGCGGGGCGCGGGTGTGGTGACGGTCGTCGCCGTGGTGTGCGGGGTCGCGGTGCTGGTGCGGCGGGTGGTGGGGCTGCGGGTGCTGGGACAGCGCCTGCAGAAGGTGCGCGCGGACCGGCCGCGGGCCGCCGATCTGCTGACCGACGACTCCGGGCGGGGCACCTTCGCCGACCTCCAGTACGTCGTGATCGGCGGCGTGGCTCTGCTGTTCGCGGCGGTGCGGCTGGCGCGGCGGCCCGCGCAGTTGCCGGATCTGCCGTGGGGGCTGGCGTTGCTGGTGCTGGTGTCGGCGGCTACGTATATCGCCGGGAAGTATGCGGAGGGTGGCCGTCCGGTGATCCTCTCCGTTGTCCGCGCCCGGGAGGCGGGCGACCTGGACGCGCCCATCCGCACCGGGGACGACATCGAGATCCGGGGCGCCGGGTTCGTGCCGCCCGGCGCGCAGACCGCGGACCGGCTGTCCCGGATGGTCGTCCGGATCGGCGCCGTGCATGTGCATGTGCCGTTGGTGCCGGTGACCGGAGGGTTCAGCAATCCCACTGACGCGGTGCTCACTGTGCCTGTGCCGGTGGATGTGGAGCCGGGGAGGGTTGAGGTGCAGGTGGTGACTGCGGCGGGAGTCGAGACGAATCGGAGCGTTATCGATGTGACGGACTGAGGGGCGTTGCTCTGGTGGGTCGTCTGTCGCCGGGGGTGGCGTCTGCGGGTCGGTGGTGGGTCGCCTGTTGCCGGGGGCGCCTGCGGGTCGGTGGCGGGTCGCCTGCCGTTCGGTGGTGGGTCGGGGCCGCGCCGGTACATCCGCCCGCATCCGAACGGATCGGCTGTGGGTGAGAAGGGTGCTGTCTTTTTTGGATCCGTTCGGCTGCGGGCATTTGATGTACCGACACGGCCCCTTCCGTGGTCTGGCGGCTGCGGGTGCGTGGGCGCTTGGGTGTTAGCCCCGGCCACGGCCCCTTCCGGTCTGGCGGCTGCGGGGGCGTGGTGGATTGGGCGTCAGCGCCGGCACGGTCCCTTCCGTGCGTCGGCGGGTGCGGGTGCGTGGGGGATTGGGCGTCAGCCGGCTCACTGCGCGGGCGCGAACGTCGCTGCTCGGTACGTGGCGACCACCGCGGCATTCCTGGGGTAGAGGGGGGCTCGCTGGGCCAAAGCTGGGAAAACGGGCCCCCGAGGGTTGAGCGGGGGCCAACTGTCGTACGTATGGTCTGTTGAGGGGTCAACGGCACGCGGGCGAAAGGCGGCGGAGAGCGATGACTCACGGTATGCGGACGGACACTCACACCCCTTACCTCGACGGAGGGCGGGACTGGCGGGACACCGCCACCCGGTACGCCCTGCTGCCCCTACGAGTCTTCCTCGGCGTCACCTTCATCTACGCCGGCCTGGACAAACTCACCAACAGCGCCTTCATGAAGGACTCCGGGTCCGGATCGATCGGCGACATGATGCGCACGGTGCGCGACTCCTCGGCGATCCCGGCGCTCGTCGACCTCTCGCTGAAGAGCCCCGTCGGCTTCGGCTACGCCATCGCCTTCGGTGAACTGGCCGTCGGCATCGGCACCCTGATCGGCCTGCTGGCCCGTCTCGCCGCGCTGGGCGGCGCGCTCATCTCCCTCAGCCTGTGGCTCACGGTGAGCTGGGCCTCCGACCCGTACTACTACGGCAATGACCTCGCCTACCTGATGGCCTGGCTGCCCCTGGTCCTCGCGGGTGCCTCGGTCTTCTCCGTGGACGCCGCCCTACGGGCCCGGCGCAGGCAACGCGCCGGGAGCTACCGCTAGCCCAGAGCCGCTGGGTCCCGGCGGGCCGAGCGGCGTCGGCGTATGCCATGGGTCAGGAACGCCGCCGCGCCGGCCAGACAGAGGCCGCCCGTGACGACGGGGATCATGACGAACCACGGGGTGTCCCACCAGCCGCCCGCGTCACCTGCGTAGATGACACCCGCGAGGGTGAGGAAGAAGCCCGCGACCAGCTTTCCCGGCTGGAACTCATGACGCAGCACGGCTCACCTCCGCCTGGCCCACGCCGACCTGGAGGTCGAGGTCGAGCGTGCCGCCGTTCTTGACGCCCGTCGACGGCGACAGCGTCACCTTCTTGTGCTTGCCCGCTGCCACGTCCACGTCCCTCTTGCCGTCGCCCGGCAACTGGATGTCTCCTACGCCCACTTCGACGTTCAGCTTTACGGTCGCGTCCTTAGGGACCACCACCTTGAGCCGGCCCACGCCCACTTCGGCACTCGTCGTCACCGTCTGGCCCTTGGTGAGGTCGAGGTGCGTCAGGTCCAGGGTGCCCACGCCCGTGCCGAGGTCGTACTTCTTCTGCACGTCGGCCGTGGCGGTGGGGGTCCACTCGGTGCGTATCCAGTGGGTGCTGATGTCTTTCGGCAGTGCCACGGACGCGGCCAGCAGGCCTGCCGTGATCACGGCCAGGAAGATCGATCCCGCGCCCGTACGCCCCAGGAACGCGCTGATCGCGATGCCCACGCCGAACACGATCAGCGCACAGGCCAGGCCGGTCTGCAGGCTGGTGCCGAGCGCCTGGTCGTCCCAGGTCAGGCCCGTGCCGAGGCCGCCGGCGAGGAGCGCGAGCAGGAACACCCAGCCGCCGATCCGGCGCGGGCCGAGCGTCTTCGGCTCCTGCGGCACGCGTATGTCCTGGCGGGTCGTGCCGCGGGCGATGTTGACCGCCGCCGCGACATCCCGGTCCCGGGTGTCCTTCGGTCCCCACAGATAGCCGGTGCCGCCCACATGCGATCCGTCCTTGACGATCGGGTCGCGCCACCAGGAGGGGTAGGAGGCGGGGACGGGCGGTGCCTGCGCCTCCGGCGGGGCGTCGGCGACGGCCTGGGCGGCCAGCGGGTCGGGGTCGGGGGCGCCGCGCTGCTGCGACCAGAACCCCGCGCCCGCGAGGAGCAGGGCGAGGACCACGGCGAAGGTCAGCACCCCGCCGTTGTTGAGCATGGAGAGGAACACCCCGCAGCCGACCAGCGCGAAGAGCACGGCCGTCAGCGCCTGACCGTCGACCCGGCCGGTCAGCAGCTTCCGTACCTCGTTCTCCTCCTCGTCGTCGGAGGGGACGAACAGCCAGACGAAGCCGTAGAAGATGAGGCCGATGCCTCCGGTCGCGGCGAGCACCGCGAGCACGATCCGGAAGATCACCGGGTCCATGTCGCACTGCCGCCCCAGACCGGCGCACACCCCGCCCAGCATCTTCTGCCGACGGTCGCGCCGGAACTTGCGCGGGGCCTCGGGCGCGGCCGGGTTCTCGTGCGCGCGCGGCTCCTCACCCTTGGCGGGGTCCGGGGCGGGCGGCACGGCGTCCCGCGGCCCGGTGCCCGGTGGTGGGGCGCCCGGGCCGGGGCCGGGGCCGGGGTCCGGCTCCGCTGCCGCGTGCTGCTGATCTGTCATGTGTCCATGGTGACGGGCGGGGAGGCGAGACGGCAGTCGGGATGACCCTGGCCGAACCCTGATATCGGCCCTGACGGGGGCGGGGGGACTGTTCGATCACCGGTTGCTCGAAGGCCGTGGACGAAGATCTCGAACGTTGCGGATGAAGATCAGGGGAGTCTCGGGGGTCGACCCTGATGCCCGGGTCCGCCGGGCGTGTGAACATCGATGGCATGCCGGAAGCCGCAGCAGTGCCTCTCGACGACCCGCGGCCCCCGCGCAAGCTCTACCGCAGCAGCGACGGACGCTGGCTCGGGGGCGTGGCGCGAGGGCTCGCCGGGCATCTCGGGCTGCCCGTGATCTGGGTGCGGCTGGTGTTCGTCGGTCTGTTCATGGCGGACGGACTGGGGGCGCTGCTGTATGCCGCGTTCTGGTTCTTCGTGCCGCTCGGCGTCGGCGGGGTCGGCTCCGGGCGCACCCCGGCCTTCACCACCGAGACCGCTCCCGACGGCCGCCGCAGACTCGTCGCCCGCAAGCCGGACAAGGGCCAGATCGTCGCGCTGCTCCTCATGGTCGTCGTGGCCATGGTCTTCGTCGGCAATGTGAACCTCGGCGGTGGAGCCAAGGCGTATCTGTGGCCGACCGTGCTCGTCGGCGCGGGCGTCGCCCTGGTCTGGCGCCAGGCGGACAACGCGCGGCGGGCCCGCTGGGTGGAGGTCGGCCGCCGCCGCCGTACGCTCACGCTGCTGCGTTCCGCGGCCGGTGTCCTCCTCGTCACCGCGGGCGTGACCGGCATCTTCGTGCTCCAGGGCTCGGCCGCCCACCTCGGCTCCGTCCTCCAGGCGGCGCTCGCGGTCCTGGTCGGCATAGCGCTCCTCGCCGGCCCCTATCTCGTCCGGATGACACAGGACCTCTCCGAGGAGCGCCTGATGCGTATCCGCGCCCAGGAGCGGGCCGAGGTCGCCGCCCATGTCCACGACTCCGTGCTGCACACCCTGACCCTGATCCAGCGCAACGCGGACAATGGCAACGAGGTGCGGCGGCTGGCCCGCGCCCAGGAGCGCGACCTGCGCGCCTGGCTCTACAAGCCGGAGGGCACGGGCAAGGACGAGGCCGACGAGCCCGACACCCTCGCCGAGGCCGTCCGGCGCAATGCGGCCGAGGTCGAGGACAAGCACGGCGTCCCCATCGAGGTCGTCATAGTCGGCGACTGCCCGCTCGACGACGGCCTGACCGCACAGATGCAGGCCGCGCGGGAAGCGATGGTGAACGCGGCCAAGTACGGTGGCGAGGGCGGCGCGGTACAGGTATACGCCGAAGTCGAGGGCAGGACGGTCTTCGTGTCCGTCCGCGACCGGGGTCCCGGCTTCGACCTGGACGCGATACCCGCCGACCGCATGGGCGTCAGAGAATCGATCATCGGCCGCATGGAGCGCAACGGCGGCACGGCGCGACTGCGCGCGGTGCCGGACGGCGGTACGGAGGTCGAGCTGGAAATGGAGAGGGCGGAGAAGACGTCATGAGCGACGCGAACGGACCTGTGAAGTCCGGCAGTTCTGCTGAGGAGACCGCTTCGGCCGCCGTATCCGGAGAGTCCGCGGACGCCGCCGGGTCGGCCGGCGCCCAGGGCGGGCGTCATGCGCGGGTGGTGCTCGTCGACGACCACCGGATGTTCCGTACGGGCGTGCAGGCCGAGATCGGGCAGACCGAGCGGACCGGCGTCGAGGTGGTCGGCGAGGCCGCCGACGTCGACCAGGCGGTCACCGTCATCACGGCCACCCGGCCCGAGGTCGTCCTGCTCGACGTCCATCTGCCGGGCGGCGGCGGTGTCGAAGTACTGCGCCGCTGCGCCCCGTTGATGGGCGACGCCGAGCAGCCCGTCCGCTTCCTCGCGCTGTCCGTGTCGGACGCCGCGGAGGACGTCATCGGCGTGATCCGCGGCGGCGCCCGGGGGTACGTCACCAAGACGATCACCGGCACGGACCTGGTGGACTCCATCTTCCGCGTCCAGGACGGCGACGCGGTCTTCTCGCCCCGCCTGGCCGGATTCGTCCTCGACGCGTTCGCCTCGACCGACGCGCCGCCCGTCGACGAGGACCTCGACCGTCTCACCCAGCGCGAGCGCGAGGTCCTCCGCCTCATCGCCCGCGGCTATGCGTACAAGGAGATCGCCAAGCAGCTGTTCATCTCCGTCAAGACGGTCGAGTCGCATGTCTCGGCCGTACTGAGGAAGCTCCAGCTGTCGAACCGGCACGAGCTGACCCGGTGGGCCACGGCGCGACGGCTGGTCTAGCCGGTCGCAGCACCGGGGTTCATGGCGACCGCCTTGAAGAACGAGTAGTGGAACGTGCCGTCACCGGTGGCCGTGCGGTGCAGGTCCGTGAGGCCCTGATCCCAGTCGGCGGGGGTCATCAGGCCCTCGGCGAGGGCGTCTTCGCGTACGGACTCGATCATGGCGATGAAGGTGTTGCGGGTGAAGCCGTTCACCAGGGCGGGGCGGGAGCGGTCCGCGTAGACCGTACGGGGGCGGACCACGACGTTCTCGTATCCGGCGCCGGTGACGAGCGGGTGCAGCTGGCGGCCGATCAGGGCGTTGCCGCCTGCCGTGGCCTGGAGTTGGATCTGGCAGTCGATCGCCGCGTGGGCGTACGCGCTGTCGGGGTGGAAGAACGTGGAGCCGTGGTCGCCCTCGATGACGGTGAGGGTGCCGCCGGGGCGCAGGACGCGGCGCAGGGCGGTGAGGGCCTGGAGCGGAGCGGCCAGGTGTTCCAGGACGAAACAGACGAAGACGTGATCGAACGCGGCGTCGGGGAAGGGGAGTTCGAAGAGGTTGGCCTGGTGCCACGACACGTGCGCGTCGGGGGCGTGGTCCCTCACGCGGGCGCGGGCCCGGGCGAGGGAATCGGCCGAGATGTCGACCGCAGTGAAGTGCGCCCGGGGGCTCGCCGTCACCAGGTGCACCGTCTGCGCGCCCACCCCGCAGCCGACCTCGAGAACCCTGCTGCCCGCGGGGTACGCCGTGCCCGAGTGCAGCAGCGCCGCCAGCGTGTCGGCCTGGTCGCCCAGGCGACGGGTCTCGTCGGCGGAGTAACCATGTACGTAGTCGATCGGCGTGGTCGTGGGTGGTGTCGTCATGGGTGGTGTGGTCATGGGTGGTGTGGTCGCGGGGCGTGTGGTCATGGGGTGAGCCTCGTCCGAGAATGGTCCCGTGGACAGGTCCAATGAGGGTCAGGTCGAAGGGGCCATAGTCGGAGACGTCGGCGCTGGCGTCGGCGTCGGGCGGGGTCCCGGATCCGACTTTCTCCAACTCGACATCAGGGACGCCCCGTTCGGCGGCCGTGCCGACTGGCTGGCGGGGCAGTTGCGGCGGGCGATCTCCGACGGACGGCTGCCCGTGGGGAGTCGGCTCCCGGCGACCCGGGTGCTCGCCGCCGAGCTCCGCGTCTCGCGAGGGGTGGTGACAGAGGCGTACCAGCGGCTGTCGGAGGAAGGGCATGTGGCGGGGCGGGGCCGCAAGGGGACGGTGGTGCTGGCGGCGCCGGTGATTCCGGTGGAGCCGGTGGAGCCAGGGCGTCGTCCTGTCGCCTGGCGTACGACCCCAGCCGTCACTGGCGGCGCGCCGCCCCGCGCACCTCGCCAACTCACCGCGAGCGACGACCGCCGTCTGTCGCCGAGTGACGGCCGCCAACTCCCGTCGACAGACGGCATGTTCACCGCCGCGCCCGGCGACGACATCTTCGACCGGATCCGTTCCGCCCCGGCCCGTATCGACCTCTCGCCCGGCGTTCCCGACCTCACCGCCTTCCCGCGAGCGGCCTGGCTGCGCGCCGAGCGGGACGTGCTGCGGGGCCTGTCCGCGTCGGGGTTCGGGTACGGGGATCCGCGGGGGACACCGGAGCTGCGGGCGGCCGTGGCGCACTGGCTCGCGCGGAACCGGGGGATCAGGGCCGAGCCGGACGAGGTGATCGTCGTCGCGGGGACCGCGCAGGCGCTGGCGCTGCTCGGGCAGGTGCTGCGCGAGGACGGGGTCGAGGAGATCGCCGTGGAGGACCCGGGCTCACTCGGGGTCCGGCAGCATCTGCAACGGCAGGGACTTGGTACGCCGCCCGTGTCCGTCGACGCCGAGGGCCTCCGGGTGGACGAACTACGGGCGCACGGAGCCGTGTTGCTCACGCCGGCGCACCAGTTCCCGACCGGGGTCGTGCTCGGGGGTGCGCGGCGCAGGGCGCTGATGCGGTGGGCCGGAGACGGCGGGCTGATCGTGGAGGACGACTACGACGCCGAGCACCGTTACGACCGGCCGCCCGTGCCCGCGCTGCGGTCGATGCTGCCCGAGCGGGTCTGCTACGCGGGCAGCGTGTCCAAGCTGCTGGCCCCCGCGCTGCGTACGGGCTGGGTGCTCGCGCCGCCACGCCACCGCGACGCGCTGGTGGCCGCGAAACGCTTCGCCGACCTCGGCAATGCCGTCCTGCCCCAGCTCGTACTGGCCCGGCTCATGGAGTCGGGCGAACTGGAACGGCAGGTGCGGTTGTTGCGACGGCGCCACCGTCGCCGCCGCGATGCCATGATCGCCGCGATCCGCGGTCAGCTGCCGGGCGCGGTCGTCCACGGGGCCGCGGCTGGGCTCCACCTCCTGATCACCTTCGAGGGAGGCGGGGCACCGGCGTTCACGGACACCGACCTCGCCGCCGCCTCCCTCGCCCGCGGTGTGAAGGCCCACCCACTGTCCTGGCACCGGCAGCGCCCGGGTCCGCCCGGCCTGCTCCTCGGTTACGCCGCGTCCCCGGCGACGGCCATCGCCGAGGGCGTGGCCGCGATCGGCGACGCGCTACGAGAACTCCGCTGAGAGAGGGGAGACAAGCACCTACACGGTCACGCCACCCTCGTAGCCCCCGCGAACGGCATCTCGTCGATCGGAGCCAGCCGTACCGGCGCCGTCGGATTGGGGGCGTGGATCATCTGGCCGTTGCCCACGTAGATGCCCACATGGCTGATGCCGGAGTAGAAGAACACCAGGTCGCCGGGGAGGAGTTCGGAGCGTGAGACGCGACGGCCCGCGTTGATCTGGGCGTAGGTCGTACGCGGCAGCGAGATGCCCGCGGAGCGGTACGCGGCCTGGGCCAGGCCGGAGCAGTCGAAGGCGTCGGGCCCGGTGGCACCCCAGACGTAAGGGCTGCCGAGCTTGCCGTAGGCGTACGAAATGGCTGCGGCAGCACGGGAGTTGGGGGCCTGGACGGTTCCGGACGAGGACACCGGGCCCAGGTCGCGCGCCGAGGAGCGGGAGGCGTGCCCGACGCCCCCCGCCTGTCCGAGTTGCGCGCGCTGATCGTTGCTGAGGTTCGCCATCAGCTGTCGCGCGGCGTCGAGCTTCCCGTTGATGGTCTTCTTGTGCCGCTTCAGTTCCGCCTGCCGCGATGTGAGCGAGGCGATTTCCACCTGCGCGGCGCCGCGCAGCTGCTCGATCTCCCGGAGCTGTTTGCGTACGCGCGCCACGGCCGTCGCCTGCCGGCTGCCCGCCCGCTCGGCGATCGCGGCCCCGTCCAGGTACTGGTCGGGATTGTCGGAGAGGACGAGTTGCAGCGCGGGATCGAGGCCGCCGCTGCGGTACTGGGCCGCCGCGATCGAACCCAGCGCCTCCCGCTCGGAGTTGAGCCGGTCCTCCTTGCGTGCCGCCTCGTCACGCAGCGAATTCAGCCGCTCCTGAGCCTTGTCGGCCTTCTCCTTGGCGCCGTTGTACTTCTCGGTGGCGACCTCGGCCTCCTCGTACAACTTGTCGACCTTGGCCTTCACCTGCGCCGGAGACAGCTGCGGATCGGCGTGCCCGGTTCCGTCGAAGCCGGTCGCCGTCGCCGCGCCCGCGAGGGCGATCGTGGCGGCTGTGCGGGCCGTGTTTCCGCCGAGCGAGCGCTGTCTGGGCTTGCGGTGCGCTGCCACGAGGGCCCACATCCTTCCGTACGACCGCGAGGGGAGCGCGGTCAAGCGGTGACGCGTCCGGCGGCGGCCCACACAGGGGGAGCGGGCCGCCGCCGGACCTTCTCGGCGGTGGTGGCCGACTGCCGCCCCTGGCCCGGGCGGCGGTGGGGAGCCGGTCACCTGGAGGAGGACGCTAAACCTGGGAGTGTGGTGTCGGTAACGCCATGTACGGAACTGGCGCCACTGGACCGTCCAGTGACCGTATGTGACCGTGATCCCCGCCTGGCCTCATCGCATTCACACGGTGCGATGACCGATGCGGCGAATCCGGGACAACCGGGCGTGCGCCGGTGCTATGGGTTACAAGGGGTGGGCCGGTGACAAGAGCGACTCGGGCGTCCGATTAGGCTCCGCCTTCATGGACGTACTCATCCATTTCTTCGTCGGCCTGCACATCATCGGCATCGCCTCGCTCCTGGGTGGCTTCCTCACCCAGATGAAGGCGATGGGCAAGGGCACGGCCCGCTTCGTCCCCGCGATGCTGCACGGCGCGCTGACCATGCTGGTCACCGGTGTCGTGCTGGTCGGCCTCAACCAGGCTGACGACAACGCGGTCAACACCATCAAGATCGGCGTGAAGCTGGCCCTGCTGATCGTGATCCTCGGCCTCGTCTACGTGAAGCGGGACGACGAGAAGGTGGACAAGGGCCTCTTCGGACTCGTCGGCCTGCTGACGACCGCGAACATCTTCATCGCCGTGTTGTGGACCTGACGGCTCCCGCCGCGACCGCCAGCCACGCCGCCACCGCGATCCACAGCAGCACCTGCCCCGGACCCCTCAGCCAGGAATCGCCGACGGCGGTCGCGACCGCCAGGGCCGCCACCGCCGTCATCCCCATCGGGAACACGGTCGCCCAGCGCCGTACGTCGTAGCGCGGGCGCCACCAGGCCAGCTCCGCGGCGCCCAGGACGACGTACCAGGCGAGGTCGAGCACGAGCAGCGCGACGGTCACGGCGCGCAGGACGCCGCTGTCGTCGTCGTTCCACAGGTACGGGTTCACGTGGTGCGCGGCGATGAGCTTGGCCCCGGCCAGCGCCGAGATGGCGAGCGCGCCGCCCGCGACCCAGTGGTCCCCGGCGCCCACGGCGACCTCGCGGATGTCGAAGTGCGCGAACGCCACCCCGTACAGGACGATCCCCAGCCAGAACAGCACCAGCGCGTCATGCGCGAGCCACGCCGCTCCCACGGCCGCGGCGAGCGTGGCGCCCAGCACCGCGAGCCCCTGTGTGGCCACGCACACCAGGAACACCCCTCCGGACATACGACGCTTCCAGTGCCGTACGACGACGAAGAGCAGCCCCGGCCAGAGCACGGCCGCCAGCGCGAGAAGCGCCTCGGCCACCTCCTGCCACCCCAGCGCGGACAGCCGCGTGCCGATCACGGTGGTCGCCGCGACGGCGGTGAGCGCGGCGGGCGTGCCCGCCTCCTCCACCCACCGCGCCCGCTCCCGCAGCAGCCGTACGGCGAAGTCCGTGGCGAGCGCGAGCCAGGCGGCGGATGCCAGGGCCAGGGCGATGAGCGACAGGATCTCGTAGCCGGTCAGATACAGCCCGACCGAGATGATGCCGGTGGCCATGACGGCGCCACCGGCGGCGGGCGGTCGCTGGACCCACCAGGTGCGGAGCGGGGAGACGGCTGCTGGCATGGGGCCGATGCTAGGGATCTTCGGGCCGGTTGCCCGCGGGGCACGCGCGCGTGGGCCGGATGACAAGCCCCACGCGCGCGTGCACCGTAAAAAGGGGTTACGCCGGACGCACCACGCTGTGGATGATCGAGGTCCCCGCGTAGTAGATCGACTCCTCGCGGACGTACGCACCCGGCTTCGGCGCGTGGATCATCATGCCGTTGCCTATGTAGAGGCCCACGTGACTGATGTCGTCGTAGAAGAAGACCAGGTCACCGGGCTGGGCGTCGGAGAGGGAGACCGTCGTGCCCGCGTTCACCTGGTCGGTCGTGACGCGCGGCAGTGTGACGCCGGCGGCCTTCCAGGCGGCCTGGGTGAGTCCGGAGCAGTCGTACGAGCCGGGGCCCGTCGCGCCCCAGACGTACGGCTTGCCGATCTGGGCGCGGGCGAAGGCGATGGCCTTGGCGGCCTTGGTGGCGTACGAGGAGTCCGTGGTGGTCGAGCCCGACGAGCCGGTCGTGGTGCTCGACGACTCCTCGGCCGCCTTCTTCGCGGCCGCCGCGGCCTGCTGCTGCGCCAGCTCCGCCGCCTTGCGGTCGGCCTCCTCCTGCTTCTTCTTCTCGATCGCCGCGAGCCGCGCCTTCTCCTCGGCGGTCAGCTGCGAGAGCATGTCGCGCGCCGCGGAGAGCTTCTGCTGGACGGCGGCCTTGGACGTCTTGAGCGTGTTCTGCGACGTGGTCAGCGTCTGCAGGCTCTTGGAGGCCTCCGCGCGCTTCTTCGTGGTGGCGGCCTGCTCGGATATGTAGTCGTCGACGGCCGCCTTCTGGCGGGTGGTCAGACGGCTCATCAGCTGGGTCTGGTCGAAGTAGTCCTGCGGGTCGTCGGCGAGCAGCAGGGTCGCGGTGTCGGGGGCGGTGGCCCCGGTGCGGTACTGCGCCGCGGCGAACGAACCCAGCTCCTCGCGCGCGGTGTTGAGCTTCTCGGTGCGCTTGGCGACGTCGTCGAGGAGGGTGTCGACGCGCTTGCGCTGCGTGGAGGTCTTCTCCTTGGCCGCGTTGTACTTCTCGGTGGCCGTCTCGGCCTGGTGGTAAAGGTCGTTGACCTTCTTCTCGACTTCTTCGAGGCTCGGCTTCGGCTCGGCCGAGGGCGCTGCGTTCGCCGTCTGGGAGAGCAGGGCCACGGAGGTGAGGGCCGCCGTGGCGAGGGCGGCGGGGGTCCGCATGCCTGCTACGCGCGTACCCGCAGGACGCCATGTGCGATGCGACGCCAAGAGAGGAGACTCCTTCCGTCATCCGCCTACCGAGTTAGCTGTCGGGTTCGGGCGGGTGGTTCCGGAAGGTTTGCCCTACGGTCCTTGCCCCACGGGGCAGTCGGACCGATTCACCCCAAGGTCGGTGGGTCCCCGGCTCCGGCTGCCACGGGGCGCACCGGACTCGGCGGAGGCCGCACGGCCCGGCGACGGTTCGCCGGTGGGGGTCGAGCGGCCTGTCCGGCACGCTAGCCAACTCGTGTGGCTCCTGTGAAGGTTGATGTTCGATATGTCCGATACATTTTCGTGACCTTAGCCCTGAGAATCACCCCGCGCGGTCAATCCGGAGTGATCTGTGGTGACTTGTCCGGAGTGGCGACGTCCGCCCGGTTCGAGGCGCTAGCTTCCAGCCAGCCACGGCCGGACGCCGTGGGGGCAGAGGGGATACGGCCATGAGGAAGCGCAAGGCACTCGTCGTCGCCACAGGAGTCGCTCTCGCCGTCACGGGGGCCGTCGCGCCCGCGAGCGCCACCGGCGGCCACGCCGGCGTGCGGACAGGCGGTAAACCGGTGGTCCGCGTCATCGCGACCGGCCTCGACAACCCGCGCCAGCTCGCGTACGACAACGGGCAGCTGTACGTCGCCGAGGCCGGCCGGGGAGGCAAGAAGTGCATCGGCGCCGGGCCCGAGAGCGACCAGACCTGCATCGGTACCACGGCCGCGGTCACCAAGGTCTTCTGGGACGGCGGCGCCTGGAAGCACTACCGGGTGGTGGAGGGGCTGCCCTCGGGCGCCGCCAAGGACGGCGGCTTCGCGACCGGCCTGGACGGCGTCTCCGCGCTCAATGGCAGCGTCTGGGGTGTCGAGACCTGGGCCCCGCCGGAGGCCGGGGTGCCCACCGGCCCGCCCTGGAACAAGCTCGGCAAGCTCCTGTGCGTCGCGCCCGGCAAAGCGACCATCGCCGCCGACATCTCCGCCGTCGAGCTCAAGTACAACCCACACAAGACGGCCGTCGACTCCAACCCGTACGCCGTCCTCGCGCTCCCCGACGGCCGCAAGATCGTGGCCGACGCGGCCGGGAACGACCTGGTGGCCGTCTCGCCCGAGGGCAAGGCCCGCCCCTTCACGGTCTTCCCCGACCACGACAAGCACGAGTCCGTCCCGACCTCGCTGGCCCTCGGCCCCGACGGCAACCTGTACGTCGGCGAGCTGAACGGCGAGGCCACCAGGCCCACCGCCCGCGTCTGGAAGGTCGACCTCGCCACCGGAAAGATCCTCGGCTGGAAGACCGGCTTCGGCTCGATCACCGGCATCGCCTTCAACCAGAACGGCGACCTGTACGTCAGCCAGCTCTTCGCGGGTCTGGTGACCAAGGTCGCGCACGGGAAACGTACGCACGTGAAGGTGCCGTTCCCCGCGGGTGTCGCCGTGGACCCGTACGACGGGAAGGTCTACGTCTCGGCCTGGTCGATCGCCGACCGTAACGGAACGGTTCTGGAGGGTACGAAGACGCCGGGCGGCCAGGTCTGGAAGATCCTCGGCTTCTGAGACGGGTCACGAGTCGCGTCACGAGTCGCGTCACGAGTTCCGGTCGAGTTTTCAGGGTGGCGGCGGGCTGTCAGTGGGGGAGCCTAAACTCGGAGAGCGATGAGCAGCCTCTTTGATGACAGCTTCCTGGCGGACCTCAAGCCCTCCGGGGCCCACGAGGAAGAGCCCCCGCCGCCGCCCGAGGACGGGACGCCGGAGCCGCTTGCGGACGACCTGTTCGGCGGCCGCTTCGACGTGCCGCCGGACCGGGACGCGTACTACCGCGACGGCGCGCACCGTCCTGCCGTGGACCCGGCAGCGCTGCTGGACGGGCTGAACGAGAATCAGCGCGCGGCCGTGGTGCACTCCGGCGCCCCGCTGCTCATCGTGGCCGGCGCGGGCTCCGGCAAGACCCGCGTGCTCACGCACCGGATCGCGTATCTGCTGGCCGAGCGGAATGTGCACCCCGGCCAGATCCTCGCGATCACCTTCACCAACAAGGCCGCGGGCGAGATGAAAGAGCGCGTCGAGCACCTCGTCGGCCCGCGCGCGAACGCGATGTGGGTGATGACCTTCCACAGCGCGTGCGTCCGCATCCTGCGACGGGAGAGCAAGAAGCTCGGCTTCACGTCGTCGTTCTCGATCTACGACGCCGCCGACTCCAAGCGTCTGATGGCCCTGGTCTGCCGCGACCTGGACCTCGACCCGAAGCGCTTCCCGCCGAAGTCCTTCAGTGCCAAGATCTCGAACCTGAAGAACGAGCTGATCGACGAGGAGGACTTCGCCGCCCAGGCCGCCGACGGCTTCGAGAAGACCCTCGCCCAGGCGTACGCGATGTACCAGTCGAGGCTGCGCGAGGCCAACGCGCTCGACTTCGACGACCTGATCATGACGACGGTCAACCTGCTCCGGGCCTTCCCGGACGTCGCCGAGCACTACCGCCGCCGCTTCCGCCACGTCCTGGTCGACGAGTACCAGGACACCAACCACGCGCAGTACGCGCTGGTGAGGGAGCTCGTGGGGCCCGCCGACAGCGACCCCGGCGAGCTGTGCGTCGTGGGTGACGCCGACCAGTCGATCTACGCCTTCCGCGGCGCGACCATCCGCAACATCCTCCAGTTCGAGGAGGACTACGCGGACGCGACGACGATCCTCCTGGAGCAGAACTACCGCTCCACCCAGACGATCCTCAGCGCGGCCAACGCGGTCATCGAGCGCAATGAGTCGCGCCGCCCCAAGAACCTGTGGACGAACGCGGGCGCCGGGTCGAACATCACCGGCTATGTCGCCGACACCGAACACGACGAGGCGCAGTTCGTCGCCGACGAGATAGACCGTCTCACCGACGCGGGCGAGGCCAAGGCGGGCGACGTCGCCGTCTTCTACCGTACGAACGCCCAGTCCCGTGTCTTCGAAGAGGTCTTCATCCGCGTCGGCCTGCCCTACAAGGTCGTCGGCGGCGTCCGCTTCTACGAGCGCAAGGAGGTCAGGGACGTCCTGGCGTACCTTCGCGTGTTGTCGAACCCGGAGGACTCCGTACCGCTGCGGCGGATTCTCAACGTCCCCAAGCGGGGCATCGGCGACCGCGCCGAGGCGATGATCGACGCCCTCTCGCAGCGCGAGAAGATCAGCTTCGCGCAGGCGCTGCGCCGCGTCGACGAGGCGTACGGGATGGCGGCCCGGTCGACGAACGCCGTCAAGCGGTTCAACACGCTGATGGAGGACCTCCGTACGATCGTCGAGTCCGGCGCGGGCCCGGCGACCGTCCTGGAGGCGGTCCTCGAACGCACCGGCTACCTGGCCGAGTTGCAGGCCTCGACCGACCCGCAGGACGAGACCCGCATCGAGAACCTCCAGGAACTCGCCGCCGTGGCCCTGGAGTTCGAGCAGGAGTCCGGCGAGGGTGAGGGCGAGGCGTCGGGCGGGCTCTCCGCCTTCCTGGAGCGGGTCGCGCTCGTCGCCGACTCCGACCAGATCCCGGACGAGGAGGACGGCAACGGCGTCATCACGCTGATGACCCTGCACACCGCCAAGGGCCTCGAATTCCCCGTGGTCTTCCTGACCGGCATGGAGGACGGCGTCTTCCCGCACATGCGCGCGCTGGGACAGGTCAAGGAGCTGGAGGAGGAGCGGCGCCTGGCGTACGTGGGCATCACGCGCGCGCGGGAGCGGCTGTATCTGACGCGGTCGTCCATGCGCAGTGCGTGGGGGCAGCCCTCGTACAACCCGCCGTCCCGCTTCCTGGAGGAGATCCCGGACGCGCACCTGGAGTGGAAGCGCACGGGTGCGATGGCTCCCGTGTCGTCGGGTCCGGCCTCGGGGATCGCGGCTTCGCTGTCGTCCTCGCGCTCGCGGTCCGCGGCCTCGGGTGCCTCCGGGTTCGCGACCCGCCGTGGCGCCTCCGAGAAGCCGGTGGTCTCGCTGGCGGTCGGGGACCGGGTCACGCACGACCAGTTCGGCCTCGGGACCGTCGTCGGTGTGAAGGGGACGGGCGCGAACGCGGAGGCGACGGTCGACTTCGGGGAGCCGAAGCCGAAGCGGTTGCTGCTGCGGTATGCGCCGGTGGAGAAGCTGTAGGGCGGTGCGGGCCGGGCCCGGCGGTTGGTGACGTCGGGTCCAGGCCGTTGCCTGCTACGTCGGTCCGGGCCGTCGTTGCTACGTCGGGTCCAGGCCGTGGCTGCGCAGCCACGGCAGCGGGTCGATCGCCGAGCCGCCGGCCGGGCGGACCTCGAAGTGCAGGTGCGGGCCGGTCGAGTTGCCGGAGTTCCCGGAGAACGCGATCGGGTCACCGGCCTTCACGGTGGTGCCGGACGCGACCTTGTAGCTGGAGAGGTGGCAGTACCACGTCTCCGTGCCGTCCTTCGCGGTGACGATCGCCATGTTCCCGTACGCGCTGTTCCACTGTGTCCGGACGGTCCCGTCGGTCGCGGCCATCACCGTCGTGCCGTACGAGACGGGGAAGTCGATGCCCGTGTGCACGGACATCCAGTTGATGCCCGCCTGCCCGAAGTAGGCGCTGAGCCCCTTCTGTGTCACCGGGAGCGCGTACTTCGGCCGCAGCCGCTCCTTGCGGGCCGCCTCCGCCGCCGCCTTCTTCTTCTCGGCCTCCTGCTCGGCCTTGAGGTCGATACGTTCCTGTGTCCGGCTCGCCCGGTCGGCGAAGTCGTCCGCGCCCGCGGAGAGGCTCTGGAGCTGGGTGTCCAGCTTGTTGTTGGCGGCGGACGGCTTCACGGAGGTCGCGTCGGCCGCGCTGGCCGTCGTGTCCTTGCTGTCGTCCCCGCCGATGTCGACCACGGAAGCCGCCGCGATCCCCGCGACCCCCATCACACAGGCCGAGGGCACGGCGACGGTCAGCAGAGCGGAACGTTTCGCGGGGGTGCGGCGGCGAGAGCGGGACGCGGCCCGCGACGCGGGGCGGGGGGCCGGGATGATCTCTTCCATGTCGTCGAGCAGCGGCGTCTCCCGCTCGTCGACGGCGTCGTGCTCGTCCGCCGGGGTCTCGAACTCGTCCTCCGCGGCGGCGTGTTGCTCGTACGGGAGCTGCTCGAAGGTGGCGGTCGCCTGCTGGTCGAAGGACTCGGGCGCGAAGGGCGCGGGCTGGTGCTCGTACGACTCGCCCTGCGGGTGCTGCTGTTCGTACGGCTCGCCCTGCGGGTGCTGCTGTTCGTACGGCTCGCCCTGCGGGTGCTGCTGTTCGTACGGCTCGCCCTGCGGGTGCTCGTACGCCTCGTACGCGTCGTGGCCGCCGACGCTGTTCCACTGCGTGGCGTCGTACGCGCCCGTGTCCTGGGCCTGCGCGCTCCACTGCTGGGTCTGGTCGAGCGGCTGCTCGGGCTGGAGCCAGGCGGTGGCGTCCCACTGGCCCGAGGCCTCGGGGCCCGGGTGCTGCGCGGGGATGTTGGCGAGCTGCTGGTAACCGTTCGCCCACGTCGCCGTCTCGTAGCTGCCCGTGTCGTACGCGGCCTGGTGCTGCGCCGCGTACGGGTCGTAGTTCAGCGTGTGGTGGCTGCCGGTGCTCCACTGCGTGGCGTCGTACGCACCTGTCGTACCCGTGCCGTTGTCGTTGCCCGGCATGTCGCCGAAGAGGGGGTCGGTCGCGAAGCTCGCGGTGGCGTAGCTCCCGGTGCCGGTGGCGCCCGTGTCAAAACCGGTGGTGGTGTAGCCGTCGTACGTGGTGAAGTCGCCGTACTGGGCTTCCTGTCCGCCGTACGACGCGTAGTGCGCCGAGGCGGCATCGGAAGCCGGAGCCGGGGGAGTTGCGATCCCCGACGGGTGACGGTCGTTCACCAACTTCTCTTTCGCCTCGACAACAGGGGCTGGCAGAGCAGTGCGGTGACTGTACCCGGCGGTACGCGGGCGCGACAATCTTCGGCAGGTTTCCCCCTCGCGGGAAACGGGCATTCGGCCGTGTTTCGGGGGAGTGCGGGCACGCCTTTGGCCTGGCGTTCGATGAATGTTCGAAGTTGAGGGGTTCTTGGGCAGGGATACGGCGGCTGTCCGACGGCTGTCAGGCCACTGTCAGGCCGCCGGTGTGGGCGGCGGCGCGGAATCCCGTCTCCTCGATGTCGAGCGCCTGCCGTATTCCCGCGGCGACGGCGGGATGCACGGGCAGCGCGAGATGCCCGACGCCGCTCACCCGTACGTTCTGCGCGAGCAGGTCCGGGTGGTCGACGCACGCCGTCTCCAGCGGGTCCATCAGATGGTCGAGATCGCTCCAGAAGCTCACGAAATGCGTACGGCAGCCCGGTGCGGGCCTGCGCAGTTCCTCGATCACCTCTGAGCCGGGGCGCATCTGACGGACGATCGGGTGCGCGTTCATGAGCGGGACGACACGGGTGCCCGAGTGTGGCGTGCCGAGTGTGACGAGGGTGCGGACGTGGAGGTCGCCGCCGAGGCACTGCGCGTAGTAGCGCGCGATCAGCCCGCCGAGGCTGTGCCCGACGATGTCCACCCGGTCATGGCCCGTGCGCTCGCAGATCTCCTCTATGTGGCGGCCGAGGAGCTCCGCGGCGGTGCGGATGTCGCATGTCAGGGGTGAGTAATTGAGCGATTCGACGTGCTGCCTGCCGTGCTGGGCGAGATTGCGGCGCAGCAGGACGAAAACCGAACGGTTGTCTATGAAGCCGTGCAGCAGGACGACCGGGGGCTTGGCCTCGGTGGGCAACGCGGCGGCGTCGGGCGAGGGGAGTGCGCGTGCGGTGCGGCGCTCCTGGGTGATGCCGGACGGGTAGAGGAGGAGGTGCCCGGCGAGGATCGCGATCTCCAGGGCCGTCGCCTTCAGGAGGGTCAGCGAGAGTCCCGCCAGTCTGCTCGGAAACAGGCGCTGACAGAGGGGGAGAAGGGGCGACATCGCCCGGGTGGCGATCAATGGCCGACCTCCAGTCGGCACGCGGCAGGACCGCTCTGTCCCCCGTGTGCCCTCGTGGAAAGCCGCGATGCCGGTGACGGTGGTGGCCGACGGTGCGTGTGCGGTGCGTGAGGCGCCGATTACGCTACGGGGTTCCGTGCCGTCGGGGTCGTGGCTCTCCGCCGTCGGTGCGGCGGGAGTCCCCGTCCTCGTACGGGCCTGGCTCCCCGCTGTCGTGCCATCGCCTGTGCCCCACCAGTGCGGCGTCCCGCTGACGGCGCGGTGGTGCGGCCACCCGATAGCGGCTCTCCTTGCGCAGGCTCCGGCCGTGGCCCGTGCGCCGCAGGTCCATGCGACGCGTGTGCCGCGGGAACGCGGAACGGTGCGCGGTGAACTTGTCCCACTGTGTGATTTCCCCCTCGGTGTCCACCGTGAAACTGCCGGTTGCGGGATGCTGGCGATAACGTTCGTTCACTTCCCGGCCTGCGAGGTGCGGGGTGCCCGTGCCGCAGAGACACATTCGGTGCAGCGGGTAGCGAAATGTGCGATATCTGTCGGTACAGGTTGGTGTAGTCGGTTCATGGAGGCAGTGATGGGTGTGGCAGCCGGTCCGATCCGCGTGGTGGTGGCCAAGCCGGGGCTCGACGGCCACGATCGTGGGGCCAAGGTGATCGCGCGGGCGCTGCGCGACGCCGGTATGGAGGTCATCTACACCGGGCTCCATCAGACCCCCGAACAAATCGTCGACACCGCGATCCAGGAGGACGCCGACGCGATCGGCCTCTCCATCCTCTCCGGCGCCCACAACACGCTCTTCGCGGCCGTCATCGACCTCCTCAAGGAGCGCGACGCCGAGGACATCAAGGTCTTCGGCGGCGGCATCATCCCCGAGGCGGACATCGCTCCGCTCAAGGAGAAGGGCGTCGCGGAGATCTTCACGCCCGGGGCGACGACCGCGTCGATCGTGGACTGGGTGCGGGCGAATGTGAGGCAGCCGGCTGGGGCGTAGTCCTCGTCCTCGAACGCCGGACGGGCTAAGAATCAGCCCCTCCGGCGTTCGAGGAGCGGGGGGCCAGGGGGCAGCGCCCCCCCGGCGGGGTCTGGGGCGGAGCCCCAGGATGGGGACGGGCAGGGGCGGCGGGGGCGAAAACCTTCACCGCCCGAGCAGCGGCGGCGCCGCCGAAAACCCTCACCCCACCGAAAGCTCCGCAGCCATCGCCGCGCGCAAGCGCAACGTCGTGACGAGGCGCTGAAAGGCCTCGGCCCAGTAGCTGCCGGCTCCCGGCGCCGAGTTCTCCGACTCGTCGGGCACCCCCGTGAGCCCCTCGAGCCGCCGGGCCTCCCCCGGGTCGAGACACCGCTCGGCCAGCCCCATCACCCCACTGAAGCTCCACGGATAACTCCCCGCGTCCCGCGCGATATCGAGCGCGTCGACCACCGCCCGCCCGAGCACCCCCGCCCAGGGCACCGCACACACCCCGAGCAACTGAAACGCCTCGGACAACCCGTGCGTCCCGATGAACCCCGCCACCCACTCCGCCCGCTCGGCGGAGCCCAGCGTGCCGAGCAGCTTCGACCGCTCCGCCAGCGACACTGCCCCGGGCCCCCCGGCCTCCGGGGCGGAGGGCGCCCCGAGCAGCGCCCTGGACCACCCGGGGTCCCGCTGCCGCACCGCCGCCCGGCACCACGCGGCATGCAACTCGCCCTGCCAGTCGTCCGTCACGGGCAGGGCTACGATCTCCTCCGGCGTACGCCCCCCGAGCCGCCCCGGCCAGCTCGCGAGCGGCGCCGCCTCGACCAACTGGCCCAGCCACCACGACCGTTCACCCCGTCCCGACGGAGCTTTCGGCACCACTCCGTCCCGCTCCATGCCCGCGTCGCACTCGTGCGGCGCCTCGACCACGATCGTGGGCTCGCCGAGCGTACGGTCGACGGCCACGCACGAACCGGCCCGGGCCGCCATCCGCGCGGCGAGCGCCGACCCCGGCAACGCGGACAGCAACTCCGCCGCCGTCGCCCGTACGTTGCGGCTCCGGTCGGTCAGTGCCCGCTCCAGGAACGGCTCGTCCGCCGCGCACAGCCCCGACCGCAGCGAGTCGAGGAACATCAGCCGGTCCTCGGCCCGCTCCGTCGCCCATGTCGTGGCGAGCAACTCGCGTGCGGCGGCCGGTTCCTTGGCCCGTATCGTCGAAAGCAGCGCGACCCGCTCGGCGAACAACCCCTCCTGCCACAGCTGTTGTACGCGCTCGGCCTCCTCCGGGCCCGGCAGCGCGGCGCCGCCGCCCGGCGAGGAACGCAGCGCGAACCGCCACTCCGTGTTCAGCCGGGCCAGCCAGAGCGCCCTCGGTCCGGCGAAGGCCAGGGCCGCGGGGCGCAGATCCGTGCGTCCCCGGGCCGCATCGAGGAGCGCGGGCAGGGCCTCGGGGGGCGCCGCGAATCCGCGCGCGTTCGCCAGGGAGAGCCACTGGGGCAGCAGCTCCATGAGGTCCGGCGCCGTCCCCCTGCGGCCACCACCCCCCGTGCCGGGCCGGTCCGCCAGCAGCATCGCCAGCCTGCGGACCGCCGCGGGTGGCAACGCCGGCCGGGGATCCCGCGCCGCGGGCTCCGGCCGGGCAGCCGCTCGCGCGGCCCGCACCCCGGCCCGCCGCCGCAGCGTCTCCACGGCAGCCGCGTCCAGCAACGCCACCGGCGCCTCCCGCCCCGGCGCCCACCCGGAAGGCGTACGCCGCTCGGTCCCGAGCAACGCCACGGTGACGAGTTCCTCCCATGAACTCCCGGCGGGCGCGCCCGCGGAAGCGGAGGTCGTGTTCATGAGCGTCCTTTCCGTACGGAGGTGGGTATGCCGCTCGGTCAGCACAGCGGCACGGCCTCTCCCGCTCCCTCGGGCCAGGCCGTCAGGGGAGTGAAGCCGCGGTGGCCGCACTCGCCGAAGACCGCGACGGGGGCGCCGCCGGAGAGGGCGGCGAGGCGCCACAGACCGGGGCGGGGGGACGGGGCGAGCGGCAGCGCCAAGTCGCCGTCGGCGTCCGCCAGTTGCCAGGTGTCGCCGTCCGGGGTGGGGATGACCCGGTCCAGGGTGACCGGGCAGGAATCCAGCCAGGGGTCGGCCCGCAGGGCCTCGCCGTAGTGCGCAGCCGCCTGGGGTGTGGTCACTCCTGGCGGCCGTATCGCCGCGGGCGCGGGAGGCGTGAACTGCTCGCCCAGCGCGACCCGCGGCTGCCCGGCGCCCGGGTACGCGGACACCTCCGCCTCGAAGGCCAGCCCCACGGGCAGCGCCAGCTCCGGCGCGCGGCCGGCGGCCCCATAGGAGAGGAGCAGGACCGTGCGGCCGGACTCCGCCCCGTACAGCCAGATCCTGCGGGTCGTGAGCCGGGCGTCCGCCGTGTCGTACTGGGCGAGGACCAGCCAGCGGTCCCGCACCGGCGGGCCGTCCGCCGAGCCGGAGAGCCCGACCCGGGAACGGACCGTCGCGGCCAGGCCGTCCGGCAGTCGCTCACGCCGCAGCCAGCCCTGGTCGAGGAGATGGAGCAGCGCGCACTCCTCGAGGAGCCGCACCGGCCAGCCGGGGCCGGACGACGGGATCGCCCCCAACTCCCGCACCCGCGCGGCCAGACCTGGTGCCTGCGCGTCGACCATGCGGGCCGCGGTCTCCTCCCACAGCCCGTACCCCGCCTGCTCGGCCGTGGCCAGGCCGCCGCGCAGCAGATCCGCCAGCCGCTGCTCCAACTCCGCCGCCCCCGCGGTGATCCGCTCGGCCCGCCGCTCCGCCCTGCGCCGCGCCGCCTCCGGATCGCCCGACGACGCTCCAGATGCCCCGCCCGCCGTCCTCTTCTCCTGCGCGCGCTTCCTTCTCCCCTCTATCCACTGCTCCGCCCAGTCCGGCACCTGCCCCCGCGGCACCGTGCCGTCCTCGCCCGCCCAGAGCAGCAGCAGCCCCAGCGCGTGCTTGCACGGGAACTTGCGGCTCGGGCAACTGCACTTGTAAGCGGGCCCGGTGGAGTCCGCGATGTCGATGACCGTCTGATACGGCTTGCTGCCACTGCCCCTGCACAGTCCCCATACCGTCCCCTCGTCAGAACTGCCCGCCTCCGACCACGGCCCGGCCGCGCCGAGTTTGCTTCCGGCCTTGCGTGACGCGGCGTCAGGCGCCAGTGCCAGCACCTGATCCGCAGTCCAGCGCACCCCCTGCTGAGTCATGCCATCGAAGGTAGGTCCCGCCACTGACAATCGACTGTCGCGAGCGCGTTTGTGCAGGTCAGAGGCGATTGTCAGTGGCGTGGTGCACGGTGGAACCAGATCCGAACCGGCGAAGCTGGAGGGGGACTAGCCATGTCTGTGTCCGTTGAACCGACGTCCGTCAATCCGCCCGCGGGAGAGCTCGCGGGAGAGTCCGTGGGGGAGCCCGTGGAAGCGGCCTCGGGCGAGGCGAGCGAGGCGTTGCGGCCGCACGCCGAGGACGCCTTCGCCGCCGAACTCGCCGCGCTGGCCGCGCAGGACGACCGGCCCCGCCCGGCCCGCTGGCGGATGTCGCCGTGGGCGGTGGCGACCTACCTGCTGGGGGGCACGCTGCCGGACGGCACGGTGATCACACCCAAGTACGTGGGGCCGCGCCGCATCGTCGAAGTCGCCGTCACCACCCTCGCCACGGACCGGGCGCTGCTCCTGCTCGGTGTGCCCGGCACCGCGAAGACCTGGGTGTCCGAGCATCTGGCCGCCGCGGTCAGCGGGGACTCGACCCTGCTCGTGCAGGGCACGGCGGGGACGCCGGAGGAGGCGATCCGGTACGGCTGGAACTACGCGCAGCTGCTCGCGCACGGCCCGAGCCGGGACGCGCTCGTGCCGAGCCCCGTCATGCGGGCCATGGCCGAGGGTATGACCGCCCGTGTCGAGGAGCTGACCCGCATCCCGGCCGACGTACAGGACACGCTGATCACGATCCTGTCGGAAAAGACCCTGCCGATACCGGAGTTGGGGCAGGAGGTGCAGGCCGTCGGCGGCTTCAACCTGATCGCCACGGCCAACGACCGCGACCGCGGGGTCAACGAACTCTCCAGCGCCCTGCGCCGCCGCTTCAACACGGTGGTGCTGCCGCTGCCGGAGAGCGCCGACGCCGAGGTCGACATCGTCTCGCGCCGCGTCGACCAGATCGGCCGCTCCCTCGACCTGCCTGCCGTGCCCGACGGCGTCGCCGAGATCCGCCGCGTCGTCACGGTCTTCCGCGAGCTGCGCGACGGGATCACGGCGGACGGGCGTACGAAGCTGAAATCGCCCAGCGGCACACTGTCCACCGCCGAGGCGATCTCCGTCGTCACCAACGGCCTCGCCCTCGCCGCCCACTTCGGCGACGGCGTCCTGCGCGCGAGTGACGTCGCCGCCGGCATCCTCGGCGCCGTCGTCCGCGACCCGGCGGCCGACCGCGTCATCTGGCAGGAGTACCTGGAAGCGGTCGTCCGTGAGCGGGACGGCTGGAAGGACTTCTACCGGGCCTGCCGGGAGGTGAGCGCATGAGCGGAGCCCAGCCGGACGGTGGGCCGCTGCTGCTCGGCGTGCGGCATCACGGGCCCGGGTCGGCGCGGGCCGTGCGGGCCGCGTTGGAGGCGGCGGCTCCCCGGGTCGTGCTGATCGAGGGGCCACCGGAGGCGGACGCGCTCATCCCGCTCGCCGCCGACAAGGACATGCGGCCTCCCGTCGCCCTGCTCGCCCATGTCGTGGACGAGCCCGGTCGTTCGGCGTTCTGGCCGCTGGCCGAGTTCTCGCCGGAGTGGGTGGCGATCCACTGGGCCCTGGACCACGGAGTCCCGGCGCGCTTCATCGACCTCCCGGCGACGCACACGCTGGCGTGGGGGAAGGAGGGGTCTCCTTCGGAAGACGAGGAGTCTCCTCCGGAAGACGAGGGTGCACCCTCGGAAGGCAAGGGGTCACCCTCGGAAGCCAAGGAGGGTTCGTCTCCCTCCGACGCCGAAGCCATCCGGATCGACCCCCTCGGCGTGCTGGCCGAGACGGCCGGTTACGACGATGCCGAGCGCTGGTGGGAGGACGTGGTCGAGCACCGGGGCGGAGCCGGGGCCGATCCGTTCGCACCGTTCACCGTGCTCGAGGAGGCGATGGCGGCGCTGCGGGAGGTGTACGGGGTCGGAGGACATGACCGGGACCTGGTCCGGGAGGCGTACATGCGGCTCCAGGTGCGGTCGGCGCAGCGGGAGTTCGGGGACGACGTGGCCGTGGTGTGCGGGGCCTGGCATGTGCCCGCGCTGCGTCAGAAGAGCGGCGTCGCCGCCGACCGGGCGTTGCTGAAGGGGCTGCCCAAGGCGAAGGCCGACATGACGTGGGTGCCGTGGACGCACCGCCGGCTGTCCCGGGTCAGCGGGTACGGCGCGGGCATCGACTCGCCGGGTTGGTACGGGCATCTGTTCGACGCCCCCGACCGGCCGGTCGAGCGCTGGATGACGAAGGTCGCCCGGCTGCTGCGCGACGAGGACAGGATCGTGTCGTCCGCGCACGTCATCGAGGCGGTGCGGTTGGCCGACACGCTCGCCGCGATGCGCGGCCGCCCATTGCCGGGGCTGACCGAGACCACCGACGCCGTACGGGCCGTGATGTGCGAGGGCTCGGACGTGCCGCTGGCGCTCGTGCACGACCGGCTGGTGGTCGGCGATGTGCTGGGGGAGGTGCCGGAGTCCGCCCCCGCGGTGCCGTTGCAGCGCGACCTCGGGCGGCTCCAGCGCCGGCTGCGGCTCAAACCGGAGCCGTTGGAGCGGGAGTTGGAGCTCGACCTGCGCAAGGAGACCGATGCCGGGCGCAGCAGACTGCTGCACCGGCTGCGGCTCCTGGGCGTCGCGTGGGGCGAGCCCGCGGTGTCGCGGGGCAGCACCGGCACCTTCCGGGAGACCTGGCGGCTGCGCTGGGAGCCGGAGCTGTCCGTGCGGGTCGCCGAGGCCGGGGTCTGGGGCACCACCGTGCTCGCCGCGGCGACCGTCAAGGCCGAGGCGGACGCCGTCGCCGCGCACGCCCTGGCCGATGTCACGGCACTCGCCGAGCGCTGTCTCCTCGCCGAACTCCCCGACGCGCTGCCCGTGGTGATGCGGGTCCTCACCGACCGGGCCGCCCTCGACGCGGACGTCGGCCACCTCGCCCAGGCCCTGCCCGCACTGGTCCGTTCCCTGCGCTACGGCGACGTACGCGGCACGGACACGCACGCCCTCACCGACGTCGCGGCGGGCCTCGCCGAGCGGATCTTCGTCGGCCTCCCACCGGCCTGCGCGGCCCTCGACGCCGAGGCCGCCGAGGAGATGCGGCGCCATGTGGACGCGGTGCACGGCGCGGTGGGGCTGCTGGGCGAGACGGCCACCACGGCGCCACCGGGCGAGACACCGTCACCGGGCGGCATACCGTCACCGGGCGGCGCACGGTCACCGAGCGGCACACCGACATCCGGCGGCATACGCGGCCGCTGGCACTCCGTGCTCCGGGTGCTGGCCGGGCGTGACACCGTGCCGGGGGTGATCCGTGGGCGGGCCGTGCGACTGCTGCTGGACGAGGGCGAGCTGGGGCAGGAGGAGGCCGCCCGGCTCATGGGGCTCGTGCTGTCGCCGGGGACGGCGCCGGGGGACGCGGCCGCGTGGATCGAGGGGTTCGTCGGGGGTGGCTCCGGGGGCGGGATGCTGCTCGTGCACGACGAGCGGCTGCTCGGGCTGGTGGACGCGTGGCTGACCGGGGTGCCGACGGAGGCGTTCACCGACGTGCTGCCACTGCTGCGGCGGACGTTCTCGGCGTACGAGTCCGGGGTGCGCAGGACGCTGGGCGAGCTGGTCCGGCGTGGACCGGGAGCGCGGGGGAGCATGGCGGTCGCCACCTCGGGGATACCCGGGTTCGCCCCCGGCCTCGACCTCGAGCGCGCGGACGCCGTACTGCCGGTGCTGAGCCTGTTGCTCGGGCTGGATGAATCCGATGACGTCAACGACCTTGTGGGGGTGACCCGATGACCGCGGCACCGGTGGACGTGACCGACGAGCGGCTCCGGCGCTGGCGGCTCGTGCTCGGCGGTGAGGAAGCGGACGGCACCGGGTGCGTGCTCGCCGGGCAGGACGCCGCGATGGACGGGGCGCTGGCCGCGCTGTACGGGAAGGGGGGCAAGGCCCAGTCGGGGCGGGACCGTTCGGCGGGGCTCGGGGCGTCCGCGCCGTCCGTCGCGCGCTGGCTCGGGGACATCCGGACGTACTTCCCGTCGTCCGTGGTGCAGGTGATGCAGCGGGACGCCATCGACCGGCTCGGGCTGTCCACCCTGCTGCTGGAGCCCGAAATGCTGGAGGCGGTGGAGGCCGACGTGCACCTGGTCGGCACCCTCCTCTCCCTCAACAAGGCCATGCCGGAGACAACCAAGGAGACCGCGCGGGCCGTCGTGCGCAAGGTCGTCGAGGACCTGGAGAAGCGGCTCGCGACCCGCACCCGGGCCACGCTCACCGGCGCCCTCGACCGCAGCGCCCGCATCAGCAGGCCCCGCCACCACGACATCGACTGGAACCGCACGATCGCGGCGAATCTCAAGCACTACCTGCCCGAGTACCGCACGATCGTGCCCGAGCGGCTGATCGGCTACGGGCGCGCCTCGCAGTCCGTGAAGAAGGAGGTCATCCTCTGCATCGACCAGTCGGGGTCGATGGCGGCGTCCGTCGTCTACGCCTCGGTGTTCGGCGCCGTCCTCGCGTCCATGCGGTCCATCAACACCCGGCTCGTCGTCTTCGACACGGCCGTCGTCGACCTCACCGACCAGCTCGACGACCCGGTCGACGTCCTCTTCGGTACGCAGCTTGGCGGCGGCACGGACATCAACAGGGCGCTCGCGTACTGCCAGTCGCAGATCACCCGGCCCGCCGACACGGTCGTCGTGCTGATCAGCGACCTCTACGAAGGGGGGATACGCAACGAGATGCTCAAGCGGGTCGCGGCGATGAAGGCGTCCGGGGTGCAGTTCGTGACGCTGCTCGCGCTGTCCGACGAGGGGGCACCCGCGTACGACCGTGAGCACGCGGCGGCGCTCGCGGCCCTCGACGCGCCGGCGTTCGCCTGTACGCCCGACCTGTTTCCCGAGGTGATGGCGGCGGCGATCGAGAAGCGTCCACTGCCGATACCGGACACCAGGTGAGAGGAGTTGAAAAAACGGACATGACTACCCATCGGTAACAGGGGACTTGCGCAACCTCGGGAGTCCCGTGCGAGGATCGACGCGTCTTCAGAGCCCCGTCGCACGGGAGGACCCTCCCCCTCTTGACCCTGTCAGCCGCACTGCCCGGTGCCGCTCTACGCGTGATGCGTACGGCGGCCGGACGACGTGCGCTGCAAGTGGTGCTGCTGGTGGGCGGGTTGTTCGCTCTCGGCTTCCTCTGCGGGGAGCAGGCGCATGCGGCGGACGGCGCGGTGCCGACGACTCCGGCGCAGGTCGTTCAGTCGGCGCAGGGGGCGAAGGAGTCCGTGAGATCGGGTACTTCGGCCCCCGAGGTGGGGTCGATCCCGTCGACCACGGCCACGGTCACGCACGTCACCGTCACCGTCACCGACGCCGTGGCGCATGTCAGCGACACCGTCCGCCACGTCGCCCGACCGGCCGCAGACGCCGTCGTACGACCGGCCCTGGACAACCTCGTGCGACCGGCCGCGGACAACCTCGTGCGACCGGCCGCCGGCAAGGTCGTACCGCCGATCGCCGGCAAGGTCGTACGACCGATCGGCGACCTGGTGGAATCGGTCACCGGTGGGCTGGCCGAGGCTCCGCGCAAGGCGCTGCCGTCCCTGCCCGGGCTCCCCTCGCTGCCGGGTCAGCCGGCGCTCCCCGGCGTGGGTGGCGGGACTCCGCCCGCCGTCGGTTCGGCTCCGCGGCAGTCGGGCGGGCCGACGCGGCAGCCGGGCGCGGTCGTCGAGGACGGCTCGCGGCACCGGCGTCAGGCGGCAGGGACCGTGTCCGCGTACGGGCCCATCGGCGTCGGCGCGTGGGCCGGAGGCGCTGAGGCGCGCCGCGGCCGGCCCGGCGTACTTTTCGCGCACGCGCCCGTCCAGCAGGCGCCCCCCGGCGACCCGACCGGCGCGCTGGGCAACCAGTCCGCGGTCGACACCGGCACGCCGCGGCACGGCGATGCGCATGCCGTCACTCCGAACCACCGGGCGCCGCTGCGGCTCGTGTCCGGAGCGTCCGTGGTCGTGACCGCGGACGGGACCCGGGACAGGTACCGGGACATTCCCGTTTTCCCCGGCTAGGGCAGCCCTTCCCCCGCTGAATGACCTGCCGCGCGGGGGCGGAACAGGTCTGCCCGCCGTCCGGACGCCCCTCCGATCCCCGGACGGAAGCCCCGGAAATCTCCCGGAATGTCCCGGAACTCTCGGAATCCCGAAGGATCTGACGCAAGCATGAACAAGAACATCCGCCGTTCCATCGTCATAGCCGCCGGTGTCACCGGCGCGTGGGCGCTCGGCTCCGCCGTCGCCAGTGCGGACGAGCTGCCCGCGTCCTCCGTATCCGCTCCCGACGTGAGCGTCGATGTCACGGACACCGTCGGCGCGGTCACCGACACCGTCGACGGCGTCGTCGGGAATGTCACGAGTGACGTCCAGAGCACCGTCTCCGGCGTCACCGGCGGCACGGCCGTCGACGGTGCGACCTCGACCGTCACGGAGACCGCCACGGACACCGTCACCAGCACCGCCGCCAAGGCGCAGTCCACGGTCGGTGCCACCCAGGTCAAGAAGAGCGCCACCACCGCGGCGGCGCAGACCGCCGACCACGCCCGCCGCTACGTCGACGCCGAGGTCCCCTCCGTGACCCACCTCTCGCAGGCCAAGGCCGCCGCGTCCAAGGCGGCGGCTGTCGCGGACCAGGCCACCGGCAAGGCCAAGGAGGCCGTAGCCGACGTCAGCGCCCCCCAGGACGAGATCGACTACCTGTTCGGTCCGCTCGCGGCCTTCGCGCCGGAGCTGGAGGAGGCCCTCGCCGGGGCGCAGACCAAGCTCGCGGCCGCCCAGCGCACCGCCGCCGCGGTGCCGTCCGCCGCGCAGGCCAAGGTCCAGCAGACCGTCGCCACCGCCGGAAAGACCGCCGGAAGTACCGCAGGGACGACGGTCACCGGCGCCCGCCGGACCGTCACCGGCGCCCCCGCCCAGGTCCAGGGCGCCGTCGGCACCACCACGGGCATCGCGGTCCCGGTCGTCGACGAGACCGCTGCCGCCGTCCTCCCGCCGGTCGCCGCCACCGCCGTCCACGGCGTCACCCCGGTCGTGGACCACGCCGTCGGCCAGGTGACGCCGCTGGCGTACGGAGCCGTGGGCAACGCGACCGCGCTGGCGTACGACGTCGCCGGTGACGCGACGACCCTCGCGCACGGTGCCACGGGCGACGCGGGCACCCTGGCGTACGGCGCCGTCGGGGACGTACAGCCGTTCGCCGGAGGCCTCGTCGGCCAGGTCGCCGACGACGCGGCCGCCTCCGTTCTGCCGCCCGTCGCCGCGACCGCCGTGCACGGCGTCGTCCCGGTCGCCGGGCAGGCCGTCGGGGACGCTGGCGCGCTGGCGTACGGCGTGACCGGCGACGTGCGGCCCTTCGCGGGCGGGGTCGTGGGCGACGCGGGCACGCTCGCGTACGGCGTCACCGGCCAGGTCGCCCCCTTCGCGCACGGCGTGACCGACCAGGTGCAGCCCTTCGCCGGTGGCGTGGCCGGCGCGGTGCAGCCGGTCGTGCAGACCGTGGTGGATCAGGTCCAGCCCGTCACGTACGGCGTCGGCCACAGCGCCAACAACCTGGCGTACGGCGTGGCCGGCGACGTCCAGCCGTTCGCGGGCGGAGTCGTGGAGGAGGTCGACCCGTTCGCTCACGGTGTCGTCGGCCAGGTCTCCCCGTTCGCGCAGGACCTCACCGGAACCGCCGAGGCCACCGGCGGCCCCCTGGCGGGCAACGCCGGCACCGGCGTCCAGGGCGTGGCCCAGTCGGTCGCGCCGAGCTACGCGCAGAACGTCCAGTACGGCACGTACTCCATCTGACACACCCCCTGCCGTACGTCGGTGACGACCGGCGACGCCGACGTACGGCACCCGAACGACTCCGCGGGGCCACGGCCCTGTACGGCCGAAAGCCGTCGGTCCGTGCGACCGAAACCCCGCGGATGGGGCGGGTGGTCCCCATTGGGGTGGGGACCACCCGCCCTGCGCCCCTTAGGGGCTGTTCAAGGGGCCTCACCAGGCAAACCCCAGCCTGGTGAGGCCCTGTTCTGGCCAGATCTGTGACAGGTATCACCGCTCAGGTGTGATCTGTGATTTAGGGACCCGCGTCCAGCGGCGATAACCTGCGAGACGGACATGCCGCGCGCTCGGACACCGTGTGCGCCACCCTTGTGACAGCGGACGTCACGTTGCCCTTCGCGGCACGCCCACGCAGACAACGAACCGCGAGATCACTGATAGGGACGGACGCGCGTGGACCTGTTCGAGTACCAGGCGAGGGACCTCTTCGCCAAGCACGGTGTACCGGTGCTGGCCGGTGAAGTCATTGACACGCCTGAGGCAGCCCGCGAGGCGACCGAGCGCATTGGCGGCAAGTCCGTCGTCAAGGCGCAGGTGAAGGTCGGTGGCCGTGGAAAGGCCGGTGGCGTGAAGCTCGCCGCCACCCCGGACGAGGCCGTCGCCCGCGCGACGGACATCCTCGGCATGGACATCAAGGGCCACACGGTCCACAAGGTGATGATCGCCGAGACCGCGCCCGAGATCGCCGAGGAGTACTACGTTTCGTACCTCCTCGACCGCACCAACCGCACCTTCCTCGCCATGGCGTCCGTCCAGGGCGGCGTGGAGATCGAGGTCGTCGCGGAGGAGAACCCCGACGCCCTCGCGAAGGTCCCGGTCGACGCCAATGAGGGCGTCTCGATCGAGAAGGCCCGCGAGATCGTCGCCCAGGCGAAGTTCCCGGCCGAGGTGGCCGAGCAGGTCGCCGAGATCCTGGTGACGCTGTGGGACACCTTCGTCAAGGAGGACGCCCTCCTCGTCGAGGTCAACCCCCTCGCCAAGGTCGCCGACGGCCGCGTCATCGCGCTCGACGGCAAGGTGTCGCTGGACGAGAACGCCGAGTTCCGTCAGCCGGAGCACGCCGCGCTTGAGGACAAGGAGTCGGCCAACCCGCTCGAGGCCGCCGCCAAGGAGAAGAACCTCAACTACGTCAAGCTCGACGGCGAGGTCGGCATCATCGGCAACGGCGCGGGTCTCGTCATGAGCACCCTCGACGTCGTCGCGTACGCCGGTGAGAACCACGGCGGCGTCAAGCCCGCCAACTTCCTCGACATCGGCGGCGGCGCCTCCGCCGCGGTCATGGCGAACGGCCTGGAGATCATCCTCGGCGACCCGGACGTCAAGTCCGTCTTCGTCAACGTCTTCGGTGGCATCACCGCCTGCGACGAGGTCGCCAACGGCATCGTCCAGGCGCTGCAGCTGCTCAAGGACAAGGGCGAGGAAGTCACCAAGCCCCTCGTCGTCCGCCTCGACGGCAACAACGCCGAGCTGGGTCGCAAGATCCTGTCGGACGCCAACCACCCGCTCGTGCAGCGCGTGGACACCATGGACGGCGCGGCCGACAAGGCCGCCGAGCTGGCCGCGGCCAAGTAAGGGACGAGGGAAAACCACAGCCATGGCTATCTTCCTCAACAAGGACAGCAAGGTCATCGTCCAGGGCATGACCGGTGCCACGGGCATGAAGCACACCAAGCTCATGCTGGCCGACGGCACGAACATCGTCGGTGGCGTCAACCCGCGCAAGGCGGGCACGTCCGTCGACATCGACGGCACCGAGGTCCCGGTCTTCGGTACGGTCGCCGAGGCGATCGAGAAGACGGGCGCCAACGTGTCCGTCCTCTTCGTGCCGCCGGCCTTCGCCAAGGCCGCCGTCGTCGAGGCGATCGACGCGGAGATCCCCCTCGCCGTCGTCATCACCGAGGGCATCGCCGTCCACGACTCCGCCGCCTTCTGGGCGTACGCGAAGTCGAAGGGCAACAAGACCCGCATCATCGGCCCGAACTGCCCCGGTCTCATCACCCCGGGCCAGTCGAACGCCGGCATCATCCCGGGCGACATCACGAAGCCGGGCCGCATCGGCCTGGTCTCGAAGTCCGGCACGCTGACGTACCAGATGATGTACGAGCTCCGTGACATCGGCTTCTCGTCGGCCGTCGGCATCGGTGGCGACCCGGTCATCGGCACCACGCACATCGACGCGCTCGCCGCGTTCGAGGCCGACCCCGACACCGACCTGATCGTCATGATCGGTGAGATCGGCGGCGACGCCGAGGAGCGTGCGGCGGACTTCATCGCGAAGAACGTGACGAAGCCGGTCGTCGGCTACGTCGCCGGCTTCACCGCGCCCGAGGGCAAGACCATGGGCCACGCCGGCGCCATCGTCTCCGGCTCCTCCGGCACGGCCGCCGCGAAGAAGGAGGCCCTCGAGGCCGCCGGCGTCAAGGTCGGCAAGACGCCGACCGAGACGGCGAAGCTCGCGCGCGAGATCCTCGCGGGCTGAGTTTCTCAGCTGAACGCCGGTGGGCCCGTACCCCTTGGGGGTGCGGGCCCACCGGCGTTTTCCGCGGCTTCCGCGGCGTTACCAGTCCTCCGGGATGAGCCTTCCCGGGCCGCTCACCGTTTCCGACTTGAGCTTGTGGTGCAGTTTCAGCTGCTGCTGGGACAGGGGGCCGGGGGCCGCCCGGGGCGGCAGGCCGCGGACCGTCGCGCCCGGGGCCAGTGGGGCCTCGTAGTGGTCCGGGGCCGTTCTGAGCGTCAGCGTCGTGGTGCACATGAGCAGGACCGTGAAGGCGATGGCGGCGCGGGTCCAGTGGCGGGCGCGCCGTTCGCTGCCCGAGCGGACCGTGGGGGGTTTCGCGGCGCGCAGCCGTTCCGTGCCGGCGAGTTCGGTGAGACGCCGGTGCAGTTCGTCCGGCACCGCCAGCTCCGGCAGGCGCGCGGTGATGGCCTCACGCGCGTGCAGCAGCCGGTTGGCCGCGGCGGGCGTGCTCGCCTCCGTTTCGGCCGCGGTTTCGGGCAGGTCGAGCCCGACACCGTCGTACAGCAGCAGCGTGCGCCGGTACACGGGCGGCAGCTTCAGGAGTACGTCGAGCAGCGCGCGGTCGGCCGTATCGGCGGGCGGCGCCTCCGGGTGCCGGTGCCGGAGGCGCATCCGGTGCCAGGGGGAGAGCGCGTACTCGTACGCCGTCGCCCGCACCCACCCGGCCGGATCCCGGTCCACGGCCACCTCGGGCCAGCGGTGCCAGGCCAGTTGAAAGGCGCGCTCCACGGACTCGCGCGCCAGCTCGCGCCGCCCGGTGAGCAGATACGTCTGCCGTACGAGGGCGGGGGCGCAGAACGCGTAGAGCGCGTCGAAGGCCTGAGCGGGCGTCAGAGTGGGGGGCGCAGGCTCTGGCAGCCCGACCTCGGCGCCCTGACCCGTCGGGGCCGGTGCCCCCTCCTCGCATGCGAGGTCCTCGGCGGCGCCCACCAGCGCGGGGACGGGGCGCTCGTGACGAAGGGGCACCTCGGCCTCGGCGGGCACGGGGTCCGGCGCGGTCAACAGCTGTGCGTACGCTTCCCGTTTGCGGCCGCGCGGTGTCGTACGGCCGGTCTCCCACGAGCGCACCGTCTCGCGGGTGACGCCCAAGCCGATGGCAACGTCGGCCTGGGTCAGCGACTTGGCCTCGCGCAGGCGGCGGCGCTCGTCGGGGGGCGGCAAGGGGGTAGGGCTCTGCTTCACAGGGCGCCCCTTCGTACGAAAAAGTGCATAGCTGCATATTGAGCGACACATCCGGGGTTCGCCTGTTACGACGAGAAAGCGCGTGTCGTTGGGAGCATGGCGGTCGTGACCCAGATGACCGACCGCAGGCTGTCGTTGTCGCCCCTGCTCACCCGGATGCGCGACCGATCCCCCGGACTGGCCGCCAGCCTCCTGGGTGGCGCCCTCGCGGCGGGGCTCGGGCTCGGCTCGTTCGCCGTCCTCGTCATGGTGCTGTGGATCAGCTCGCCGTACCCGGACAGCGGGCCCGGCGGAGCGTTGCACGCCGCCGCCGCGCTGTGGCTGCTCGCGCACGGCGCCGAACTCGTGCGCACCGACACGCTCTCCGGCGCGCCCATGCCGGTGGGCATCACGCCGTTGCTCCTGATCGTGCTGCCGGTGTGGCTGCTGCACCGGGCGGCGCGCGACGCCGCGGCCGACGCCGAGACCGAGGCGACGCCCCGTACGGCGTGGGCCGGGGTCGTCGCCGGCTATCTGGCCGTCGGCGGGGCCGCCGTGCTGTACGCCTCGGGCGGGGAGTTGCGGCCCTCCTTGATGTGGACCGCCGTATGCCTGCCGCTGCTCGCCGGGGTCGCGGCGGCGGCGGGGGTGTGGACGGCGTACGGCCGTCCGCGGGGGCCCATGCCGGCGTGGGGGCGCCGCGCGCTTGAGGCGCTGCCTTCCGGCGTACGCCGTTTCGTCACGGCCGATGTGCTCGCGCCGGAGGGCCGGACGGTCTTCGGGGGTGCGGCGCGGGCCGCCGGGGCCGGGGTCGCGGTGCTCGTGGGGGGTGGGGCGGCGCTCGTGGGTGGCTCGCTGGTGTGGCACGGGGGGCTTGCCCGCGACGCGTTTCTGCAGCTCACCGAGGGGTGGTCGGGACGTTTCGCCGTACTGCTGCTCTGTCTGGCGCTGGTGCCGAACGCGGCGGTGTGGGGGGCGGCGTACGGGCTCGGGCCCGGGGTCGTCCTGGGGGCCGGGCATGTGACCGGGCCGTTGTCCTCGGCCGCGCCGGGGGCGCTGCTGCCCGCCTTTCCGCTGCTGGCCGCGGTGTCGGGGGCGGGGGCGGGGGCGCCGTGGGGTTGGGCGGGTGGGGTGGTGCCGGTGGCTGCGGGGGTGACGGTGGCGTGGTTCGTGGTGGGGGTGGCGGTGCGGCCGGATGAGGTGTGGTCCCGGGGGCGGATCGTCGCCGCCGTGTCGCTTGCGGCGGGGATCTGCGGGGTTGTGCTGGCCGTGCTGGCCGGGGTGGCGGGTGGGGCGCTGGGGGTGCGGGCGTTGGCCCATTTCGGGCCGGTGTGGTGGCAGGTGGGGCCTGCGGCGGTGGTGTGGACGTGGGTGGTCGGGGTCCCTGTGGCTGTGGGGTTGCGTGGGTGGCGGCTTCGGGAACGTGGGGTGGGGTTGGGCGTGCGGGGGCGTGGGCGCCGGCTTCGTGTGGCGTTGCCGTCCTTGCCTTCGTGGCTTTCCCGGCGGAAGCGGGGCGGTCCTGACCGGGCGACGCCGCAGGCGTCTGCTGCCCAGGTCAAAGTCCAGGCCCAGGCCGTGGTCTCGGACGCCACGGCTGAGGACTTCGAGCCGTACGACTTTCTTCCGTCCGACAGCACGGGCTCCCCTTGGCACGAGGACATGTCCCGCGAATCCCGCTGGGCGGCGCTGAGGGAGGCGTCCACGCTTGAGGAGCCGCCGGACGCGACGTGAACCGAGGGGTTTTCGCCCCCGCCGCCTCTAGCCGCCCCTACCCTTCCCGTACCTGGGGGCTACCGCAGATTTCAGCCCCTCCGGCGTTTGAGGAGCGGGGTCTGGGGCGGAGCCCCAGGAAGGGACGGGTAGGGGCTGCGGGGGCGGAAAACACACCCCCCACAGCCGTCAGCCCCGCGTCCCCAGCAACCCCCGCAGATCCTTCGGCAGAAGGTCGTTGCAGGACTGCTTCGCGGCGTTGGTGAGCGCGTCGTTCGTGCAGTTGTAGTAGTCGCTGTAGACGAACTGGGCGGTGAAGGTCGCGGCGACCATGGCGATGGCCAGGGAGGCGGTGACCAGCCCGCTCACCGCGGCCGTCGTCTGCGGGCGGACGTTCTGGTCGGGCGTCGGAGCGTCCGGGTCCGGGGTGCGGGGCTTGGCGCGGAGTGCGCTGCCGCCCCAGTACAGGGCGAGCGCGCCGAGCAGCAGGGCGACGTACGGCCAGCTGAAGAGGGCGAAGAAGAACGCCCACATGCCGGAGAGCAGCGCGTAGCGCGCGCGGCGCTGGGCCGGGTCCGTCGGATCCCAGCGCATTCCGCTCCCCGGACCTCCGCCGGGCCCCTCCGGACCGCCCTGCCCCTGCGGCGCACCGGGCCGGTCACCGAAACCGCCGCCGGACGAGGGCCCGGGCTGCCGGTCGCTCCACTGGCTGCCCCACGGGGACTGTCCGGACTGCGGCCCGGACCCACTGTTGTCGTCCGGACCCTGCCCGTTCGCGGGCCGCCTCGGCTGCCACGGCCGGTCGGGTGTCCCCTCCGGCGGCGGAGCGAACGGATTGTCTTCCGGGGCCGGGGCCGGGGCCGAGGGATCCGCGGAGTGCGGGGGATCCGTAGGACGTGGGGGATGCGGGGGAGGAGCGTCCTGGCCCCGCCCGCCCGCGGAGCCGCTCTCGCCTGCCGAGCTGCTCGTGCCGCTCCCGCCGCTCTCGCCCGAGGAGTCGTGCCCCCCTGCGGAGCCGTGTCCGCTCTCCCGCGGCGGGGTAGGCGAAGGGCGCCGCTCGCGCAGCAGCAGCGGAGGGAGTCGGAGACTGCGGTCCGGCATCAGGTGTGCGTCTTCCCCTTGGTGGTTCTGGCGGGCGGCGTGTCCGCACAGCATCGTGCCGGCGACGCGCGCCCCGTGCTTCCTGCCCGAGGCTCACGCCCCGACCATTCGATCCTGCGACCGCCCGATCCTGCGACCGTTCGTTCCCGTGACCGCCCGTTCCCGTGACCGCCCGGCCCTGTGACCGGCCGATCCCGCGACCACGCGCCCCAGGACGCGCGCCCAGGTATTCCCTCCCAAGGCCCGCGGCCCCGAGTGTTCATACCCGTCCCAGGTCAACGTCCCACGCGCGCAGGGCGTTCCCCGCGTCGGACGGTGTTCCCAGGTGGGCCCTCCCCAGACGCTACCTTCCGGCCACGCCCCCGTCCCGTGGGGGCCGCCCGGTGTGCCGGTATCGTTGCTGACGGTCGGCCGCTTCGTAGACTTCCCCGTATCCGGGGGCGCGAAGCATTCGTACGACCGTACAAACGCTCCCCCGAGAAAGGGCCCCGTCGTGGCCAAGGCCAAGCGCCTCGTCGTGCTGGTCTCCGGATCAGGTACGAATCTGCAGGCACTGCTCGATGCCGTCGCGGAGGCAGGCCCTCAGGCCTACGGAGCCGAGATCGTGGCCGTCGGGGCCGATCGCGACGGGATCGAGGGGCTCGCGCGCGCCGAGCGTGCCGGGCTGCCGACCGTCGTGTGCAAGGTCAAGGACTACGGCAGCCGGGACGAGTGGGACCGCGCGCTCACCGAGGCCGTGGCCGCCCACGAGCCCGATCTCGTCGTCTCGGCCGGGTTCATGAAGATCGTGGGGAAGGAATTCCTCGCCAGGTTCGGCGGGCGGTTCGTCAACACGCACCCCGCCCTGCTGCCCAGTTTCCCGGGATCCCACGGCGTACGTGACGCGCTCGCGTACGGCGCGAAGGTCACCGGATGCACCGTCCACTTCGTCGACGACGGCGTCGACACCGGACCGATCATCGCTCAGGGCGTGGTCGAGGTCCGGGACGAGGACGACGAGAGCGCTCTGCACGAGCGCATCAAGGAAGTCGAGCGAAGGCTGCTCGTCGATGTCGTGGGGCGGCTCGCCCGCAACGGCTATCGCATTGAGGGACGAAAGGTAGTTATCCAGTGACCGCCGACCGCACAGTCACGGCCGAGAGCACCGAGGGCACCGAGGGCACGAAGCGGGCCATCCGTCGCGCGCTCGTCAGCGTCTACGACAAGACCGGGCTCGAGGAGCTCGCGCGCGGGCTGCACGAGGCCGGTGTCGAGCTCGTCTCCACCGGCTCCACCGCCGCGAAGATCGCCGCGACCGGCGTCCCCGTCACCAAGGTCGAGGAGCTGACCGGCTTCCCCGAGTGCCTGGACGGCCGCGTCAAGACCCTGCACCCCAAGGTCCACGCGGGCATCCTCGCCGACCTGCGGCTCGAGGACCACCGGCGGCAGCTGGAAGACCTGGGCGTCGAGCCGTTCGACCTGGTCGTGGTCAACCTCTACCCCTTCCGCGAGACCGTGGCCTCGGGTGCGACGCCCGACGAGTGCGTCGAGCAGATCGACATCGGCGGTCCGTCGATGGTCCGTGCCGCCGCCAAGAACCACCCGTCCGTGGCCGTGGTCACCAGCCCCGCCCGGTACGGCGACGTCCTCGCCGCCGTCAAGACCGCCGGCTTCGACCTCCGCACCCGCAAGCGGCTCGCCGCCGAGGCCTTCCAGCACACCGCCTCCTACGACGTCGCGGTCGCCTCCTGGTTCGCGGACGACTACGCGGCCGTCGACAACAGCGGCTTCCCCGACTTCCTGGGCGCGACGTACGAGCGCAAGAACACCCTCCGCTACGGCGAGAACCCGCACCAGGGTGCCGCGCTGTACGTCGACGGCACGGGCGGTCTCGCCGAGGCCGAGCAGCTGCACGGCAAGGAGATGTCGTACAACAACTACACGGACACGGACGCCGCGCGCCGTGCCGCGTACGACCACGAGGACCCGTGCGTCGCGATCATCAAGCACGCCAACCCGTGCGGGATCGCGGTCGCCTCGAACGTCGCCGAGGCGCACCGCAAGGCGCACGCCTGTGACCCGCTGTCCGCCTTCGGCGGCGTGATCGCGGTCAACCGGCCGGTGACGAAGGAGATGGCCGAGCAGGTCGCCGAGATCTTCACCGAGGTCATCGTGGCGCCCGAGTACGAGGACGGCGCCCTCGAAGCCCTCACCAAGAAGAAGAACATCCGGGTACTGCGCGCCCACAGGGCGCCCGCCAACCCGGTCGAGATCAAGCCGGTCGACGGCGGCGCGCTGCTCCAGGTCACCGACCGCCTCCAGGCCGACGGCGACAACCCGGCGAGCTGGACCCTCGCGACCGGTGAGGCCCTGAACGAGGGCGAGCTCGACGAGCTGGCCTTCGCCTGGCGGGCCTGCCGCGCCGTGAAGTCCAACGCGATCCTGCTCGCCAAGGACGGTGCCTCGGTCGGCGTCGGCATGGGCCAGGTCAACCGCGTCGACTCCGCGAAGCTCGCGGTCGAGCGGGCGGGCGCCGAGCGTGCGCGTGACGCGTACGCGGCCTCGGACGCGTTCTTCCCGTTCCCCGACGGCCTGGAGATCCTCGCCGAGGCGGGCGTCAAGGCCGTGGTCCAGCCCGGCGGTTCAGTCCGCGACGAGCTGGTCGTGGATGCCGCGAAGAAGGCGGGCATCACGATGTACTTCACGGGGACGCGTCACTTCTTCCACTGAGCGGAACCCGGCAGCACGACACGGCGCCTCCGGCCCCCTCGGGAGAGGCCGGAGGCGCCGTACGCCCCTCGAGAGGGGCTTGCGCACCTCCCGAGAGCCCACACGGTAGTCCTTGGGCACCTACACGGCGTACGGGATCGCTTACCGAGAGGCCCGCGTCGGGAGGCGCCATCAGGACGACGGGTTTGAAGAACACCCCGTCCGCCAAGCGGCGCCTGAAGAAGCGCAGGCGCAAGGAGGCACTGCGGGCGAAGGACATCAACCACAAGATCGCGAAGCATGTGGTGGCCGAGGCAGAACGCACCGGTCGCGGGATCGCCCTGGAGGACCTGGGCGGGATCCGCGAACGGGTACGGCTTCGAAAGCCCCAACGGGCCACTCTCCACTCCTGGGCCTTCCATCAGCTCGGGAGGTGCATCACGTACAAGGCCCGCAAGGCGGGGGTGCCGGTGGTGTACGTCGATCCGGCGTACACCTCGCGTACCTGTGCCGAGTGTGGGCACATCGACAAGGCGAACCGGGTCTCGCAGGCCTGGTTCGCGTGCCGGTCCTGCGGATTCGTTGATCACGCAGACCGGAACGGCTCCCGCAACATCCGCGCCCGCGCGTGGGAGTTGTGGCGACGTGGGGCCGGGTCAACGGCCCCTGCCCCGCCCCGAACACTCCGGGGTGAGGCTGGACGCAAACGCAGCATCACCGCCAGTGATGCCCGTTGTGCAAGCCCGGCGCTTTAAGTACTGGGTAGTTGACGGTAGACAGACGCACCAAGACCGTGTCCCTGTTGGTGCAGAGTGAGACACGGCCCTTGGAACGAATGGCGTGAAGTCGCCCGGGAGGTCAGTAGCGCGGACGCTTGAACCAGTCGGCGCTGGCGCGCTTGGAGGCGAAGACGATCAGCAGGATGGAGACGATGATGATGATGGCCCCGAGGCCGTAGGCCGCGAGCATGAAGATGCCGGTGACGATCGCGAACGAGCCGTAGACGATCGAGCAGACCCGGACGCCGTTGGCCCCCGACGCGTACTGCAGGAGAAGGACGACACCGAGTATCGCGAAGACGGCCGCGAGACCCAGGAAGAAGACGACGACGCCCTTGCCGAGGTCGGCGTACCGCTGGGCCTGGGAGTCGCCGGAGATCCCGGCCTCCACCATGGTCTTGTCCCACTGCGAGAGCGTGTAGCCGTAGATCGCCGCGATGATGGCGTGGGCCAGCGCGATCACGACGACCATGATCTGCGCGGCGCGCGTGATGCCCGGCATCTGGGCGGGGACTCCGGGGACACCGGGGTAGCCCGCGCCGTAGGGCTGCTGGAGCGGCGGGGCCGCCGGGTAGCCGTAGCCCGGCTGGGGCGGGGCCTGCTGCGGGTAGCCGTAGCCGGGAGCGGCGGGGGGCTGCTGGGGCGGCTGCCCGTAAGGGTTGTTCGGGTCGCCGAAACTCATGGCGGGTTTTCCTCCGTTGCCTGGGCGGGGACGAAGCGCGGCACGGTTCGGAGGAATTTCTACAGAGCGGTCCGTCCCCCCGGTACTGCCCGCGGCACTGTGCTGCTCATGGTTCTTTAGCAGCCTCTTACTTGTCCAGCCGCAATCCCTATGTGTTGTGCAAGTGCAACATCGGTGATCATGGTCGGATACGGCCGAAACGGGCTGCGGAAAGGCCGCCCGGGGGCCGGATTGGAACCAGGACCGGGTCATCCGGGAGGATGGGGTCATGACCGCCCAGATTCTCGATGGCAAGGCCACCGCAGCCGCGATCAAGTCCGATCTGACCGCCCGCGTGGCGGCCCTGAAGGAGAAGGGCGTCACGCCCGGCCTCGGGACGATCCTGGTCGGGGACGACCCCGGCAGCCAGAAGTACGTCGCCGGCAAGCACCGCGACTGCGCCCAGGTGGGCATCGCCTCCATCCAACGCGAACTGCCCGCGACCGCCACCCAGGAGGAGATCGAGGCGGTGGTCCGCGAGCTGAACGAGGACCCCGACTGCACCGGCTACATCGTCCAGCTGCCGCTCCCCAAGGGCATCGACGAGAACCGCATCCTGGAACTGATGGACCCGGACAAGGACGCGGACGGCCTGCACCCGATGAACCTCGGGCGCCTCGTCCTCAACGAGCCCGCGCCGCTGCCCTGCACCCCGAACGGCGTCCTGACCCTCCTCCGCCGCTACGGCGTCGAGATCAAGGGCGCCGAGGTCGTGGTCGTCGGCCGGGGCGTGACCATCGGCCGCCCGATGCCGCTGCTGCTGACGCGACGCAGTGAGAACGCCACGGTCACCCAGTGCCACACCGGCACCCGTGACCTGTCCTCCCACCTGAAGCGCGCCGACATCATCGTCGCCGCGGCGGGCTCCGCGCACCTCATCAGGGCCGAGGACGTGAAGCCGGGCGCGGCCGTCCTCGACGTCGGTGTCTCGCGCAGCGCCGAGGGCAAGATCGTCGGAGACGTCCACCCGGACGTCGCCGAGGTCGCCGCGTGGATCTCCCCGAACCCGGGCGGCGTCGGCCCGATGACCCGCGCCCAGCTGCTCGTCAACGTGGTGGAAGCGGCGGAGCGCAGTGTCGGCTGAGGGCAACTCCGAGGACACCGGAGCGCGGGGCGCCCGGCCGACGGTACGGGAGCCGGAGGGCGCCGACCCGGCCGTACGGGACACGCCGGGCGGCGACGCCGAGAAGGACGTACCGGCCGCGGAGAGCGCGGCCGCCGGGAACGGCGCACAGGACCGGGAGGGCACGGGCGGCGAGCCGGTCGTGCCGGACGACGGTGCCGAGGGTGCCGAGCCGGTCGTGCGGGACGCCGTCAGCGCCCCCGACGCCGAGGGGAAGCCGCGGCGCACCACGCGGCGCTTCCCGCGGATCACCAGGGACACCGCGCGGCCCGAGGGCGGCGGCCGGGCGGCACCCGGGGACGCCCCCGCGCCCGCGCGTCAGTGGCCGATCCTCACCGTGCTCTCGGCCGTCGGGCTGGGGCTGCTGCTGACCGCCCTCGACGTGTTCCGGTTCGGCACGATCCTGATCGGCGCCGCGCTGCTGGCCGGCGGCGTGCTGCGCTGGATACTGCCCGACGTGGGCATGCTCGCGGTCCGCTCCCGCTTCACGGACATGGTCACGTACGGCGTGCTCGGCGTGGCCATCGTGCTGCTCGCGATGATGGCGCAGCCCAGCCCGTGGCTGGAGATCCCGTTCCTCGACGACACCCTGCACTTCACGATCCGCTGAGCGGACCGCGGCCCGTCCTCTCCCCCGAGTAAGGACGGGCCGCGACCGGGCGGGTGTTCCGCCCGGGGACAACACTTGTGCACAGGAACAGGCTGTTCAACAGCCGGCAGTTCGCTGTGGCACGGAAGTGACCATTCCGCTACGGAGTCCACGCCGCGCAACGGGAACCGGGCCGCTGTCCGGGGGCCGTAGACCCTCGCGCAACGGGCACCGGGCTGCTGTCCGGGGGCGTAGACCCCTCACGGGAACCGACGGCCGCCCGGCGTCGTCCCTCGCTCAGGGGAATGCTGAGGGGGTACGCCGAGGGAGGTCAGTGATGGGCGCCTGGCAGCCGCTGCCGGAGCAACTTCCGCCGGAGGTGCGGCACTTCGTCGAGCAGTTGCGGCAGCTCAAGGACCGCACCGGCCTCAGCCTGGTGGCGCTGGGCGCGCGCACCGCGTACAGCAAGTCCTCCTGGCAGCGCTACCTCAACGCGACCCAGCCGCCACCCCGGCAGGCGGTCGTCGCGCTGTGCCGGGTCGCGGGTCTCGCGGGCGGGGACACCGAACGCTTCGGCGTGCGCTGGGAGTTGGCGGTGCGGGTCTGGCCCCGGGTGCCCGCGCCCGTCAGCCCGTCGGCGGGCGGTCCCGCCCCCGGCTCGTACGACGACGACCCGACGCTCCCGTGGTGGGACACGCCCAACGCGCCCGATGCGCCCGACGTGACGCCGGAGCCCGGGCACTCCCCGGCCCGCCTGCTCCGCTACGCCGTCCTGCTGCTCCTCGCGCTTCTGCTCGTCGCCCTCGCCGGTGCCGTCACCCTCGGGTGAGCTGACCGCTCCCGTGACACCTGAGGTAGCGCGTGTGTTCCCGTTGTGTCGATGTCTTGACAAGTTCAAGGATTTGCCCGGATCCGTCACAACAGCCGGGTTAACGTGGGCAATCGGGACGGTCCGGGACGTCCTGTGCGAAGGTCGGATGTTCGACTGGCCGCACAAGTCGTCCGTGGAACACTGGACCGCGGCCCGGCGGGCGTGCAACGGTGCATGCCCCGGCCCGAAATGCTCCTGTGCGCCCCCACTCCGGGAACTGAGATCCAGACCAAGCGCATCCCTGTGGGTAGCCAGAACGGGGACCAGGCGGAGGGGCGCCACGCGCGGGGAGAGCGGCGCGAGGGAGAAAAGTCAGGCACGTACGGGGGGAAAGCAATGAGGGGGGAGAAGTCATGCCTCGTTGGAGGGCCTTGCCGGATGAACTCGATCCGCAGGTCAGGGAGTTCGCCAGCCAGCTGCGCCGGCTCGTCGACCGGAGCGGGCTGAGCATCGCCGCCGTGGCCGACCGCACCGGCTACAGCAAGACGTCCTGGGAGCGTTACCTCAACGGCCGGCTCCTCGCACCGAAGGGTGCCATCGTCGCCCTGGCCGAGGTGACCGGTACCAATCCCATCCACCTCACCACGATGTGGGAGCTCGCCGAGCGCGCCTGGAGCCGCTCGGAGATGCGCCACGACATGACCATGGAAGCGATCCGGATCTCCCAGGCACGCGCCGCCCTGGGGGAGTTCGGACCGACCCCGGCGAAGGGGAGCAACGGCAAGCAGGCCCGGGGCGGCAACGCGACCGCGATGCCGGGGATCGCCGGGCCCGCGGGGGTGGCGCCGACGGTGCCGCCGCAGCCGACGGGACCGGACGCGCAGGAGTCGTCGTACGGGGCTTCTTCGTACGCGGGTGACTCGCGGGGCGGCGGTGCCGGGTACGGCGGGTCTTCTTCCGGCGGTTCTGCCGGTGTTTCTTCCGGTGGGGCTTCGTCCGGTGGTTCCTCCGGCGGAGGTTCCTCGGCCGGCGGGGCGGCGCGCGGCGGTTGGGGGGTCGTCGCCACGCCGTCCGACGGCGCGGGGCAGTTCGGTCCGGCGGCGCCGGTGGGGCCACCCCGTACGGCGGGGGGTCCGCCGCAGGACGGTCGGCCGGCCGCGGGGGGGTCGCCCGACGGGGCACGGCGCAGGCGGCGGCTCACCATGTTCCTCGCGGGCATCGTCGGCGCGCTCGTCGTGGTCGCGGCGGCCGTCTATCTCACCAGCGGCGGAGACAAGAAGAACGCGGGTACGACGCCCAGCACGCCCGCGACCTCCGCCGGCACCGACCCCGACCTGCCGGCCGGGGTGAAGTGCAGCGGTACGGACTGCACCGGCAAGGACCCGGAGAACATGGGCTGCGGCGGCGAACTGGCCAAGACCACCAACAGCGTCACCGTCGGTACGACCCTCGTCGAGGTCCGCTACAGCAAGACCTGCGGTGCCGCCTGGGCCCGCATCACCCAGGCAGCGGTGGGCGACACCGTCCAGGTGGCCTCGGGCACGGCGGCCAAGCAGACCGGCTCGGTCACCACCGACACCGACGCGTACACCCCGATGGTCGCGGTCAAGGACGCCGGCGACGCGACGGCGTGCGCGACGCTGAAGTCGGGTCAGAAGGGGTGCACGAAGTAGGCGGTCGGCCTTTGGCGGGAGCGGGCGCTCCTCAAACGCCGGACGGGCTAAGAGTCTTCAGCCCGTCCGGCGTTTGAGGACGAGGCCGTCAGGCCGATAGCGGGGCTCTGGGGGCGCAGCTCCCAGGTACGGGACGGGCAGGGGCGGCGGGGGCGAAATACACCCCACCGCGCCGCTCTGTGGGGTGGGCCACACGGCCCTGGACGTCCGGGGTCCCGGATGCGCGATAGCCTGACGGCGGATCTCTCTTGACGCCAAGAGATCGATCATCGGTACCCCTGATCGATCATCCCGGCGGACGCAGGGGAAGATCCTGCACCCGGGGCAGGGACGCCCCACCGCCAGCTGTCATACGGAGAACGCCATGACCCGCACTCCCGTGAACGTCACCGTCACCGGCGCGGCCGGCCAGATCGGTTACGCCCTGCTCTTCCGCATCGCCTCCGGCCAGCTGCTCGGCGCGGACGTGCCGGTCAAGCTGCGCCTCCTGGAGATCACACCGGCGCTGAAGGCCGCCGAGGGCACCGCCATGGAGCTCGACGACTGCGCCTTCCCGCTCCTTCAGGGCATCGACATCACGGACGACCCGAACGTCGCCTTCGACGGCACGAACGTCGGCCTGCTCGTCGGCGCCCGCCCCCGCACCAAGGGCATGGAGCGCGGCGACCTGCTGTCCGCCAACGGCGGCATCTTCAAGCCGCAGGGCAAGGCCATCAACGACAACGCCGCGGACGACGTCAAGATCCTGGTCGTCGGCAACCCGGCGAACACCAACGCGCTCATCGCGCAGGCCGCCGCCCCGGACGTACCGGCCGAGCGCTTCACCGCGATGACCCGTCTGGACCACAACCGCGCGCTCACGCAGCTCGCGAAGAAGACCGGTTCGACGGTCGCGGACATCAAGCGCCTCACCATCTGGGGCAACCACTCCGCCACCCAGTACCCGGACATCTTCCACGCCACGGTCGCCGGCAAGAACGCCGCCGAGGTCGTCAGCGACGAGAAGTGGCTCGCCGAGGACTTCATCCCGACCGTCGCCAAGCGCGGCGCCGCCATCATCGAGGCCCGTGGCGCGTCCTCGGCCGCCTCCGCCGCCAACGCCGCCATCGACCACGTCTACACCTGGGTCAACGGCACGGCGGACGGCGACTGGACGTCGATGGGTATCCCGTCGGACGGTTCGTACGGCGTCCCGGAGGGTCTCATCTCCTCCTTCCCGGTCACCACGAAGGACGGCCAGTACGAGATCGTCCAGGGCCTGGACATCAACGAGTTCTCCCGCACCCGCATCGACGCGTCGGTGAAGGAGCTCGAGGAGGAGCGCGAGGCGGTCCGCGCCCTCGGCCTCATCTGAGCCACCCGCACCACCGAAGCCGCCCCCGGCACCTGCCTGGGGCGGCTTCGCGCATCCACGGGGTCACTCCGGCTCCCCGCGTCCACGGGGTCACTCCAGCCCGCGCATCCACAGGCTCACTCCAGGAGGGCGCCGACGTCAGCCCGACGCGCCGGCGAGCCGCTTCTCGAACCAGTGGGCGGCGTACACGTTCTCGTCGTAGCGCGGGATCTCCCGGTACCCGCACGCCCGGTACATGGCCTGCGCCTCCGTGAGCACCGCGTGCGTGTCGAGCCGTACGACCGCACAGCCGCGCTCGACGGCCTGCCGCTCCAGCCCGTCGAGGATCCGCCGCGCGAGCCCGAGGCGCCGGGCGGCGGGATGGACCCACACATGCCGGATCTCGCCCACACCCGGTTCCAGCCGCCGCAGCGCCCCGCACCCCACGGGGCGGCCTTCCTCGTACGCGACCAGGAAGGCACCCGAGTCCCCCGACACCTCGTGAGGCTGTACGAGGGCGGAGGGATCGAACCCCTCCGGGAACCGTTCGTCGATGTCGGCGGCGTACGCGGCCAGGCAGTCCCGCGCGTCGCGCGCGGCGCCGTCGACCACCTCGACGGTGATCCCGGCAAGGCGCATCAGCCGCTCGGCGACGGCGACGGCGGCGGTCAGTTCGCCGCGCTGCCGCTCGTCGAGGCCGCTGAGCAGTCCCCCGGCGAGCGCGTTGGCCCGCCGGTTCTGCTCCTTCACCTCGACCCGGCCGGCCGGTGTCAGCTCCGCGACGCGCAGTCGGCCGTCCTCGGGGTGCACGCTCACCCGCACGAGCCCTTGCGCCTCCAGTGCCCGGACCATCCGGCTCACGTACCCGGCGTCCAGGACGAGTCGGCTCCTCAGCTCCCGCAGGGAGACTCCGTCCCCGATCTCGAACAGCAGCCGCGCCTCACCGAGTGGGCGGTCCTGCCCGAGGTAGTGATCGTCGAGGGCTCCGATGCGCCGGGTGAAGTACCGGTTGAAGCGCCGAAGCGCCCTCACGTCGTCCGCTGACGCTGGCTCCCTCATTTCTTTGACTTTAGTCAAAGAAAGCGACGAAGCAAGGGGTCACGCTTTGGGTGATCTGAAGGCATTTCCGGTGATTTTTCAGTGACGCGGCGCACTTTTGGTCACCGGTTGTGCATGCATCCGGGGCCGGGGGGCAGGTGCTCACGGCCTCTGAGAACGACACGCGTGTGACGCAGGGGCACAGAACAGGAACGGAAGGCAACACCGATCATGGCTGGACAGCAGGCACAACAGACGATTCACGCGGGTGGCGCATGGCTCGAAGCCGTCTCCCGCGCCACCCGCGAGATCCTCGATCCCGCCGATGCCAAGCCGTTCGCCGTGGTAGCGGAGGGTGACGAGAAGGACGCGGACGCGGCTGTCGCGGCGGCCCGGCGCGCCTTCGACGAGGGCCCGTGGCCCCGCACCCCCGTCGCGGAGCGCGCCGCCCTCCTGCGCCGCGTCGCCGATCTCCTCGTACGCGATCGTGAAGAGCTCGGTCTCCTGGAGAGCCGGGACGCGGGCAAGACCCTGGAAGAGGGCCGCGTCGACATCGACTGTGTCGCCGACGCCTTCCGGTACTTCGCCGATCTGGTGGTGGGGGAGGGCGGCGGACGCGTCGTCGACGCCGGGTCCGACGACATCCACAGCGTCGTCGTGCATGAGCCGGTGGGCGTCTGCGCGATGATCACGCCCTGGAACTATCCGCTGCTGCAAGCCAGTTGGAAGATCGCCCCCGCGCTCGCCGCCGGGAACACCTTCGTCGTCAAGCCGAGCGAGATCACCCCGCTGACGACGATCGCGCTGGTGCGCCTGCTTCTGGAGGCCGGGCTGCCCGCCGGTGTCGCCAACCTCGTCACCGGGCCCGGCCACACCGTCGGAGCGCGCCTCGCCGAGCACCCCGACGTCGACCTCATCTCCTTCACCGGCGGCCTGCTCAGCGGTACGAAGGTGGCGCGGGCCGCCGCCGCGAGCGTGAAGAAGGTCGCCCTGGAACTGGGCGGCAAGAACCCGAACGTCGTCTTCGCCGACGCCTGCGCGACGGAGGAGGGCTTCGACACGGCCGTCGACCAGGCCCTCAACGCCGCGTTCATCCACAGCGGCCAGGTGTGCTCGGCGGGCTCCCGGCTCATCGTCGAGGAGTCCGTGCGCGAGCGCTTCGTCGCCGAACTCGCCCGCAGGGCAGGGAAGATCAGGCTCGGGCGGGGCACCGAGGAGGGCGTCGAGTGCGGCCCCCTCGTCTCCGAGCAGCAGCGGGAGAAGACCGAGGCGTACGTCGCCTCCGCGCTGGCGGAGGGCGCGGTGCTGCGGGCGGGCGGCAGGCGTCCCGAGCCGTCCGACGCCAGGCCCGCCACCGGGTACTTCTACGAGCCGACCGTCCTCGACCAGTGCCACCGGGAGATGACGGTCGTCCGCGAGGAGGTCTTCGGGCCCGTACTGACGGTGGAGACCTTCCGTACGGAGGACGAGGCCGTCGCGCTCGCCAACGACACCGAGTACGGGCTCGCGGGCGCCGTCTGGACCGCCGACGCGGGCCGCGCCCGCCGCGTCGCCGGACGGCTGCGGCACGGCACCGTCTGGATCAACGACTTCCACCCCTACCTCCCGCAGGCGGAGTGGGGCGGTTTCGGCAAGAGCGGCGTGGGGCGCGAACTCGGCCCCGCGGGCCTCGCCGAGTACCGCGAGACCAAGCACGTCTACCAGAACCTCGCGCCGAAGCCGGTGCGGTGGTTCGCGGGCTGACGCCACCTGACCGACCCCTGCCGCGCACCCCCCACACCACTACGCGCAGCACCTTGCACGACCAGAGGAGCACCACTTCATGTCCCAGCACGAGAACACGTACGACTACGTCGTCATCGGCGGCGGCACGGCGGGCTCCGTGATCGCCTCCCGCCTCACCGAGAACCCGGACGTCACGGTCGCCGTCATCGAGGGCGGCCCCAGCGACGTCGACCGCGAGGACGTCCTGACCCTGCGCCGCTGGATGGGCCTGCTCGGCGGGGAGCTCGACTACGACTACCCGACGACCGAGCAGCCGCGCGGCAACTCGTACATCCGGCACAGCCGCGCCCGGGTGCTCGGCGGCTGCTCGTCCCACAACACGCTGATCGCGTTCAAGCCGCTGCCGTCCGACTGGGACGAGTGGGAGGCGGCGGGCGCCAAGGGCTGGGGCGCGGTGCCGATGGAGGCGTATTTCGCACGGCTCCTCAACAACATCGTCCCGGTCGACGAGAAGGACCGGAACGCCATCGCCCGCGACTTCGTCGACGCCGCGCAGTCCGCGCTCGGCGTGCCCCGCGTGGAGGGCTTCAACAAGGAGCCGTTCACCGACGGCGTCGGCTTCTTCGACCTGGCGTACCACCCCGAGAACAACAAGCGGTCGAGCGCGTCGGTGGCGTATCTGCACCCCGTCATGGACCACCGGCCCAACCTGACGCTCCTGCTGGAGACCTGGGCGCACAAGCTGGAGCTGGACGGGACGCGGGCGACGGGCGTGCACGTCCGCACCAAGGACGGCGAGGAGATCCTCGTACGGGCCGAGCGCGAAGTCCTGCTGTGCGCGGGCGCCGTGGACTCGCCGCGGCTGCTGCTGCACTCCGGCATCGGGCCGCGCGCCGATCTGGAGGCGCTCGGCATCCCGGTCGCGCACGACCTGCCCGGCGTCGGCGAGAACCTGCTCGACCACCCCGAGTCCGTGATCGTCTGGGAGACGAACGGTCCCATCCCCGAGAACTCCGCGATGGACTCCGACGCGGGCCTGTTCGTACGCCGTGATCCGGAGCATCTGGGGCCCGACCTGATGTTCCACTTCTACCAGATCCCCTTCACGGACAACCCGGAGCGGCTGGGCTACGAGCGTCCGGCGCACGGCGTCTCGATGACCCCCAACATCCCCAAGCCACGCAGCCGCGGCCGCCTGTACCTGACGAGCCCCGACCCCTCCGTCAAGCCCGCCCTCGACTTCCGGTACTTCACGGACGAGGACGACTACGACGGCCGTACCCTCGTCGACGGCATCAAGATCGCCCGCGAGATAGCCAAGGCCGAGCCGCTGGCCGGCTGGCTCAAGCGCGAGGTGTGCCCGGGACCGGATGTCACCGACGACGAGGAGCTCAGCGCGTACGCGCGACAGGTGGCGCACACCGTGTACCACCCGGCGGGCACCTGCCGTATGGGCGCCACGAGCGATGAACTCGCCGTCGTCGACCCCGAGTTGCGCATCCACGGCCTCGACGGCATCCGCATCGCCGACGCCTCCGTCTTCCCGACGATGCCCGCCGTGAACCCGATGATCGGGGTGCTCATGGTCGGGGAGAAATGCGCCGAGCTGATCGGTGGTGGTGCGTGATGAGTACGACAACCCAGGCAACCGAGGCAACCCCTGTGCAGAACAAGACCGTTCAGTCCGTCTTCTCCGTGCACAACCTGTGGAAGGTCTTCGGTCCGAAGGCCGACCGCGTCCCTGCCGACCCCGAACTCGCCGCGCTCCCGCCCGCCGAACTGCGCTCCCGCACCGGCTGCACCGCCGCCGTCCATGACGTCAGCTTCGACGTGCGCAAGGGCGAGGTCTTCGTCGTCATGGGCCTGTCGGGCTCGGGCAAGTCCACGCTGGTCCGCTGTCTGACCCGGCTCATCGAACCGACGTCCGGCGGTCTCGCCATCGACGGTGAGGACGTCCTCGCCATGGACAAGGGCAGGCTGCGCGAACTGCGCCGCCACCGTGCCGCGATGGTCTTCCAGCACTTCGGCCTCCTGCCGCACCGCTCCGTCCTCGACAACGTCGCGTACGGCCTGGAGATCCAGGGGATGTCCAAGAGCGCGCGCCGGGAGAGGGCCCAGGAGGTCGTCGCCAAGGTCGGCCTGGAAGGCCTGGAGAACCGGAAGCCGGGGCAGCTGTCCGGCGGTCAGCAGCAGCGCGTCGGGCTCGCCCGGGCACTCACCGTCGACCCCGAAGTCCTGCTGTTCGACGAGCCGTTCAGCGCGCTCGACCCGCTGATCCGGCGCGACATGCAGGAAGAGGTCATCCGGCTGCACCGCGAAGAGGGCCGCACGATGGTCTTCATCACCCACGACCTGAACGAGGCCCTGCGCCTCGGCGACCGCATCGCCCTGATGCGCGACGGCCGGATCGTCCAGCTCGGCACCCCCGAGGAGATCGTCGGCTCGCCCGCCGACGACTACGTACGCGAGTTCGTACGGGACATTCCGCGCGAGCAGGTGATGACGGTGCGTACGGCTATGCGGGCCGGAGACTGCGGTGGGCCGGAGCACCCCGGTGCGCTCGCCCCGGACGCGGTGGTCGCCGACGCCATCAAGGTTGTCGCCCGCAGCGGCGAGGCCGCCTGCGTTGTGGAGGACGGCCGCTGCCTGGGAATCGTCGACCACGAGCGCCTGCTGGGTGTCGTGGCCGGAACAGAGCACCGCGAGGAGGCCGCCTGATGGCCACCATCACGGCATCGGCCCCCCGCACCGCTCTCCCGGGCCTGCTCAGACACCGCGCCGTCGGCAAGCTCCTGCTGCTCGCCGTCGCCGCGGCCGTGATCGTCCCGATCCTCAACTCTCGTTGGGCAAGCGGCACGTGGCCGCACACACTCACCGTCGACCTCACCGAACCCCTCGGCAAGGCCAGCGACTGGATCATCGACAACCGGGACAGTCACCCGCTGTTCCTGTACTTCTTCGGGTACGTCAGCAACGCCGTCGTCCTCTCCGTGCGCGCCGTCTATCTGGTGCTGCTCGCGGCGGGCTGGGCGGGCGTCACGGCGGTGGCGGCCCTGGTGGCGTGGCGGGTCGCCGGGGTCCGCCTGGCCCTCGGCACGGCCGCCGCGTTCCTTGCCTGCGGCCTGCTCGGTATGTGGGTGCCCACCATGCAGACGCTGGCGCTCATGGTGGTCGCGGTGCTCGCGTCCGTCGTGCTGGGCGCGCTGCTCGGCCTCGCGGCGGGCCTGTCCGACCGCACGTACCGGGCCCTGCGGCCGGTCCTGGACACCATGCAGGTGCTCCCGGCGTTCGCGTACCTCCTCCCGGTCGTCCTGGTGTTCGGCATCGGCGTCCCCGCGGCCGTCCTGGCCACCGTCGTGTACGCCGCCCCGCCCATGGCCCGCCTCACCGCGCTCGGCCTGCGCGGCGCGGACACCGGCGTGATGGAGGCCGTCGCCTCGCTGGGCGCCACCGCCCGTCAACGCCTGCTCACCGCCCGCCTCCCGCTGGCCCGCAAGGAACTCCTGCTCGGCCTCAACCAGACGATCATGATGGCGCTGTCCATGGCCGTCATCGCCTCCGTGATCGGCGCGGGCGGCCTCGGAGACCGCGTCTACCAGGCCCTCGCCTCCGTCGACGTGGGCGCCGCGCTCGCCGCCGGTATCCCGATCGTGCTGCTCGCGGTCGTCCTGGACCGGGTGACCGGAGCGGCGGGGGAGCGGCTCGGGGGTGACGCCCCCGGAAACCCGATGGCATGGGCGTACGCCGTCGTCGCGGCCGTCGCCATCGCGCTTGCCGGACGCCTCACGGGCCGCGCCGACTGGCCCGACGCATGGACGGTGTCCATCGCGGAGCCGGTGAACCGCGTGGTCGACTGGATGACCGGTCACCTCTATTCGGGCGTCCCCTACATCGGTGGCACGGCCGACTGGGCGGGCCACTTCACCACCTGGATCCTCAACCCCCTCCGGGACGGCCTCCAGTGGCTGCCCTGGTGGTCGGTCCTGCTGATCGTCGCCGCCCTCGCCTGGCTGATCGGCACCTGGCGCACCGCGCTCACCGCCGTCCTCGCGATGGCCGCGATCGGAGTCCTGGGTGTGTGGAAGCCGTCCCTGGACACGCTGTCGCAGGTCCTCGCGGCGGTCGCCGTGACCCTCGTTCTCGGCTTCGCGACCGGTATCGCGGCGGCCCGCAGTGAGCGGGTCGAGCGGCTGCTGAGGCCCGTCCTCGACGTCTTCCAGACGATGCCGCAGTTCGTGTATCTGATCCCGGTGGTGGCGCTGTTCGGCGTGGGCCGCGCGCCCGCCGTCGCCGCGGCCGTCGTCTACGCGCTGCCCGCCGTCGTCCGCATCACCACCCAGGGCCTGCGCGCCGTCGACCCCGCCGCCCTGGAGTCGGCCCGCTCGCTCGGCGCCACCAGTGGTCAGCAACTGCGCCAGGTCCAGCTCCCGTTGGCCCGCCCGGCGCTGCTCCTCGCCGTCAACCAGGGCGTCGTCCTCGTCCTCGCCGTCGTCATCATCGGCGGCCTGGTCGGCGGCGGAGCGCTCGGCTACGACGTCGTCTTCGGCCTCGCCCAGGGCGACCTGGCGACCGGCCTGGTCGCCGGCGCCGCGATCGTCTGCCTCGGCCTGATGCTCGACCGGGTGACGCAGCCGACCGAACGCCGCGCGAAGAAGGGAGCGTGACATGCGATTTCGTACGACCTCTGTGGTGGCCGGCGCATCGGCCCTGTTGCTGCTGACCGGCTGCGGCGCCGCCGACATGACCAAGCAGGCCTCGCCCTTCGCGAACGCCCAGGGCGCCAAGACCGTCACCCTTTCCGTGCAGTCCTGGGTGGGCGCGCAGTCCAACGTGGCCGTGGCGCAGTACCTGCTCGAACACGAGATGGGCTACCGCGTCGACACCGTCCAGGTCGACGAGGTCCCCGCCTGGGACGCGCTCAGCCAGGGCCGGGTCGACGCGATCCTGGAGGACTGGGGCCACCCCGACCAGGAGAAGCGGTACGTCGAGGACAAGAAGACGATCACGGGCGGCGGGGAGCTGGGGGTCACCGGCCACATCGGCTGGTACGTCCCCACGTACTTCGCCAAGCAGCACCCGGACGTCACCGACTGGAAGAACCTCAACAAGTACGCGGACCAGCTCCGCACCGCGGAGAGCGGCGGCAAGGGCCAACTCCTGGACGGCTCCCCGTCCTACGTCACCAACGACAAGGCCCTGGTGAACAACCTGAAGCTCAACTACCAGGTGGTGTTCGCCGGTTCGGAGGCCGCGCAGATCACCCAGATCAACCAGTTCGCGAAGGAGCACAAGCCGTTCCTCACGTACTGGTACTCGCCGCAGTGGCTCTTCAAGAAGGTCCCCATGACCGAGGTGAAGCTCCCGGCCTACAAGGAGGGCTGCGACGCGGACGCGGCCAAGATCGCCTGCGCGTACCCCCACACCCCCCTCCAGAAGTACCTCAACACGGACTTCGCCCGGTCCGGTGGCAAGGCGGCTGCCTTCCTGAAGAACTTCAAGTGGACCACCGAGGACCAGAACCAGGTGTCGTTGATGATCGCCAACGACAAACTCACCGCCCAGGAGGCGGCGAAGAAGTGGATCGACAGCCACGAGTCGACTTGGCGGGCGTGGCTGCCGTAGCAGCTCTGCAGCTGTGCCCACACCCCGCGGCTTCGTAGCTGTGCCCACACCCGGCACGCCGGGCGCCTCTCGAAGAGGCGCCCGGCGGACCTACCTCAACCCCGCCGCGATCTCCCACAGCGCTGCGGTCGAGCGGCGCTGCAACCCCGGCCCGAAGGTGACCCGGGTGGCCCCGAGCTCGCCGAGTTCCTTCGCCGAGGGACCATCAAGCCGGGCAAACACATTCACCGGCCCCTTGATCCCGGCCCGCAGCAGCGGGAGTACGTTCACGGGGGCGCCGATCGGATACACACAGTCGGCGCCCGCGGCCACGTACAACGCGGCCCGCTCGATGGCCCGCTCCGGATCCGTGACCCCTCGTACGAAGGTGTCGACGCGGGCGTTGACGAAGAGCCGCTCGCCCGCGACCGCGCACACCTCGGCGAGCCAGTCGGCGTGCCGCGCCGGGTCCTTGAGGACACCCCCGCCGGAGTCCTCGAGGTTGCAGCCCACGGCCCCGGTCTCCAGGAGCCGTTCGACCAGCTCCTTGGGCGCCAGCCCGTAGCCGTCCTCGACGTCCGCGGACACGGGCACGTCGACGGCCCCGGCGATCCGCGCGACCGCCGCGAACATCTCGTCGGCGGGCGTCGCCCCGTCCTCGTACCCGAGCGAGGCGGCGATCCCGGCGCTGGGCGTGGCGAGCGCCGGGAACCCGGAGTCCGCGAACACGCGCGCGCTGGCGGCGTCCCAGGGCCCGGGAAGGACGAGCGGGTCACCCGGAAGGCGGCTTTGGTGCAGCGCGCGGAAGGACTCGACCTTGCTCACCATTGCGTGCCCCCTGGTGCGATACGACGGCTCACCATTGCGTACTTCCCGGCGCGACGCGACGGCTCACCATTCCGTACTCCCCGGCTCGATACGACGGCTGACCATCAGCCGGTTCCATCCGTTGATGACGGTGATCAGCGCGATGAGATGGGCGAGTTGCGTGGCATCGAAGTGCTTGGCCGCCCGCTCGTACACCTCGTCCGGCACGAAGCCGTCCGTGAGTGCGGTGACCGCCTCCGTCAAGGCGAACGCGGCCCGCTCGCGCTCGCTGTAGAGGCCGTCGGTCTCCTCCCAGGCGTTGAGGAGCTGGATGCGGTCCTCGTCGACCCCGTGCTTGCGGGCGATCTTCAGATGCATGTCGAGGCAGAAGGCGCAGTGATTGAGCTGCGAGGCGCGGATCTGGACCAGCTCGGCGAGCGCCGGGTCGCCGAGCCCCTTCTTCGCGGCGGCACTCAGCGACTGCATCGCGGTGCGCACCCCGGCGTCGAGATGAGTGGTGCGCGCCGTCACTTGTACTGCCCCGCCGTGTAGTGCCCCGGCACCATCCGACAGGTCACCCCGAACCGGTTCCACGCGTTGATCACCGTGATCGAGGCGATCAGCCGGGTCAGCTCGGCCTCTTCGAAGTGCCTCGCGGCGCGCTCGTACACCTCGTCCGGCACAAAGCCGTCGGTGAGCACGGTGACCGCCTCGGTCAGCTCGATCGCCGCCAGCTCCTTCTCCGTGTAGAAGTGCTTGGACTCCTCCCACGCGCTGAGCTGCACGATCCGCTGAACGCTCTCGCCCGCCGCGAGCGCGTCCTTGGTGTGCATGTCGAGGCAGAAGGCGCAGTGGTTGAGCTGCGAGGCACGGATCTTCACCAGCTCGTGCAGCTTCGGGTCGAGCCCCTGCTGGGCCGCCGCGTCGAGCCGGACCATCGCCTTGTAGACGTCGGGGGCGAGCTTGGCCCAGTGCAGCCGGGGGCTGTTCTCGGGGGCGTACGCCACGGTCTCGTCGCGGTTCGTCGTCACACGTGCCACGTCGGTCACGTCTGCCACGTCTGCCATGTCTGTCACACCTGCCACGTCTTGTGTGTCGGTCACGTCGGTCACGTCTATGGACCCTACGAGCGAAGTAGCCCAGGAGTATGGTCCATTTCCATGGCGAAAAAATGGGCCACTTTGGGGGTCGACCTGCATGTCGAGCCGACCGGCCCCGGCGTCCGCAAGGGCCTGACGGACGCGCTGCGCGAGGCGGTCCGCAGCGGTCGGCTCGCCCCCGGAACCCGCCTCCCCTCCTCCCGCTCGCTCGCCGCCGACCTGGGCATCGCCCGCAACACGGTCGCCGACGCGTACGCCGATCTCGTCGCCGAGGGCTGGCTCACCGCCCGCCAGGGCTCGGGCACGCGGGTGGCGGAGCGGGCGGTTCCGCAACCGGCGCCGGAGTCGGGACCCCGCAGCCGCGAACGGCGGCCCCCGTACGACCTCGTCCCCGGCAGCCCGGACCTCGCCTCCTTCCCGCGCACCGAGTGGCTGAAGGCGGCCCGCCGCGCCCTGACCGCCGCGCCGTACGACGTCCTCGGCTACGGCGACCCGCGCGGACGCCCCGAACTGCGCACCGCCCTCGCGGGCTACCTCTCCCGCGCCCGAGGCGTACGCGCCGACCCGGAGCGCATCGTGATCTGCTCCGGTTTCTCGGACGGCCTGACCCTGCTCGGCGCGGTCCTGCGGGGCAGAGGTCTGCGCTCACTCGCCGTGGAGTCGTACGGCCTCGACGTCCACTGGAACCTCCTGCACCGCTCAGGCCTGCGCACGACACCCCTCCCCTTCGACGAACTCGGCACCAACACAGCCGACTTGACGGGCGTACGGGCGGTCCTCCTGACCCCCGCCCACCAGTTCCCGATGGGCGTGCCGCTCCACCCGGACCGACGGCCCGCCGTCGTGGACTGGGCCCGCCGCACCGGCGGGCTGATCCTGGAGGACGACTACGACGGCGAGTTCCGGTACGACCGCCAGCCGGTCGGTGCGCTGCAGGGCCTCGATCCCGATCGCGTGGTCTATCTGGGCACCGCCAGCAAGTCCCTGGCCCCCGCGCTGCGGCTGGGCTGGCTGGTGCTGCCCCCGTCGCTCGCGGACGAGGTCACCTCGCTGAAGGGCGGCGGGGGCTGGTCCACCGGTGCCCTGGACCAGCTCACCCTCGCGGACTTCATCACCTGCGGCGCCTACGACCGGCACGTCCGCGCCGCCCGGCTCCGCTACCGCCGCCGCCGGGACGCCCTGGTCGCCGCCCTCGCCATCCGCGCCCCCGCCGTCCACGCCACCGGCATCGCGGCCGGCCTCCACGCCGTCCTCCAACTCCCGCCGGGCACCGAACAGTCGGTGGTGCAGGCCACCGCGTGGCAGGGCCTCGCCGTCCACGGCCTGTCCCGCTACCGCCACCCCGACGCCACCCCCGAGCCCCTCGACGCCCTGGTCGTGGGCTACGGCACCCCACCGGACCGCGCATGGTCGGGAGCGCTGGACGCGCTGTGCCGAGCGCTTCCTTGACGGTTCCCTCGGCGTAGGGATGTTTTCCGCGCCCTGCGCAGTTCCCATCCACCCGCAGCCAAAGAACCACCCAGGGGTCTGGGGCGGAGCCCCAGGTAAGGGACGGGTTGGGGCGGAGGGGGCGAAAAAAAACTACGCCTCCCCACCCGGCGCCTCCCCGAACCGCGCTAGCGCCAACGCCCCCGCCACAGCCACCGCAAACCCGAGAACCGCCAGCCATTCCAGCCCCTCCCGTGTACGGTCCCCCAGCCACACCACCCCCACCACCGCCGGTCCGATGGTCTCCCCGATGACCAGCCCGGCGGTAGCCGTCGTCACCGACCCCCGCTGCAAGGCCGACGTGAGCAGCAGAAACGCCGCCCCTCCACCCAGCAGCAGCGCATACGTCGCCGGATTGCTCAGCAGCGCGCCCGGATCGAGGTCGTCAATGAGCCGCACCGCCACCTCGACCACCCCGAACCCGAACCCGGCCCCCAGCCCGAGGGCGAGCGCCCGCCCCCGCTCGGGCAGCCGCCCGGCCACGAATCCCAGCAGCAGCACCGCGACAGCCGTCGCCAACATCGCGTACTTCAACGCCGTGGACCCCGTCTGCTCCCCCTCCGTCCCGGACGCCAGCCCCAGCATCGCGAGCCCCGCGCACACCACCCCCACCGCGCCCCACTCGACCCGGCTCAACCGCACCCGCAGCAGCCGCGCGGCCACCACCGCCGTCACGGCGAGGCTCGAGGCGAGCGCCGCCCCGACCGCGTAGATCGGAATCGACCGCAGCGCCGCGATCTGCAGCAGAAACCCGACGCCGTCGAGTGCGAGCCCCGCCAGATACCGCCACTGCCGCAGTGCCCGCAGCAGCAACGCCGCGTCGCCGCCCGGCCCGCTGTCGGCCGCCGCGCGCGCGGCCATCGCCTGCAACACCGTCGCCGTACCGAAACAGACCGCCGCGCCAAGGGCGCACATCATTCCAAAGAGCACGAATTGAATCCTCCCATCCCTGAAACGGAAGGGATTCCTGGCTCACGCTGCTCGATTCCCCGGCGGGGATTCGAGTCTTACGCGATCGGCACCAGCCGGGTTGAGACCAGCCCGGACGAGCATCACGCGGGCGGAGTTCTTGTCTCTAGGGGAGGAGACTCCGCATGCGGTGCAGGTGTAGGTACGTTCAGACAGCGGCAGTGCGTGCTTGGTTCTCGCTCCGCAGTTCCCGCAGTCCATGGTGGTGTGAGCCGGGTGCACCAGGTGCACGATGCGCGCGTGCTTGCGCGCCATGTTGATCAGCTCTGCCTTGGTGGCCGAGATCGCGGCGTCGGCCGCCTTGCGGGCCATGGTTGACTTCGCCAGGAACTTGGGCTTGAAGTCCTCCACGGCGATCTGGTCGAAGTCGGCCGTCACTTTCTTGGCCCACTTGCGTGCGCTGTCCTGGCGCTGACGGGCGATTTTCTTGTGGACCTTTGCGGCCTGCCGCTTCGCCTTCCGGTATCCCTTGGACGTGGCCTGGCCGGGCTTGGGTTTCCTTCGGGCCATCTCCCTCTGGTGGCGCGACAGCTTCCGAGCGGCCTTCTTACCGTGCTCGGCGTGGGGCAGGTCGTGGAGGTCACTGGTTGTAGTCGCGGTCTCTCTCACGCCCCAGTCGACGCCGATGGCGCTACCGGTCTCGGGGAGCGGCCGGACCTCCGCGGGGACGACGAAGGAGGCGTACCAGTGGCCGAGGCTGTCGCGGTAGATACGGACACTGGACGGGGCGGCGAGCAGTTCCCGCGACCACACCACGCTCACGCTGATGCCACCCGCCAGATGCAGTCGGCCGTCCTTCAACCGGAATCCGCGCCGCGTGTAGTTGAGAGTCGGATCCGCCAAGTCCCGCTTCTTGAAGCGGGGCATTCCCGCCCGCTGCCGCACGGGCAACCGGGCCTTGATGTCCCCCAGCGCCCTGGCACGCGACTTGGCGAAGTCCCGGATGGTCTGCTGCTGCGGCACCGAAGCACCTTCATGGAGCCATGTGTGTTCGGTGCGCCAACCGGTCAGCATCCTGTCGAGCCAGGCCGGACCGCACTTCTCTCTGGCCGCGTGCGCCGCACGGGACTCCGCGACGCACTGATTCCACACCCACCGGCACCGGTCCCACTCGGACAGCAGTGCTGCCCGCGCGGTGGACGACAGGCGGAGCCGGTAGGTGTACCGGGCATGCCCGGCTGTCCTTCCCGCTTCCCGTGATGGCGCCATGTCCCAGTTCTATCACCGGATTTAAGCGCAGGTATTGCGAAGTGCCTATTATCAAGCGGTTCTCCAAGGTCCGGCATCCTCCGGCTTGCCACGTGGCTGTGGGGGCGAAGGGGGCGGTTGCATTACGGCGGGGCGGCCCTCTCTAAAGTGATCGCCGAATCAGTCGTACGAACGGGGGACACAGGACATGGCAGACACACGACGCCAACTGCGCTCGGGCACGGTCGTACTCGGCGGCATGGGACTCCTCGCGGCCGCGCTCACCGCCTGCTCCTCGGACCCCGACAAGCGCTGCGTCGACCGCGACAGCTACACCCTCACCAAGGGCTACAAGGTCGTCGCCGACAAGAACTGCATGTCGACGAAGACGTCCGTCAACGGCTCCTGGTACTACGGCGGCAAGAAGAAGAGCGGCTGGGTCGACGGCGGCTCCTTCACCAAGCCCAGCAAGGGATCAGGCAGTTCGAGCGGCGGCAGCCACGGCAGCGGCGTCGACCGCGGCGGCTTCGGCAGCGGCAAGGGCAGCTCCGGCGGCTGAGCGCCCGGGACACACAGACGCGATCGGACTCGTACGCCATGGAACGCCGCACCATCGACCCCCGCCCCGGCTGGCAGCAGACCGTCGAGGAACAGGGCCTCATCTATCCGCTCACCCGCTACCCCGACGACTCCCTGCGCCCCTACTGGGACGAGAGCGCGTACTACGTCTTCTCGCTCCCCGAGGTGGAGTCGCTGGAGGAGGTCGTCGAGGAACTGCACCGCATGTGCCTGGCGGCGGCCGACCACATCGTCACCGCACACCGCTTCGCCGATCTCGGCATCACCGACCCGCGCGTCGTCGAACTCGTCGCCGAGGCCTGGCACCGCCGCGCCGAACTTCCCTCCGTCTACGGCCGTTTCGACCTTCGCTACGACGGCACGGGCCCGGCCAAGCTCCTCGAATACAACGCCGACACCCCGACCTCCCTGGTCGAGGCCGCGAGCCCCCAGTGGTTCTGGATGGAGGACCGCTTCCCCGGCGCCGACCAGTGGAACTCCCTCCACGAACGTCTCGTCGCCGTCTGGAAGAAACAGGCCGCCCTCCTGCCACCCGGGAGCCCCCTCTACTTCGCCCACTCCGCCGCCGACGAACTCGGCGAGGACCTGATGACGGTCGCCTATCTGAAGGAGACCGCGGAACAGGCCGGCCTCGACACCGACTGGATCTCCATGGAGGAGATCGGCTGGGACCCCCTCTCCTGCCGCTTCGTCGACAACCAACTCCGCTTCATCCGCAGCTGCTTCAAGCTCTACCCCTGGGAGTGGCTCACCACCGACCGCTTCGCCGACCACGTCCTGGACACCCTCGACAACGGCGGCGGCACGGGCACGACCCTGTGGATCGAGCCCGCCTGGAAAATGCTCCTCTCCAACAAGGCGCTCCTCGCCATCCTCTGGGAGCTGTACCCGGACCACCCGAACCTCCTCCCGGCCTACCTCGACGGCCCCCGCGAGCTGGCCACCACCAAGGGATACGTGGCCAAGCCGCTCCTCGGCCGCGAGGGCGCCGGGGTGACGGTCCACCCACCGGGCGCCGCCCCCGTCGTACGCGACGAGCCCTGCTGCTACCAGGAGTTGGCCCCCCTCCCGTCCTTCGGCGGCAACCGCATCGTCCTCGGCGCCTGGGTCGTCGAGGACGAGTCGGCGGGCCTCGGCATCCGCGAGTCCTCCGGCCTGATCACCGACGAGTACGCCCGCTTCCTGCCACACGTGATCCTCTAGCCGCCGGGTCCGGCAGCCGCTAGGCCCCCAGTACGGCGCGGAGTTGGGCGAGTCCCCAGTCCAGGTCCTCCTTGCTGATGACCAGGGGCGGCGCGATCCGGACCGTGACCCCGTGGGTGTCCTTGACCAGGACACCCCGGTCCATCAGCTTCTCGGAGATCTCCCGGCCCGTGCCGTACGCCGGGGCGATGTCGACACCCGCCCACAGCCCGCGCCCGCGCACCTGGGTGACATGCCCCGTGCCCGTCAACAGCCCCAGTTCGTGGTGCAGATGCTCCCCGAGCTCGGCCGCCCGGCGCTGATACTCGCCCGACCGCAGCATCGCGATCACCTCGAGCGCCACCGCACAGGCCAGCGGATTCCCCCCGAACGTCGACCCGTGCTCACCGGGCCGGAACACCCCGAGCACCTCACGGCTGGACACCACCGCCGACACCGGCACGACCCCGCCCCCGAGCGCCTTGCCCAGCACATACATGTCGGGCACCACCCCCTCGTGCTCGCACGCGAAGGTCTTCCCCGTGCGACCGAGCCCCGACTGGATCTCATCCGCGATGAACAGAACATTCCGCTCCCGCGTCACCTCCCGCACGCCCGGGAGATAACCGGGCGGCGGCACCAGCACCCCCGCCTCACCCTGGATCGGCTCCAGCAGCACGGCCACCGTGTCCTCGGTGACCGCCTCCTGCATCGCCGCCAGGTCCCCGTACGGCACGATGTCGAAGCCCGGCGTGTACGGCCCGAAGTCCGCCCGCGCCTCCTGGTCCGTGGAGAAGCTGATGAGCGTCGTCGTACGGCCGTGGAAGTTGCCGCTCGCCACCACGATCCTCGCCCTCCCGTCCGGGACGCCCTTGACCCGGTACCCCCACTTCCGGGCCGTCTTCACCGCGGTCTCCACCGCCTCCGCCCCCGTGTTCATCGGCAGCACCATCTCCATGCCGCACAGCTCCGCCAGCTGCGTACAGAAGTCGGCGAACCGGTCGTGGTGGAACGCCCGCGACGTCAGCGTCACCCGCTCCAGCTGCGCTCTCGCCGCGTCGAGCAGCCGCCGGTTGCCATGTCCGAAATTCAGCGCCGAGTATCCGGCCAGCAGGTCGAGAAAGCGGCGCCCCTCGACATCCGTCATCCAGGCCCCGTCCGCCGTCGCCACGACGACCGGCAGCGGGTGATAGTTGTGCGCGCTGTGCGCGTCGGCCGAGGCGATGAACGCCTCCGTCGTCTCCGTAGCGGTCACGGGGTCTCCGTTTCTCGACGAGCAGCACCGGTGGAGCGGAGCGTGTTCCGGTACACGGGGGAGTGATACCCGGCGCTGGGCGGGCTTGTGGCCCATTTCCTATCGTCGCTCGCATGGTGGACTGGGGAACCCGGCGATCCGGCGCGCCCGGTAGGCTGACGGCGGGCCGTGACTGGCGCGCTGGGATGGGACCGACCATCGGGGAGCGGCCCACGAACCGAGTGCCGTGCGCCTGGGCCGAACCGTGAACGCTGAACGCCACGTCCGGAGGCCGTCATGCCAGAGCCCCTCTCCACCGAGTCCACCGCCTTCCGCAGCGCCCTCGACGTGATCCGGGCCGTGGAGCCCCGCGTCGCCGACGCCATCGGCCAGGAAATCGCCGACCAGCGCGACATGCTCAAACTGATCGCCTCCGAGAACTACGCCTCCCCGGCCACCCTCCTGGCCATGGGCAACTGGTTCAGCGACAAGTACGCCGAGGGCACCGTCGGCCGCCGCTTCTACGCCGGCTGTCGCAACGTCGACACCGTCGAGGCCCTCGCCGCCGAGCACGCCCGCGAGCTCTTCGGCGCCGAGCACGCCTACGCCCAGCCGCACTCCGGCATCGACGCCAACCTCGTCGCCTTCTGGGCCGTCCTCGCCGCCCGGGTGGAGGCCCCGGCTCTCGCCAAGGCCGGTGTCCGCAACGTCAACGACCTCTCCGAGGCCGACTGGGCCGAGCTGCGCCAGGCCTTCGGCAACCAGCGCATGCTCGGCATGTCCCTGGACGCCGGCGGTCACCTCACCCATGGCTTCCGCCCGAACATCTCCGGCAAGATGTTCGACCAGCGCTCCTACGGCACCGACCCCACCACCGGCCTCATCGACTACGAGGCCCTGCGCACCTCCGCCCGTGAGTTCAAGCCGCTGATCATCGTCGCCGGCTACTCCGCCTACCCCCGCCTGGTGAACTTCCGCATCATGCGGGAGATCGCCGACGAGGTCGGCGCCACCCTCATGGTCGACATGGCCCACTTCGCGGGTCTCGTCGCCGGCAAGGTCCTCACCGGCGACTTCGACCCGGTCCCGCACGCCCAGATCGTCACCACCACCACGCACAAGTCGCTGCGCGGCCCGCGCGGCGGCATGGTGCTGTGCGACGAGACCCTCGCCGAGCAGGTCGACCGCGGCTGCCCGATGGTCCTCGGTGGCCCCCTTCCGCACGTCATGGCCGCCAAGGCCGTCGCGCTCGCCGAGGCCCGCCGCCCCGAGTTCCGCGACTACGCCCAGGCCGTCGTCGACAACTCCCGCGCCCTCGCCGAGGGCCTGATGCGCCGCGGCGCCACCCTGGTCACCGGCGGCACCGACAACCACCTCAACCTGATCGACGTCGCCTCCTCCTACGGCCTCACCGGCCGCCAGGCCGAGTCCGCGCTGCTCGACTCGGGCATCGTCACCAACCGCAACGCCATCCCCGCCGACCCCAACGGCGCCTGGTACACCTCCGGCATCCGCATCGGCACGCCCGCGCTGACCACCCGTGGCCTCGGCACGACCGAGATGGACGAGATCGCCGGTCTGATCGACCGCGTCCTCACCGCCGCCGAGCCCGGCACCACCGCCAAGGGCAGCCCGTCCAAGGCCCAGCACGTCCTGGACCCGAAGATCTCCGACGAGATCGCCCACCGGGCCACCGACCTGCTCACCGGCTTCCCGCTGTACCCGGAGATCGACCTCGGCTGACGCATCCCACCGGGGGCTACAAGTCGATCAGCTCCTGTCGTGGTTCCCGCGGCGGTCCGGCAGCATCACGCCGGGCCGCCGCGCGGCGTATCAGCAGGGTGCCGCCGACTCCGAGGACCAGGCCTGCCGCCAGCCCGGGTATCGCCCCCTTCGCACGCTCCACCGGATGCGGTTTCGACGCAGCCACCGATGTGCTTCCGGAGCCGAACAGCCTCCCCTCCTCCTCCAACTGCTGGAACACCGAGCGCGGCGCCCGATGCCAGCGGATGTCGTCGTCCTCCACATCGGGCGAAGGATCCGTGCGCACCCAGGGCGTGCCGTCCTCCGCGAGGAACACCTGATCCTGGCGCTCGATGGCGACGTCGCCACCGGGCGCGCGGTTGGTCTGCGGCCAGCCCCCGACGCCGGTCAGTCCCCAGACGACCGTGACCCGCACGCGCGGGAAGCTGCCCGCCTCCCAGGCCTCGGGCACCCCCTCCGTCCCCGTGTACCTGGGCGACAGCAACCGCCAGAGCCGCACGAAGTCCCGCTCCCCGGAGTGCAGGGCGGTCGTCCGCCCCGTGTCACCGGCGACGACCAGCGCCAGGTCAGGGATGTCGGCCTTCGCATACACAGTGGTGTGCGTGGAGGCGTGGGCCCCTGGTGCCCCGAGCGCGGCCAGCGCCACGGAAACCAGGAACAGGAGCCATGATCTCGTCTGTCCGACCTGGAACCTCATCCGTCCGTCCCCCGAATCCGTCAGTTCCCCCAGGCGTCCGCCCCCATCTGTCCCGTCCCCCCACCTGCCTGTCCGTTCTCTCGTCCGTCCAGCACCTCACACGTCCTGGAGCTCCTGTCGAGGCTCCGTCTTGCGCGGTCGTCGTACTCGGGCCAGCAGGGCCCCGGCCGCCGCCCCCGGTATCGCCCACCACCAGTCGGTGCCGTCGCCGGTCGCTGCGGCGGTCGTCGTACGGGTTTGTTCGGTGGGGGTGGGCGCGGTGGTGGAGTCCTCCGGGGTCTGCCAGGGGGCAGGGAAGATTCCTCCGACGCCTTCGGAGGACGGCTTGCCCAGTACGCCGAGCTTCTTGAACAGTGACCGCATCTTGGCCGGGTGCTCGGCCTTGTGCCAGTAGCCGTTCATGCTCGGCAGGTCGGTCGTCGTGTGTATCCAGACCTCCTTGTTCCGAGGCGAGTCCGGATAGACGCGGTCGATCCGCCATGGCGCGACGTCATGCATCAGCCACGTGACATTGAGCTGATGTCCTTCGACCGCGCCCAGCCCCGGCGGCTCCTCGCGGGTACCCGAGCCCGGCTCGCCCAGCAGTCGCATCAACTCCCCGTACTCCTCGTCCGAGTAGTACAGCGCCGCGCTCTCCGCGCTCTCCGGGGAGACCACCAGCACACTCGTCGGGCCCCCTGCCACCGCGGACGGCGCTCCCATCAGCACCACGACGAGGGTCGCAGCCAACGTCCCCGTCACCGCGTCCAGTTCACCAAGCCTGCGCATCCGAACCCCCAAGCAGCCAGTCGATCCGCGTGCGGCCCGCCCGCACGCCGTGTGTCACTTCTGGTAGACCGCTCGACCCGCCGGGGTTCCCACTCGACGCCGACCAAATTTCCGGCTACTTCGGCAATTCCAGCCACTTCAGTAATTCCGGCTACTTCAACGACTTCGCGATCTCCACCGCCCGTGCCTTCGACGCCACCCCCTCCAGCCGAAGAGTCACGTCCCCCCCGTGCATCCACAGCAGCGTGGGTCCCGCGGTCCGCTCGGAGCGGGTGAAACGGTGGCCGTCCGCGTCGATGAGCCAGAAATTCAGCAGATGCGGCTTCGGAAACCACAGCGCCGGATTGACGTAGTTCTCGTCCCCGTCCAGGGACACCCACTCCGGCGGCTCCCGCACCGTCTTGGCGAAGCCGATGTCCAGGCGCGCCGGATACTCGTCCAGCCGGACCGTGCGCCCGTGCTCGCGCCAGCACAGGCTCATCAGGAGCCGCCCCTTGGGCTCGGGGGTCACCGCCACCGCGTCCGGCACCCCGAGGGCGTCGGGCACGAGAGGCGCGAAACCTGCCCGCCGCCCGGCCTGCGCCAGCGTCAGCGAAGGGGCGCACCCCGGCACCCGGGCCCCGGGCGAGGGCACCGCCGACGGGTCGTACCGCACCTCGACCCCGCCGAAGCCGAACCAGTCGACGACCGCGGCGCGCACCGGGGGCGTGAGTACGAGGACCGTCAGCACACCGCACAGGCCGGCGGTCAGCGCACGCCATCGCACCCGTGCCCAGCGGCGCACCGCACGGAGGCGCTCACCCGGCCCCGGCGGCTCGGCCACCGGGGCCGACAGCTGCTCGGCGAGTATCTGCTCCAGCACCCGCTCGACCATCGACTCGCTCCCGGCCGCCCCGGGCTGATCCAGCGACCGCCCGAGCGCCCGCAGCTCCTCGGGCAACCGCGAGACACCCTCACGTGCACGCGGACCCCGGTGACCGGAAGACCCCGGCTCACCGGAGGATCCCCGCTCACCGAAGGACCCCCCGCCATCGGGAGACTCCGCGCCCCCTGTCCCGTACGACTCACTCATGCTCATCACCCCCTTCCCGAGGTTCTCGAGGTTCGAAGTCCGGCAGCAGTCGCCCCAGCTTGCGCAGGGCGCGGTTGAGCCGTGACTTCACCGTGCCGCGCGGCCAGCCCAGGGCCTGGGCCGTCTCCGGTTCGTCCATCTCCAGGAGATAGCGGTAGGTGACGACGAGGCGGTGCTCCTCGCTCAGCTGCTCCAGGGCGGCCAGCAGGGCGGCGCGGCGCTCTATCTCCAGGGCCGCGACCGCCGGGTCAGCCGATTCCGGTATCAGCGGCTCCGCCTCCGCGAAGGCGGCCTCCCGGCCGGCCAGCGTCCGCTGGCGCACCGCCGTCCGCACGGTGTTCCTCGTCTCATTGGCGACGATCGACAGCAGCCACGGCTTGAACGCCGCGCCGTCCCGAAAGCGCCCCAGCGAGCAGTACGCCTTGATGAAGGCCTGCTGCACCACGTCCTCCGCGTCCGCACCCGCCCCCAGCGCCTTGGCCGCCCTGATCGCGATCCCTGTATGGGCACGCACCAGCTCCGCGTACGCCTCCGGCTCCCCGGCGCGTACCCGTGCGATCACCACGGCCTCGTCGACGACGATGCGGCCCCCCTCCCGCGTCCTCACACTCTTGCTACACCGCCCGAGGCAGATCGGTTCCCACCTGTGCCACATCTGTTTCCGGCCGGTTCCGGACCGGGCCCCGACACCTGAGAGAATGGTGAGCATGGCCTCTGATCGTCCCCGCGTGCTCTCCGGAATCCAGCCCACCGCAGGCTCGTTCCACCTCGGCAACTACCTCGGCGCCGTCCGTCAGTGGGTGGCTCTGCAGGAGTCGCACGACGCGTTCTACATGGTCGTCGACCTGCACGCGATCACCGTTCCGCAGGACCCCGCGGACCTGCGCGCCAACACCCGGCTCGCCGTCGCCCAGCTGCTCGCCGCCGGTCTCGACCCGGACCGCTGCACGCTCTTCGTCCAGAGCCACGTCCCCGAGCACGCCCAGCTCGCCTGGATCATGAACTGTCTCACCGGCTTCGGCGAGGCCTCCCGTATGACCCAGTTCAAGGACAAGTCCGCCAAGCAGGGTGCCGAACGCGCCTCCGTCGGCCTCTTCACGTACCCGGTCCTGCAGGTCGCGGACATCCTGCTGTACCAGGCCAACGAGGTCCCGGTCGGTGAGGACCAGCGTCAGCACATCGAGCTCACCCGCGACCTCGCCGAGCGCTTCAACGGCCGCTTCGGCGAGACGTTCACGGTCCCGAAGCCGTACATCCTCAAGGAGACGGCGAAGATCTTCGATCTCCAGGACCCGTCGATCAAGATGAGCAAGTCGGCGTCGACTCCGAAGGGCCTCATCAACCTGCTCGACGAGCCGAAGACGACGGCGAAGAAGGTCAAGAGCGCGGTCACCGACACGGACACCGTCATCAGGTATGACACGGCCGAGAAGCCGGGTATCAGCAACCTGCTGACCATCTACTCGACCCTCACCGGAACCGGTATCGCGGAACTGGAGCAGAAGTACACCGGCAAGGGCTACGGTGCGCTCAAGACGGACCTCGCCGAGGTCATGGTCGACTTCGTGACGCCGTTCCGGGAGCGCACCCAGCAGTATCTGGACGACCCGGAGACGCTCGACTCGATCCTGGCCAAGGGGGCCGAGAAGGCGCGTGCCGTCGCCGCGGAGACGCTCTCCCAGGCGTACGACAAGGTGGGCTTCCTGCCCGCCAAGCACTGACCGCCGGTAAGGCAGCCGGTAAGGCAGTCGGTACCACAGCCGCTACCACAGTCCGTTCGACATCGAGTACGAGACGAGCACAACACCCCTACGACAGCCGGTACAGGGCTGCTCGGCCGTACAGTCGATAGCCGAGCCCGAAGCAGCATCGAGAGCCGAGCCCGAACCACCACCGAGCCCTGCCCGCAAGAACACCTGACCATCGAGACGACGACAGGAGACGACGTGGGGACCGTAACGATCGGTGTGTCGATCGCGGTCCCGGAGCCTCACGGCAGCCTGCTCCAGGAGCGGCGCGCGGGCTTCGGTGACCCCGCGGCTTCCGGCATCCCCACGCACGTCACCCTGCTGCCGCCGACGGAGGTCGACGACTCGGCGCTGCCCGCGATCGAGGCGCATCTCGTCGAGGTCGCGGCCGCCGGGCGCCCCTTCCCGATGCGGCTGTGCGGCACGGGCACCTTCCGCCCGCTGTCGCCCGTCGTCTTCGTGCGGGTCGTCGAGGGGGCGGAGGCCTGCACCTGGCTGCAGAAGCAGGTCAGGGACGTGTCCGGGCCCGTCGCGCGCGAGCTGCAGTTCCCGTACCACCCGCATGTCACCGTGGCGCACGGCATCGAGGACGAGGCGATGGACCGGGCCTACGAGGAGCTGTCCGGGTACGAGGCCGGGTGGCCCTGCACCGGGTTCGCGCTCTACGAGCAGGGCGCCGACAGCGTCTGGCGCCAGCTGCGGGAGTTCGCCTTCGGGGGCGCGATGGTGCCCCCGCAGGCGTGCGCTCCCGCCGAGCGCGACAGCACACTCCCCGCGCGCTGACGCCCCGGCCGCCCCCTCGGGAACGCGGCTCAGACAGGCAGTCGCCGGAACACCGGCCTCGGCACATGCCGCAGCGCCGCCATGATCATCCGCAGTGCCCCCGGCACCCACACGGTCTCCGACCGCCGTCGCAGCCCCGTCTCGATGGCCGTCGCGACCGCCTCCGGGGTGGTGGCCAGCGGCGCCGGAGCCAGGCCGGCCGTCATCTTCGTACGGACGAACCCGGGGCGTACGACCATCACGTGCACGCCCGTTCCGTGCAGCGCGTCGCCCAGGCCCTGCGCGAAGGCGTCCAGGCCCGCCTTGCTGGAGCCGTAGATGAAGTTGGAGCGGCGGGCGCGCTCGCCCGCGACCGAGGAGAGCACCACCAGGGAGCCGTGCCCCTGTGTCTGGAGGGCCCGCGCGCACACCAGCCCCGCCGACACCGCGCCCGTGTAGTTGGTCTGCGCGACCCGCACCGCGGACACCGGCTCCTTCTCGTCCCGCGCCTGGTCGCCGAGCACGCCGAACGCGAGCAGCACCATGTCGATGTCGCCCTCGGCGAAGACCTTGCCCAGCACGGTCTCGTGGGACTCGGGATCGAGGGCGTCGAAGGCGACGGTGCGGGCGTCCGCGCCGAGCTCGCGCAGCTGCTCGGCGGCCCGCTCCAGGGCGGGTGAGGGCCGTCCCGCCAGCCACACCGTGCGGGCGCGCCGGACGATCAGGCGACGCGCGGTGGCCAGCGCGATCTCGGACGTGCCGCCGAGAATCAGCAGGGACTGGGGGATACCGAAGGCGTCCTTCATGAAAACCACACTCCTAAGGGGCCAGAAAACAAAACCGCGCTCTCAAGGGGCGCGACATCAGAGACCGAGCCGACGCGACAGGTCCGAGGTGAAGACGGATCGCGGGTCCAACTCGGCCCGCAGCGCCCGGAATTCCTCCAGCCGTGGATACATCTCCCCGAGCAGCTCCGGCCGCAGCCGCGCGTCCTTCGCCAGGTACACCCGCCCGTCCGCGCCCGCGACCTCCTCGTCCAGCTCGTCGAGGAAGGCGCTGAGGCCCGGCAGGTTCGCGGGGATGTCCAGGGCGAGGGTCCAGCCGGGCATGGGGAAGGACAGCCAGCCCGGATCCCCGTCTCCGAAGCGCTTCAGGACGGCGAGGAAGGACGGACACCGGCGCTCGGAGATGCGCTGCACGATCCGGCGCAGGGCCTCCTCCTGCCCGTATCCGACGACGAACTGGTACTGCACGAAGCCGCCCCGCCCGTAGATCCGGTTCCAGTGCGGCACCCCGTCGAGGGGGTGGAAGAAGGTCGAGATCTTCTGCAGTTCACCGGCACGCGCGCGTGGAGCCTTTCTGTACCAGAGTTCATTGAACAGGCCGACCGTCGCACGGCCGAGCAGACCGTCCGGCACGAAGGAGGGCGCGGCCGGGAGCTGCGCGGGGCGAAACGCCAACGGATCTCTCCGCGCGCGTGGAGGCAGCTCGTCCACGGAAGCGTGCTCGCCGCGCGTCAGCACCGAGCGGCCCATCGACGTCCCGCGCGCGAGCAGGTCGATCCAGGCGACCGAGTACCGGTAGCGGTGGTCCGTCGCGGTGAGGCGGGCCATCAAGCCGTCCAGGTCCGCCGCGCGTTCGGTGTCGACGGACATCAGCGAGGTCTCGACGGGCAGGAGTTGAACGGTCGCCGTGAGGATCACGCCGGTCAGGCCCATGCCGCCGGCCGTGGCGTCGAAGAGGGGGGTGTCACGGCCGACCGTACGGATCTCTCCGTCGGCGGTCAGCAGCTCGAAGGAGAGCACGTGGCGGGCGAACGAGCCCGACACGTGGTGGTTCTTGCCGTGGATGTCCGCGCCGATCGCACCGCCGACCGTCACATAGCGGGTCCCGGGCGTGACCGGCACGAACCAGCCCAGCGGCAGCAGGACTTCCATCAGCCGGTGCAGACTCACTCCGGCGTCGCACAGGACGATCCCGTCGTCCGCGTCGATCGCGTGGATCCGGTCCAGGCCCGTCATGTCGAGCACGGCGCCGCCCGCGTTCTGCGCGGCGTCCCCGTAGGCCCGACCGAGGCCCCGGGCGATGCCGCCGCGCGTCCCGCACTCCCGGACGGCGGCCGCCGCCTCCTCGTATGTGCGCGGGCGGACCAGGCGGGTGGCGGTCGGGGCGGTGCGGCCCCAACCCGTGACGGAGACGGTGTCGGCAGGCATGTCCGTGACCGTAGCGCCGGTAAGGGGGCATAACGCCCCAATCTCCCCGGCCCTCACGGCTCCTCACCGAAACGGGTGATTAATGGGATGTCGTCCTAAATTGCCGTAATTCTGCGACCACTCCCTAGAAGAGTGAGATCACATGGACGACATTGACGACGGCCGTGCTGGCGGCCGTGCGGGAATGGACCACCGGGTGCTATCGGCACTCCACGGGTACGGCATGGATCCGCGCGTGGCGGCCGCCGCGCGCGCCCTGTCCTGGAGCGGGGAACACGGCGCGCTGTGGCTCGCCGCGGGGCTCGCAGGAGCGGCGGCCGACCGGGAGCGCCGCAGCGCGTGGGTGCGCGGAACGGCGCTCACCGCCGCCGCGCACCTCGCCAGCATGGGCGTGAAACGGATCGTGCGCCGTCCGCGCCCCGCGCACGTGGTGCCGTTGGTGCGCACGGCCGGACGGCACTCCTTCCCCAGCGCGCACGCCACCTCGGCGGCGGCCGCGGCGGTCGCGTACGGCGCGCTCGGCGCGTACGCGATCCCTCCGCTCGCCGCCGCGATGTGCCTCTCGCGGCTGGTCGTCGGAGTCCACTACCCCTCGGACGTCGCGGCCGGGGCGGCCCTGGGGGTCCTGACGGCACGTCTGGGCGCCCGCTGGATGGGAGTCCGCCATGGCTGAGCGCACCGCGCTTCTGGAGCGCACGCCGGCCTCTCCGGTCCCCGCGAAGACCCTCACCTGCCTGCCCCTGGGCCTGATCAAGACCGCCCGCCCCCGCCAGTGGGTGAAGAACGTGCTGGTCGTGGCCGCCCCGGCCGCCGCGGGCCGGCTCTTCTCGTGGCACGCGCTCACCCAACTCGGGCTCGTCTTCGCACTGTTCACGGCCTGCGCCTCCGCCGTGTACCTGGTCAACGACGCCCGGGACGCCGCCGCCGATCGCGCCCACCCGGTCAAGCGCCGTCGCCCGGTCGCCGCGGGCCAGGTCCCCGTCCCGGTCGCGTACGCCGTCGGAGGCACCCTCGCGGTCCTCGCCCCGGCCGCCGCGACCTGGCTCAGCTCGCCGGCCGTCGCCGCGCTGCTCACCGCGTACATCGGTATGCAACTGGCCTACTGCGTCAGCCTCAAGCACGTCCTGGTCGTCGACCTCGTCGTCGTCACGACCGGGTTCCTGATGCGGGCCATGATCGGCGGCCTCGCCCTCGGTATCCCGCTCTCGCGGTGGTTCCTGATCACCACGGGCTTCGGGGCGCTGTTCATGGTCTCGGCGAAGCGCTACTCCGAAGCCGTCCAGATGGCCGGGAAAGCGGGCGCCACGCGCGCGTTGCTCACCGAATACACCACCGGCTATCTGCGCTTCGTCTGGCAGCTGGCCGCCGGGGTCTCCGTTCTCGGCTACTGCCTGTGGGCCCTGGAGGAGGGCGGTGTGCCCGGCGCCGGTGTGCTGCCCTGGCGGCAGTTGTCGATGGTTGCCTACATTCTGGCCATCCTGCGGTACGCCGTCTTCGCCGACCGGGGCACGGCGGGCGAGCCCGAGGACGTCGTCCTGCGCGACCGCGCGCTCGCGCTCATCGGGCTGGTCTGGCTCGCGATGTACGGGCTGGCGGTGGCCAACTGGTGAGCCTCGCCCAGCGTCTCGCCCGGCGGCCCATGGCGCAGGAACTCCTCGGCTTCGCCACCGTCGGAATCCTCGCCTACGCCGCCGACCTCGGCCTCTTCGTCTGGCTGCGCGGGCCCGTGGGCCTCGACCCGCTGACCGCCAAGGCGCTGTCGTTCGTGGCGGGTTGCTCGGTGGCGTACACGGGCAACGCGCTCGGCACCTACCGGCACACGACCGCACGACGCCTGCGCCAGTACGGGATCTTCTTCGCCGTGAACATCGCGGGCGCCCTCGTCCAGCTGCTGTGCATCGCCGTCAGCCACTACGGCCTCGGCTTCACCTCGCAGCGCGCGGACACCGTCTCCGGCGCCGGAATCGGCATGGCGCTCGCTACTGTCCTGCGTTTTTGGGGTACTCGCACATTGGTTTTCCGAGGCGAGGGCAGAGTCGGATCATGGACTGGCTGAAAAAGCTCCCTGGGGTCGGTCCCGTCGTGACGCGTCTGATGGCCACGCACGCGTGGCAGTCGTACGAGCGGCTGGACCGGGTGAAATGGACGCGGCTCGCCGCGGCGATGACGTTCATCAGCTTCGTGGCGCTCTTCCCGCTGCTGACCGTCGCCGCCGCGATCGCCGCCTCCACGCTCAGCAGCAGCCGGCAGAAGGAGCTCCAGGACAAGCTCGCCGAGCAGGTGCCGGGCATCTCCGACCAGCTGGACATCAACGGCCTCGTCCAGAACGCCGGCACGATCGGCCTCATCGCGGGCGCCGTCCTGCTGTTCACCGGCATCGGCTGGGTCGGCTCGATGCGGGAGTGTCTGCGCGCCGTCTGGGAGCTCCCCGACAGCGAGGAGAACCCCCTCCTGCGCAAGCTCAAAGACGGCGGCGTACTCGTCGGACTCGGCGGCGCGGTGCTCGTGACGATCGCCGCCTCGACCGTCGCGTCCACGACGGTGGGGTGGACCGCGCGGCAGATCGGCATCGACGAGAGCGGGTGGGGCGGGTCGCTGTTGCGGGCCGCCGCGTTCGCCGTCGCCGTGCTCGCGGATTTCCTGCTTCTGCTCTACATCCTGACGCTGCTGCCGGGCGTGCAGCCGCCGCGGCGTCGGCTGATCGTCGCCGCGCTGATCGGCGCCGCCGGGTTCGAGCTGCTGAAGCTGCTGCTCAGCAGCTATATGAGGGGCGTCGCGTCGAAGAGCATGTACGGCGCCTTCGGAGTGCCGATCGCGCTGCTGCTGTGGATCAACTTCACCGCGAAGCTGTTGCTGTTCTGCGCCGCCTGGACGGCGACGCAGCACGACGAGCGACCCGCCGAGGTCAGCGGCGCCGGCGCATCAGATCGGGCAGCGGCCAACGGCGGTTGACCAGGAAGACACCGGCCGCGAGCAGCACGAGGAGGCCGCCCGTGATGGCCAGGGCGATCTCGATGCCGCTCGAACCGGCGTCGGAGGCCGCGGCCACGGGCTTGGCCGATGCCTTGCTCTCGTCCGACGCGCCATTCGACGCGCCGTCCGACGCCTTCGCGCCCGGCTGTGCGCTCGACTCGACCCCCTTCGGCGCCACCAGCTCACCCACCGGCTGGACCTTGCCCGTGGCCTGGAAGCCCCAGTCGAACAGCTTCGCGGTCTCCTTGTAGACCTCGTTGTGCTCGTCCTTCTCCGGGTTCATGACCGTGACGAGCAGCACCTTGCCGTCGCGTTCGGCGACACCGGTGAAGGTGGCGCCCGCGTTGGTGGTGTTCCCGTTCTTCACACCCGCGATGCCCTGGTACGTGGAGACGTCGCTGTCGCCGGTCAGCAGCCGGTTGGTGTTCTGGATCTCGAAGGACTCGCGGGTGTTCTTGCCCTTGTCGCTCTTCGTCGTCTCGCCCGGGAACTTCGCCGTCACCGTCGAGCAGTACTCCCGGAAGTCCTTCTTCTGCAGCCCGGAGCGGGCGAACAGCGTCAGGTCGTACGCCGACGACACCTGGCCCTTCTCGTCGTAGCCGTCCGGGCTGACCACGTGCGTGTCGAGGGCCTGGAGCTCCTCGGCGTGCGCCTGCATGTCCTTGACCGTCTGGTCGATGCCGTCGTTCATCTGGGACAGCACGTGGACGGCGTCGTTGCCGGAGCGCAGGAAGACGCCGAGCCACAGGTCGTGGACCGTGTACGTCTCGTTCTCCTTTATCCCCACCATGCTGGAGCCCGCGCCGATGCCCGCCAGGTCGGAGGAGACCACCTTGTGCTCGGTGGACCTCGGGAACTTCGGCAGCAGCGTGTCGGCGAACAGCATCTTCAGGGTGCTCGCCGGGGGCAGCCGCCAGTGCGCGTTGTGGGCGGCCAGGATGTCGCCGGACTCCGCGTCCGCGACGATCCAGGAGCGCGCGGTGATGTCCTTGGGGAGCACGGGGGCGCCGGTGCCGAGGTTCACCTGGGTGCCGGCCTGGCCGAGCCGTTCGCCGCCGACGGTCGACATGTTCGCCGGGGGAGTGGCCGACGGGCTCGTTGTCGGGGTTGCCGTCGAGGTCGCTGTCGACGTCTCTGTCGGGGTCGTTGTCGCAGTCGCTGTCGGGCTCGCGTCCGCGAACGCGGGTGCGGTGAGCGAAAGGGACAAAAGGGTGGCGGAAGTGACCAGCAGGGATCGCTTGACGGTCTTTTTGGTCGCGGGCACGGTCGAGAAAGTACAGGGCTCCGGTCGGGAAGTCCCATCACCCTCCGCACCCCGGCGCCGGGTTCCGGCCGACGACGGCGATACTGGACCCATGAAGCTCAGCCGCCCCGTCTCCTGGTTCCTGCTCGCCTTCGGGGTGTGGAGCTGGGTCATTTGGGTCACTTTCATTAAGAATCTGTACAAAGACGGCAGCGGGCTCGCGTTCGACGACGCGGGTGATCCGACGGCGTACTTCTGGGTGCACCTGACGCTTGCCGTCGTGTCCTTTGTCTTGGGGACGGTCGTCGGCGGCATCGGGTTGCGCGGGTTGCGCGCTTTGCGCCGGACGTCCTAACCGGGGATACGGCTCAGCGGGGGTCGGCAAAGGCTCGCCGAGGAATGCACGCAAGGACGGATTAGCTCGATCGTGTGATGGTCGGCTTGCAGGCTTGCGATGCACCGGGCGGTCCGGGCTAGCGTGGCTGTGCGATCTGGGACATCGGAAACGGTGCCAGCGTGCGGGGCCCCCGCTCCACCGGAGTGATGGTTCGGGGCCTCCCCGTCGCCTCTGGCCGTCTCCATATGGCCAGGTCGCACAGGGAACTGGCCTCCCGGGATCGGACCACGCACGGGATGCGTGTCGCCGCCTCGGGGATGAGTACGCCGGGGACCAGTGCGCCCAGGACCGTTCGGGGCGTGCGGCTGATCGGGCTCACTCCCGCTCAGTCCAAAGGAACGGTTACGGCGTCATGGTCATCGTCTTCGTGCTGGTGGGTGTGGCCGCGCCGGAGCATCCGTCCTCGGTCAGGCGCGGAATCGGTCGCTGAGGGAAGTGCCGGCGTTGACGCGCCAGCCGCTGCGGGCGGACGTTCCGGCACGTCCCCTGCGGTTGCGTCGGCGGGTGCGGGTGGTGGGGGGTGTGGCGTCGAAGGGTGCGGCGTCGGCGGCCTCTCGCTGGCTCTTTGTGTCGCGGGTGGTGGGTGGGGCGGCTGCGGCTGCGGCTGTGGGGACGGTCGGGTACGGGACGTACGGCGTTCTGCGGGGGCCCAGGGTGAAGCGGGTGACCGTGCCGCTGGCCAAATTGCCTCGGTCCGCGCATGGGTTCCGGATCGCTGTCGTCAGCGATATCCATCTTGGGCCGGTGCTCGGGCGTGGGTTCGCGCAGAAGGTCGTTGACACCATCAACTCCACTCAGCCCGATCTGATCGCGGTGGTGGGAGACCTGGTCGACGGGAGCGTGAAGGATCTGGGGCCGGCCGCCGCGCCGCTGGCTCAGTTGAGGGCGCGGCACGGGAGCTTCTTCGTCACCGGTAATCACGAGTACTTCTCCGGTGCCGCGCAATGGGTCCGGGAAGTGCGGGAGCTGGGGATCCATCCCCTGGAGAACGCGCGGACCGAGGTGGCCGGATTCGATCTCGCGGGCGTGAACGACGTACAGGGCGAGAGCGAGGGGCAGGGGCCCGACTTCGGGAAGGCGCTCGGGGATCGGGACACCGCGCGGGCGTGCGTGCTGCTCGCGCATCAGCCGGTGCAGATCCATGAGGCCGTCCGGCACGGGGTGGATCTGCAGTTGTCCGGGCACACGCATGGCGGGCAGTTGTGGCCGGGGAATTTCATCGCGGCCGCCGCCAATCCGACGGTCGCCGGGCTGGAGCGGTACGGCGACACCCAGTTGTACGTCAGCCGGGGCGCGGGAGCCTGGGGGCCGCCGACCCGGGTGGGCGCGCCCTCGGACATCACGGTCGTGGAGCTGGCGTCGAAGCAAGCCTGAGAATTTGCTGTGAAACAGGCCTGAAATCGTCTTTTCGATCTCCCTGGTTCATTCTTCAAGATTCTCTTCCCCAGCTGAAACACCTGTGATTAGGTGATCCGCGTCACTAGGGGAGTGACGTGCGGTGGGTCCTGGGGAGGGGCACCGATGCGATCGGTTCGCATACGGATTCTCGCGACGCTTCTTGTGCTGGCGGGCGTGGGAGTGGGCGGCTGGCAGTTGCTGCCGTCGGACGGGAACAGCGACAGGACCATCACGGTCGGGACGACGGACGTCGTCACGTCGCTCGACCCGGCAGGCGCGTACGACGCCGGATCCTGGGCGTTGTTCAGCAATGTGTTCCAGTCGCTGCTGACCTTCGAGCCGGGCGGCGCGGCACCCGTGCCGGACGCGGCGAAGAGCTGTGGCTTCGTGGGCAGTGGGTTGCGTACCTATCGGTGCACGCTGCGGGATGACCTGGCGTTCCCGAGCGGGCGGAAGATGACCGCGGAGGATGTGAAGTTCTCCTTCGAGCGGGTCAAGAAGATCAACTCCTTGGTGGGGCCCGCGTCGCTGTTCGACACCCTCGGCTCGGTGGACGCGAGCGGGCTGACCGTCACCTTCCATCTGGCGTCGCCGGACGCCACCTTCCCGTTCAAGGTGGCCACCGGAGCCGGTTCGATCGTCGACCACACCCGCTATCCGAAGAACGCCCTGCGCACCGACACCGGCGCGGACGGCACCGGACTGTACGTACTGAAGACGTATACGAAGAACAAGCGGGCCGTCCTCGCCACCAACCCGCACTACGAGGGCGCCATCAAGGAGACCGGCAGGCCCGTCGTGCTGCGCTATTACGCCGACTCCGAGGCGCTGCACAGCGCCTGGAAGGCGAAGAAGATCGACGTCGCCTCCCGGCAGCTGCCCCCCGCCGTGCTCGCGGACCTCTCGCCGAGCGACCCGACGCAGCGCGTCACGGAGGCCGACAGCGCCGAGACCCGCAACCTGGTCCTCAATGTGCGTGCGAACTCGCCGCTGCACGACCGGCGGGTACGGCAGGCCATCGCCGCGCTCGTCAATCGCGAGGAACTGGTCAGCAAGACGTACAAGGGGACGACCGACGCGTTGTACGGGCTGATTCCGGCGGGTATCACGGGGCACTCGACGTCGTTCTTCGACGACTATCCCAAACCCGACGCGAAGCAGGCGCGGGCATTGCTGACGGAGGCGGGCGTGCAGCTCCCGGTGCGTTTCACCTACGGGTATGCCGAGGGGCGGGGCGCGTCGGAGCAGGAGGCGGCCGAACTCAAGCGGCAGCTGGAGGCCGGCGGACTGTTCAAGGTGGAGACCAAGGGCTACGAGTGGACCGACTTCCAGAAGCGGTACGCGGAGGGCAAGCTGGACGCGTGGGCGATCGGCTGGGTCGCCGACTTCCCCGACCCCGACACCTTCAGCGGCCCGCTCGTCGGCAGCGGCAACAGCATGAAGAACGGCTACAGCAACAAGGAAGTCGACCGGCTGATTCTGGACAGCCAGCAGTTCGAGGACCGCAGCCGTACGGAGTCCGACCTCCAGCAGCTCCAGGAAGTCGTGGCTCAGGATGTTCCGCTGATTCCCCTGTGGCAGCGCAAGGAGTATGTACTCAGCAGTGAGGACGTCGGGGGCGGTCAGTATCTGTCGGACGGGACCGGTGTCTTCCGCCTCTGGCGGCTGAGCTGGATATGACAACTGACGTGATCTCACGGGGTTGGCACCCACCCCGGTGACATCGCGCTCTCGCCCAACGCAGCACCATGTGTCGGAGGTGCGTGCGGGGTGAGGAGTCGATGTGCTGAGACGGAACTCCTTCCGGCTGCCCCGGCACCCGGCGTCCGTCGGTCTCGCCCGGCGCCGGGTGCGGGACCATTTAGCCGACTGGGGTCACAGTGCCCATGATCCGGCCCTTGAGGACGTCGTGCTTCTCGTCTCGGAGCTGGCGACCAACGCGATACGCCACGGGCCGCTCCTTGAACGGGAGTTCGAGGTCGCGGTGACCGCCCTCGCCGACGGTTCCTGCTTCATCGAGGTCTCCGACGAGGGCTTCGGCGCGCCCCTGCTGCGGACGGTCGCCGAGTGGGATGAGACCGGCCGCGGGCTCCACCTCGTCGAGCACATCGCCGTGGCGTGGGGGGTGTGGAGCCGGGGGCGTTACGGGAAGACGGTGTGGGCGCTGGTGTCCGCTTCCACCTGATCTGCGTGACGTCTCCTCAGGGGGCGGGCGTGGAGTCGTACGCCGTCACTCACGGGGCGGGCGACGAGTCCTACGCCGTCACTCACGGGGCGGGCGTGGAGCCGTACGCCGTCAGGAAGCGGTCGCGGAAGGAGCTCATCTTCCAGACGGGGGCGTTGTGCTGGGGCTGCAGGCCGTCCGTCCAGCCCCAGTCGGCGATCTTGTCGAGTACCTTCGGGTCCTTGGCGACGATCGAGACCGGCACGTCACGGCTGGCGTGGTTGCCGCTGACCCGGGCGATGGGCTGGTGGTCGCCGAGGAAGACGAGCACGGTGTTCTTGTTGCCGTACTTCACCAGGTAGTCGATGAGGCTGGTCACCGAGTACTGGATGGACTTGCCGTACTCCTGCTGCGACTTGGCGGAGTCGGTGATGATGTCCGAGGGCTTCTTGCCCGCCTTCTGGATGGCGTCGTAGACGGAGCCGTCCCCGACCTGGTCCTGCGGGACCGTCGTTGGGATCGGCGCCCAGGGCTGGTGGCTGGAGGTCAGGATGATCTCCGACATCAGTGGCTTGTCGTGCTTCTTGCTGTGCACCAGGCGCTCGAACGCGGTCAGGGCGTACTGATCGGGCATGGTCGACCAGCTGAACTTCGGGCCCTTGTAGCCGAGTTCGTTGGAGTCGAGGACATTGTCGAGGCCGTAGAACTTCGCCTCCGGCCAGGCCTTCTGGATGCCCGGCATGATGCCGACCGTGTCCCAGGCGCCCGTCTTCTTGAAGGCCTTGGTGAGGGTCAGGTGGTCGCCCGAGGTGACGGTGCGGTACCGCTGCTGGTTGTTGATCCACAGGCCCGACAGGAAGGTGGAGTGGCCCAGCCAGCTGCTTCCGCCGTACGTCGCCGAGGTCAGCCAGCCGCTCTTCGCCGCGAACCCGGCCTTGACCAGCTTCTCGTTCTCCGCCGTGAGCGTCGCGTCGACCCCCGGTGCCTCGACCGGGTCCTCGATCGCACTGCGGCCGTAGCTCTCGATGAAGGTGATCATCATGTCCTTGCCGCGCAGCCCGGTCAGCAGCTGGTCCGGCGGGGTGTTGGCGAAGTTGTCCTTCTTGGCCACCTTGGCGAACGCCGCCTCGTCCCGCAGCGTCGCCTGTACCCGCTGCGCGCGGTCCTGGACGAGCTTGGCCGTACGGTCGGCGGCGACCGGCACGTCGGTGAACTGCACGCCGAGCGCCGCGCAGGTGATCCAGACGGTGCCCAGCACCAGGGTCGTGCGCGTCGCCGTAACGGTGTGACGGGCCATGAGGTTGGCGAGCCGGACGACCGCCAGCGCCATGAGGACGAGCACGGCGATCACGATCGCCACGACCGCGACGACGATGCCGAGCGCGCCCTTCTTGCCCATCGTGTCCTGGAGGTACGCCTGCGCGTCGCTGAACAGCGCCCAGTCGAGGACGAGATTGAAGCCGCGCCCCAGGTATTCGGTGAAGCCGATGTCGAGGAGGTTCAGGACGGTCAGCGCGCCCAGGCTCAGTCCGGCGAACGCCGCGACGACGATGCGGGGCTTGCGCGGCAGGATGATCAGCACGGCGGCGCCGAAGATCGCCTCCACCGGGATGCGCAGGAACTCGGCAGGCCTGAACCCGGCGGGGCTGTCCGGCATGAGCAGCGCGAACAGCACGAGCACGGCGGCCAGGGTGGTGGTGGTCCACGCCAGGACGCGGGCCGCGACGGGGTACCGCTCCCGCCAGCCGCGCCAGCGCCGCCAGCCGCGGGCGGAGGTGGCGGTGGGGGTGGGGGCGGGCGTGACTTCGGCCGGGGCCTCGGCGGGGGCTTCGGCAGGCGCTCCGGCTGGGGCGTCGGCACGGGTTTCGGCCGAGGCTTCGCCGTCGTCCGGGTCCGCGTCCGGGTCCGCGTCCGGGTCCGCGTCCGGGTCGGCGCCCGCGGGAGGTTCCGGTGTCAGCCCCTCCTCCGGAGCTTCCGGTGTCAGTCCCTCCTCCGGAGGCACCTCGTCCGTGTTCGGCAGCTGTCGAGAGCGCGTGTTGAACGACAACCCGGAGGTCCTTCCGTGCGAAGCCCGGTGGTGGCGCGGCGGACCGGACTGGGGAGATCGGGGCCGCCTTCATCGTGTACGGCGGTGTGGCGGCCTGTGTTCAATCAACTGGGTCTGCTTCTTCCCAAGTCCGTTCTAGCAGGTCACCGAGCCGGAAGCGGGAGAGTCACCGCGCGGGAAGCGTCACCGTCACCGCCAGCCCCTTCCCCGGTGCCGTCCGTACCGCCACTTCGCCCCCGTGCGCCGTCACCAGGCTCTGCACGATCGCCATGCCGAGCCCGCTGCCCGCGCCGCCACCCGCCCGGAAGAACCGGTCGAAGATGCGCGCCGCGTCCTCCTCCGCGAGCCCGGGACCCTCGTCCGCGACACACAGCCGTACGACACTGTCCGCGCGCTCCAGACCGAGCCGCACCGGCACCTCGGCGGGCGTGTGGGTGCGTACGTTGCCCACGAGGTTGCCGAGCACCTGCCGCAGCCCCGACTCGTCGGCGTGCACGAGCAGGGCCCCGTCGGCGCCGACGGTCACCGGGCGCCCCGGCTGCTGGGCCCGCAGGTCCTCGGCCGCGTCCCGCACCAGACGACTCAAGTCGACGTTCTTGAAGCGGAGTTCGGGCCGCTGGTCGAGGCGGGCCAGGGTGAGCAGCTCGTCCACGAGCCGCCCCATCCGGTCGGCCTCCGCGTTCATCCGGTCCCAGGCCCGCTTGCGCTCGGCCGGGTCGCGCAGCATCCCCTTCTCGTACAGCTGGAGATAGCCGCGGATCGCCGACAGCGGGGTGCGCAGCTCGTGCGAGGCGTCCCCGACGAACCGGCGCAGCTGGGCCGCGCTGCGCTCGCGCGTCCGGTACGCCGATTCGACCTGGTGGAGCATGGCGTTGAGGGCGAGTCGCAGCTGTTCGACCTCCTGGGTCGGATGGTGGCTGGAGGGCACGCGCCGGGTCAGATCCCCCTCGGCGATCGCCGACGAGGTCTCGACCATGGCCTCCAGCGGCCGCATCCGGCGGCGCACGCTGAACATCGTCAGACATGCGAGCAGCGCCAACAGCAGGGTGCCGACGGCCAGATCGAGCTTGAGCGCCTTCTCCATGCCCTTGTGCTGCCCGTCGATGGAGGTGGCGAGCAGGACGTACGTCCCGTCGACGAGGCGTGCCCCGGTCGCCCGGTAGGAGGCGCCGTGCACGGTGACGTCGTGCGGCTCGGGGTCGCGGGCGAGCGCGCGCGGGCTGTCCACGGCGGCGGCCAGGGCGCGTTGGGTGTCGGTCGGCTCGAAGCCGGCGACGGTGACGGCGCTCCCGCGTCCGTCGACCGCGACGAAGATCGAGTCCGGTTTCGGCGAGTCGTCCGTCTGCGGTACGAGCCGGTCGTGTACGAACGCCAGCGCGCTCAGCGAGTCGATCTGCTGCATCGTGAGCCGCGAACTGCCCAGTGAGTCCCGGGTCTTGGCCAGCTCGGCGTCGATCTGGTCGAGCAGATAGTGCCGCATGCCCATCAGACTCACGGCGGTCGCCACGATGATGCCGAGCGCCAGCAGCCCCACGTTCGCGAGCGTCAGCTTGCCGCGCAGCGAGTGGATCCCGTGCCGGCAGCGCGGTCGCCGGACGCGCAGGGGAGGGATGCTCATCCGCGAGAGGTTCATACGGGAGATGCTCATGCGAGCCCGTATCCGACGCCCCGCCGGGTCTGGATCACCGGCGGCCCGAGTGGTTCGAGCTTGCGCCGCAGATAGCTGATGTACGTCTCCACGACGGTCGACTCGGCGGAGTGCTCGTACTGCCATACATGGCGCAGGAGTTGCTCCTTGGGCACGATCCGCCCGCCGTTGCGGACCAGGAAGCGCAGCAGCGCGTACTCGGTGGGGGTGAGCTCGACCGTACGGCCCGCCCGATGGACGCTGTACGTCGTCTCGTCCAGCTCCAGGTCGCCGTACCGCAGGGGCGGGCGCTGCGGTAGGACGTCGTCGGGGCGCGTACGGCGCAGTACGGCCGTGATCCGGGCGACGACCTCGTCGATGTTGAACGGCTTGGTGATGTAGTCGTCGCCGAAGCCGAGCGCGCCCACTATCTCGGCGGGCGCGTCCCGCGCGGTGAGGAAGACGATCGCCAAGTCCGGTCGGCGCAGCCGCAGTTCGCGGCCGAGCGCCCGGCCGTCGCCGTCCGGCAGCATCACGTCGAGCAGCGCCGCGTCGGGGCGGGTGCGCTCGGCGAGCGTGAGCGCCTCGCGGACGGTGCCCGCGGTCATGACCTCGAAGCGGTGGTAGCGCAGGGCGATGGCGAGGACGTCCGCGATGCTCGGCTCGTCCTCGACGACGAGGACGGTGGCCCCCTCGTGAGCGGTCATGTCCCCAGTATCCGCAGCGGCACTGACAGCGGGGGCCGTCCGCGCTTTGGAGTTCCTTGAGAGTCATGGGCGTGTCGTGTTCCCGCGCACGTACCGCCGTCGATGGTTGATCCCAGGACCTGGGGGACCAACCGATGGACGAAGGAGCGTTGAGCGTGGCGACATTGGCACGGTGGTGCTATCGGCACCGGCTGGTGGTCCTGTTGCTGTGGGTGGGGGCACTGTTCGGTCTGGGCTTCGCGGCGTCGACCGCGGGCACGGACTACGCGAACGTCTTCTCCCTTCCGAACACGGACTCCAAGCGTGCGTACGACCTGATGGAGAAGGCGTTCCCGGAGAGCGCGGGCGACACCGACACGGTGGTGTGGAAGGTCGACGGGGGAACGGTCCGGGACCAGTCCGTACGGTCCCGGATCCAGCCCGCGCTGGACGAGATCGCGAAGATGAAGGGGGTCGGCGGGGTCACCGGCCCGTACTCGGGCGACCAGGGCGCGGCGCAGATCAGCTCGAACGGGCGGATCGCGTACGCCCAGATCACCTTCACCGAACAGGCCAACGCCGTACCCAAGGAACTGGTGCAGAACGTCGTCGACACGGCGCAGAACGCCGAACGCGGTGGCTTGGAAGTCGAGTTGGGCGGTCAGGCGATCCAGCGCGTCCAGGAACCGCCCACCGGGCTGGCGGAGATGGTCGGCATCCTGGCCGCGGCCGTCGTCCTCTTCCTCGCCTTCGGCTCGCTCTTCGCGATGCTGCTGCCGATCGGCATCGCCATCTTCGGTGTCGGCACCGGCCTGTTCTCCACGCAGCTGCTCAGCCATGTCACGGACGTACCCGACCTGGCCCCGCTGCTCGCCACGCTGATCGGACTCGGCGTCGGCATCGACTACGCGCTGTTCATCGTCACCCGGCACCGGCGCGGCATCCTGCGCGGCGTGGAGCCGGAGGAGTCGGCGGTCACCGCCCTCAACACCTCCGGCCGGGCGGTGCTGTTCGCCGGTGGCACGGTGTGCATCGCGCTCGCCGGGATGCTGGTGACGAACCTGCGGTTCCTGGACGGCGTGGTCATCGGCACCTCGCTCACCGTCGTCTTCAGCGTGCTCGCGGCGGTCACCCTGCTGCCCGCCCTGCTCGGTCTCCTCGGCACCCGGGTGCTCAGCCGCCGCCAGCGGCGCAAGCTGGCCGCGACCGGTCCCGAGCCGGAGCGGGCGAGCGGCCCGGCGGCGCGCTGGTCGGCGAACGTCCAGAAGCGCCCGCGTACGATCGCCGCCCTGGCCCTGGTCGTCATGGCCGTACTCGCGCTGCCCGTCCTGTCGCTGCGGCTCGGCGCCACCGACCAGGGCAACGACGACGCCTCGACGACCACCCGGAAGGCCTATGACCTGCTGGCCGAGGGCTTCGGGCCGGGCTTCAACGGCCCGCTCCAGGTGGTCTCGTCCGGCGGCGACACCGACGCCCTGGTGGCCGGTATCCGCGCGACCGACGGGGTCGCCCGGGTCGCCGCGCTGCCGCCCGCGCAGGGCGTCTCGGTGATCCAGGTGGTGCCCACGACCTCACCGCAGTCGGAGAAGACCGACCAGCTCATCGACACGCTGCGGGACCGGGTGATCCCGGACGCGGGGGCGCAGGCCCACGTCGGTGGCGTGACAGCCGTCTCCAAGGACTTCGCGTCCATCACCGGCGACCGGCTGCCGCTCTTCATCGCCACGATCATCGGACTCGGCTTCCTGCTCCTGCTGGTCGCCTTCCGCTCCCTGGTGGTGCCGCTGACGGCCGCCCTGATGAACCTGATCGCGGCCGCCGCGTCCTTCGGCGTACTCGTCGCGATCTTCCAGTGGGGCTGGGGCCTGGACCTGCTGAGCCTCGGCAAGGAGGGACCGATCAACGCCTTCCTGCCCGTCATCATGCTCTCGCTCCTCTTCGGCCTCTCGATGGACTACCAGGTGTTCCTGGTGAGCCGGATGCACGAGGAGTGGGTGCACACGAAGGACAACGCGCGCGCGGTGCGGGTCGGGCTGGCGGAGACCAGCCGGGTCATCAACTCGGCCGCCCTGATCATGGTGTGCGTCTTCCTGGCCTTCGTGCTCAGTGGCGACTCGGGGGCGGCGATGGCGGGCGTCGGCCTGGCCGCGGCGGTCGCACTCGACGCCTTCATTCTCCGTACGGCGCTGGTGCCGGCCGCGATGCACCTGCTCGGCAAGTCCAACTGGTGGCTCCCGGCGGGGCTGGAGAAGCGGCTGCCGCATCTGGCGGTCGAGCCGAGCGAGCCGGCGCCCGTGGAGGCGGCTCCCGCAGGCGGCGGCGCCACGGTCGTCCACGGCTTCGTCCGCGACGCCGAGGGCGCCCCGGTCGACGGCGCCGTCCTCACCCTCCTCACCAAGGGCGGCCGCCAGCTCGACCGCGTGACCTCCCTGGCCGACGGCTCGTACATCGTCTCGGTACCGTCCCCGGGCACGTATCTGCTCTCGGCGACGGCTTCCGCGTACGGCGCCCGGGCGCGGCACGTCGTCGTGACGGACGAACCGCTGGTGTACGACGTGGAGTTGGCGGAGGGAGAGGTGGACGCGGTCAACTGAGGCCGTTGCGGGGACGGGGCGTCCGCCCGGCCGGGCGCCTCTACCCCTGCTTCTTGGCGGACTTGGCGGACTTCGCCGGGTCGGGCAGAGCCTTGGTCATGCCCGGCATGAAGTCGGTGAACAGTTCGTGGACCTCATGGACGAGGGGGCGCAGGACGCGGAAGCGGGCCAGCGAGACGCCGCGTGAGGTGAGCCGGGCACCGCGCTCGGCCAGCCGGTAACTGCGCTCGCGCCCCTCGGTGCGGTCGAAGACCCAGTACAGGACGAGCCCCATCTGGGAGAGCCACATCAACTCGGGAAGTACGTCCCGCAGTTCATCGGGCACCTTGGTCTTGGCCCCGGCGAGCACCTGGCGGTGGACGCTGATGGCCTCCACGCGCGCGTGCTCCGACTCGGGGGAGAAGGGGCTGAGCGGGCTGTCCGGGTCGGCGGCGCTCTTGAAGAACTGCACCGCGAACTCGTGGTACGGCGTGGCGATGTCCAGCCACGCCTTCAGCACCCCGCCCAGGCGGGCCTCCAGGTCCGTCTCGCGGGCCAGCACCTCCCGGACGGCCACCTGGTGCTCGGCGGCGAGCCGGTCGTAGAAGCCCTGGATCAGATGTTCCTTGCCGGCGAAGTAGTAGTACGCGTTGCCGACGGAGACCCCGGCCTCCTGGGCGATGGCCCGCATGGTCGTCTTCTCGTACCCCCGCTCCTGGAACAGCCGCATCGCCGTCTCCAGGATCAGGGCGCGGGTCTGCTCGCTCTTGGCGGGGCTCTTGGCGGGGCCCTTTGCGGGGCTGTCCTGAGAGGGGCCGTCCTGCGTGGGGCTGTCTTTCGGTGCTGGCACGGGACGAGCCTAACGAGTGGGACAGGTGCCGCTGTCGCAGGCGGGAGGTTCGTACGCCCACCCCGAGCTCGGCGTGTAGACCCACCCGTCACCGCGCCGGTACACGCCCCCTCCCCATCCGTCCGTGCTGTGCGTCTCGCGCCACTTGGCGGCGGCCAGCATCGCGCCCTTCGCGAGGCGGGCCCCGGCCGGGGTGCTCAGCCGGTGGGCGAGCGGCCGGTGCTCGCGCAACGCCCACAGGGTGACGACCCAGGCGGCGGCTCCCCGGTAGACCTGCCCTGTGTCCCCCACGACGGTGATCTCGTCGAGGGTGGCGCGGTGATCGAGCCCGGGAAAGAGCCGCCGGGCCTCCTCGGACCCGGCCGCGACGAGCCGGAGCGGCACCAGCTGCGGCTGCTTCGCGAGCCAGTCGCGCAGGAAGGCGCAGAGGGAGCACTGCGGGTCGTAGAGGACGGTGAGCCCGAGAACCGGGACGCGTACGGCGTCCCGGTTCCCGGTGGCTGAGGAGCCGGCCACCGTGCTCACGCCCCGGCCGTCGGGGCGACCCAGTCCGTCGGCGCGACGGGCGGCATCTGCTCCCGCTCCATGACGCCCCGCCGCCGGATCTTGCTGAGCACGTACACGTTGCCGAGGTGCATGACCCCGAGGACGAGCAGTACGACGCCGAGCTTGGTCGACAGGGCCTCGAAGACCTCGCGGGCGTTGCCGATCGTGTCGTCCTGGTGCAGGTAGAGGGCGACGAATCCCAGGTTGACCAGGTAGAAGCCCACCACCAGCAGGTGGTTGACCGCTTCGGCGAGTTTCTCGTTCCCGTGCAGTACGTCGGCCAGGAAGATCCGCCCGTTGTGGCTCAGCGTGCGGGCCACCCAGATGGTCAGCGCGATGCTGACCAGCAGATAGATGACGTACGCGACGACCGTGAGGTCCACGTCCCCACCCCTTCTTGAACGCGTTCAAAACGCTGTCAGGAATGAATGTAGACCTGCTTTTGAACATGTTCAAGTCGAGAGTGGGGGTAGGGCGGTGCTTGGGTGGCCCGGTGTTGGCGTCGCCGTCAGGTCGTGCGGGCCAGCTCGGGGCGCTTGCTGTAGTCCGTGAGACCGATGACGTTGCCCCAGGGGTCGGCGATCTCGACGGTCCAGCCGGTGGCGACGGAGAACGGGGCGTCGAGCGGCCGAATGCCGGCGGCGGCCAGGGAGCGGGCCGCGGCCCGCGTGTCCCGCACCTCCAGCCACACCCGCGGCGAGGCCCACGGCGGTGGCCGATGACTCAACTCCTCGTCCAGCCGCAGCAGTACCCCCGGCGTCTCCTTGCCCACTTTCAGCAGCGCGATCCCGGCCTCGTCCAGCCGGAACGCCACCGGAAACCCGGCCCGCTCGTAGAACCCGACGGCCTCGTCGAGGTTCCCGACGGGCAGCAGCACGTTGTCGAATCCGAGCAGCTCGTATGACACGTCATCTGACATGCAGTCAGGTTAGGTCGCTCGCCACGCCCGGCCGGGGAACCGGCGACGACGTCACCCGGGTGGCGCGCGGCGCGCCCGCGAGCCATTCCCGTGCGGTCCCGGGCGCGGTGACTGATTGTCAGTGGTGGCTCGTACTGTCGTCGGCATGGGAATGGTGACGTTCGTCGACGAGACGACCAGTGGGGACCGGCGCGAGGGCTGGGGAATCGAGATCGCCGAGGAGCGGCTCGCGTTGCGCGAGCTGATCCGGCGGCGGGTCTTCCAGGAGGTCGCCGAGTACAACGCGCGTACGCCGGGGGTGTTCCAGGGCCTCGTGCAGCCCGAGGACACCGAGCGCACGCTGAACGGGTACGCGTTGCGGGCGTCGCGGGCGTCGCGGCGGATAGATGCCGAGGCGCAGACCGAGCTGGCGCTCAAGGCCTTCGCGGGCAATGGGTTCCTCGTGCTGGTCGGGGACGGTCAGGTGACCGACCTGGACGAGGAGATCGACCTCGCGCTGGGCACCGAGGTCACGTTCCTGAAGCTCGTACCGCTGGTGGGTGGCTGATGATCACGTCACCTGCCGCGTACGCCCAGCTTGTCCGCGACGTCCTCGGCCTGATCGCCGCCGGCGACGTCGAAGGGCTGGTCCCCGAACTCCTCGCGCTCTCCGACATGATCGACGATCACTGGGAGTGGCAGGGCGGCCGAGTCGTCGACGCGCTGCGCGCCGCGGACGCCGGGTTCCAGGCCACGCTGATGCACCACCTCGCCGCCCGGTACCACGAGCTGGAGCCGGGCGCGGCCGCTCGCCACCGCATCGTGCACCTGCTCAGCCGATTCCGGGACGAGGCGGTGGTCGAAGGGCAGCCGCGCGACACCCGATCCGCACTGATCCGCCTGATAGGAGAGCAGGACGTGCAGCACAACACCGAGCAGCTGGTCCGGCTTGCCGAGCTCGAACTCGCCGACGGGCGTGAACTCCCGGGCGACTTCGTTGCCCTGGTCCGCCGTTCGCACCTGGTGCTGTGGAACGGCGCGAGCAAATTGGGCCCCCTGGCCGACCGGCTCACCAGTCCAGCCGTCAACCCCGGCGAGGCCTGGTCGGACCGGGCCCTGGCGGAGTCGGCCGGGCTCGGCGACACCTGGCAGCTGCTGCTCGCCCACGCGGCCACCGCCACCGCCGCCCGTCCCTCCGCGAAGTGGGAGAAGACCGGCCGGGCGCTGATCGACGTCCTCGGCCCGCACGAGGTGCGCGCGCGTTTGCTGCCCTGGCTGCGGCTGGTGGGCAAGCCCCGCACGCGCCCGTTGCTGGCCTCGTACTACGGCGCGAACCCCAACGAGACGTTTGACCCCTACAACGCCAATGCGCTCCGCGGGCTGGCCTGGCTGCTCTCCTTCCTGCCCGCGCAGGCCGAAACCGCCCGCGTCCTCGGCTCGCTCGTCGAGACGGCACTGCGCAAGGTCGCGGGCCTCGGGCCGGTGAATCCCAAGGTCGCCAACGCCGGGGTCGTCGCCCTCGCACGGATCGAGAGTGAGGCAGCACTCGCCGAACTTGCCCGTCTCGCCACCCGAGTCACGTACAAGGGCACGCTCAAGCTGCTCAACACCGCGCTGGACGCCCGCGCGGAAGCCATGCGCCTGAGCCGCGAGGAAATCGAGGAACTCGCCGTCCCCGCCTACGGCCTGACGGAGGTGGGCCGCGCCGAGCACCAACTCGGCGAGGCCACCGCGCTGCTCGCCATCCAGGGCCCCAGAGCGGTGCTGAGCTGGCGCAATGCCGCCGGAAAGACGGTCAAGAGCGTGCCCGCCGCGGTGAAGCGCGACCACGCCGAGGAGCTCAAGGAGCTGAAGGCGGCGGTCAAGGACGTCGACAAGATGCTGTCGGCGCAGGCCGAGCGCCTCGACCGGCAGTTCCTCGCCCGGCGCACCTGGGCGTACGCCACCTGGCGCGAGCGCTACCTCGACCACCCACTCGTCGGCACCCTCGCCCGCCGCCTCCTGTGGACGGTCGACGGCACCCCCGCCGGGTTCGCCGACGGCGAGCTGCGCACCCTCACCGACGACCCGGTGACCGGGGGATCGGAGGTCACCCTCTGGCACCCCGTCGGCCGCGAACCCGCCGAGGTCGTCGCCTGGCGGGACTGGCTGGAGCGGCATGCCGTCACCCAGCCCTTCAAGCAGGCGCACCGCGAGGTCTACCTGCTCACCGACGCCGAGCGCACGACGGGCACGTACTCGAACCGCTTCGCGGCACACATCCTGCGCCAGCACCAGTTCAACTCCCTGGCCGGCATCGGGGGTTGGCGCAACAAGCTCCGCCTGTGCGTCGACGACGAGGCGCCGCCCGCCACCCGCGAGCTGCCCCAGTGGGGTCTGCGCGCCGAGTACTGGATCGAGGGCGACGGCGAGGAGTACGGCGAGGACACCACCGAGTCCGGCAGCTACCTGCGGCTGCGCACCGACCAGGTGCGCTTCTACCCCATCGACGCCCCCGAGAACTCGGCGCACTGCTACGGCGGCGAGTACCGCATGTGGCTGCGGAACGGCGAAGACCCGGTCGAGCCACTGCCCCTCACCGAGATCCCGCCGCTCGTCCTCTCCGAAGTCCTGCGTGATGTCGACCTGTTCGTCGGCGTCGCCAGCGTCGGCAACGACCCCACCTGGCAGGACGGCGGCCCCGGCGGCCGCTTCCAGGAGTACTGGACGTCGTACGGCTTCGGCGAGCTGAACCAGAGCGCCGAGACCCGCCGCGCCCTCCTCGACCACCTGATACCCCGGCTTGCGATCGCCGACCGCTGCACCCTCGAAGGCCGCTTCCTGTACGTCAAGGGCGAGCGCCACACGTACAAGATCCACCTGGGCTCGGGCAACATCCTGATGAGCCCGAACGATCAATACCTGTGCATCGTCCCGAAGTCGAGCGGCACCGCGCAGGGGACCGGCTATCTGCCCTTCGAGGGCGACCGGACCCTGGCCGTCATCCTCAGCAAGGCGACGATGCTCGCCAAGGACACGGAGATCACGGATCCCACGATCCTGAGCCAGTTGTGATCCCGCCCTCTGAGCGTGGGGGTCACTCGTTGGGGCGAGGCGGGGATCATTCCCCCTGGGTACGCTGGACCGTCAGGCGAGACTCCGTCGCATGGGAGCAACCATGAGCGCCGCATCCGGGAACGGGCTCGACGACGAGCCGGCGTACCGCTGGCCGATCCCGCCCCCCGAGGGCTGGACCGCCGACGACCTCGACCGGATCCCGGGCCTCCCGCCGCACACGGAGTTGATCGACGGGAGTCTCGTTTTCGTGAGTCCGCAGACCGCCTTTCACGGACGTTGCATGCGTCTGCTGGAGAACAGCCTTCTGGAGCAGGCCCCCGAGCATCTCGATGTCATGCGGGAGATGACCATCAAACTGGACACCAAGAATCGTCCGGAGCCGGACGTTCTGGTCTTCCCGGTGGAAGCGAACACAGGGCCGAAGCAGACCTGGTACAAGCCTGAGGACATCGTCCTGGCGATCGAGGTGGTCTCGCCCGACTCCCGCGAACGCGACCGCGAGGTCAAGCCCCGCAAGTACGCCGCCGCGGGGGTACCGCACTTCTGGCGGGTGGAGGAGGACGACGACAAGGGCCTGCCCGTCGTCTACGTCTACGAGCTTGACCCGGCCACCAAGTCCTACGGCCTCATCGGAATCTTCCACGACCGGCTCAAGCTCGGCGTGCCCTTCGACGTCGAGATCGACCTGACGGCCATCAACCGGCGGCGGGGCGGTTCGGAACCTGCCTAGGCCTGGTGCAGGAGTGCACGCCGCGTCGCGTGCCGGAGCAACCGCGCCCCCGCGCAGCCGGAGCTGTTCGGGGGCACGGTTGTTGCCGCTGTCCGATCGGAGCCCTGCCCGTCGGAGCGCTCTACGAGTCCTTTACGAAGCCGGCCCCAGCGAGGCCAGGTCGAAGGCGTTGCTGATCGCGCTGTAGCCGTCCGCCGTCAGGTTGACGTGGTCGCCGGAGTCGAAGTCCGACGGGCTCGCGCCCGCGTTCAGCATCAGTGCCGGCGGGTCCGTCGTGCTTGCCGCATCCGGGATCGCCACGATCGGCTCCGCGTCCACGTAGCTCACCGTGGGCGAGGTGAAGTCGAGTTGGTCGGTGATCCAGGTGTTGGTGTTGATCCGGTTCTGGTCGATCGCCGCTGTGCAGGCGCTGTAGCCGTCGCAGGGGGTCAGCGTCGTGAAGATGACCTTGATGCCCCAGCCCTTCAGCTGGTCGCGTAGCAGTCCGAGTGCGCTGTCGATGTCCACATCGTCGTGGCCTGCGACGATGTCCTCCAGGCCTTGCGTGACCACTACCGTGCGCAGCCCGGGGATCGAAAGTACGTCCCGGTCCAGGCGGGTCAGCACCGAGCGGCCACCGGCGCCCGCTCCCTGGTCCGTGCCCAGGTAGTTGTTCTCGATGCCCGAGGCCACGATTCCGTAGACCGGAGTCGCGTCGGTGTGAGTGCGCAGGCGGTAGGACAGGTAGCTGGAGAAGCGGGGGATGTTGTAGCCGGCCGTGGTCCCTGTCGTGCGGGTGTTGATGAGGCCGTCGCCGAGTACGGAGACGGACGGCCGGTGGTCGGAAGTGGTGACGTCGACTTCGGTGAGGATGTCGGAGAAGCGTCCCGACGTCGTTCCCGTGCCGGTGAACGCCGTGTCGGTCGTGTCGGTGGTGTGGTCACCGCTGCCCACGGCACGGGAGTGTCTTTTTCTTTGTGTAAGCCCTGGTGCTGACGCTTCTTCTGTGTCGTGCGGTGGTGCTATTGGTTGTGCGGAAAGGCAGCAAAGCGTCAAGCTGGGGGCCGCAAGCCCCTGACCGCCGCATGCGCACCATCGTGGTCCGTCTCGCAACGAACGTCGGCCCACCCTGCTCCCCGCGGGGCGGGCTCGGCTCCCTGGTGCTGACAGGCTCGTCCGGGCTCTGCGGGTGCCGATAAATCATCCGCACTGGTCAAGCGACATGTCGGTACCCGTGAAGGACGCCGCCAAGTCGGTCGTGTCGGCGAACGTCGAGGCGCATGATCTGCTCAGGATCGATCACCGGCTCGGGCGGCGCGCGCAACGGCGCGGCCTGCCCAGAGGGTCCGATGGGGCCGATGCCCGTTGTAGAACTGCTCGAACTCGCGCAGCGCGTCAGCCGCCGTCACGCCGAGGGTGTGCCGAGCCTGCCGGACTTTATGCCGTGGAGGAGTTGGGCGAGGGGGGCGGGGGTGGTGGTGAGGTGGGTGGCGGGGGTGTCGCTCTCGCGGAGGTGAATCGTGCCCGGGGTGGTGGCGAGTTCGACGCAGGCGTTGCCGTCGCCGCCACCGGAGAAGGACGACTTCTGCCAGTTGTCTGGGGTCGTCATGGTGCGCCTCACAGTTCTTTCGTCAGCCTGTGGATGAAGTCACGCGACCGTTCCGGTGCGAGTGACGCTGCCCCCACTCTACGGAAAAGCGTTCGAAAGCTACCGAGTTGGGCTTCGGAGTCGACGAAGGCCGAGCCGTGTGGTGCGTCGCGTACGACCGTGTCCAGTTTGGGGACAACGCCACCCGCGTACACCATGGCGCTCCCGGCATCGGTGAATCCGTCCAGGTCGAAGGGGATGACACGCACGGTCACGTGGTCCGCTTCGGAGAGTTGCAGGACGCGGACGAGCTGAGCCCGTGATGCGGCGCGGTTGCTGACCCTGATACGCAGTGCCGCTTCGTGCACGACTGCTTCGTACGGAATCGGTTGGGTGCCCTCGATGAGGGTGCGCCGTTTCATCCGGTGTTCGACCCTCAAGTCGAGCTCGCTCCGGGGAAGTTCGGGCACCCTGTGGGAGAAGACCCCATGGGCGTAGTCCTCGGTCTGGAGGAGGCCTGGGACATGCAGGAAGTCCACATCCCACCGGTAGGTGGCGTGGTGCTCCAGCTCGGACAGGTCCAGGAAGGACGTGGGCAGAAGGCCCCGGTACTCCTCCCACCAGCCGCGCGTGCGCTCGGTCGCCATCGCTGCCAGAGCCTCGATCAACTCCGTGTCCGCGCTGGCATAGTGCGCGGCAATTCGCCGCACGCGCTCCCTTCCCACGCCTGCGACGCCGGACTCGATCTGGCTCATCTGTGCGGAATCGGTCCCGATCAGCGCTGCGGCGTCGCGCAGTTTGAGGCCCGCGACCTCCCGCAGTTTCCGCAGCTCACTGCCCAGACGAGCCTGACGTGCGGTCGGCTGCCGCCTCCGCGGCATTGGCCCCTCCTTGCCTCAACATGCTTGGAACGGTGACTCATTCGGGGGTCAGATTACGGCAACGGCTTGCAGGGCCCAACCTTGGGCCATACCGTGAGTGACGCGACGCACACGCTGCGGAACCCTGGGGTCACCGGAAGCGCACCACTCCGTCCTGCCACGACGGCTGTGAAACTGCCACCGCCCGCGCCCGCCGCGCATCCTCAACGCCACCCACCACCATCGGAGTTCAGGCATGCCGCAAAAACGAGACCGAACCCTGGGAGTACGCCCTCCACATCCCCCACGACCCCCGCGCGGTCACCGTCTGCCGCCGCACCGTCCGCCTGATCCTCACGATGCACGGCCTCATCCGCCTCACGGACATGGCCGAGCTGCTGGCAACGGAGCTGGTCTCCAACGCCGTACGGCATACGAAGGGCCCCGCGACCCTGCGTCTGACCTGGCGAAACGGCGTTCTGCGCATCGGTGTGTGGGACGCGCACCCCGAACCGCCCCCTCGCGACCTCGCGGTGGCCCTCGACGCGGAAGCGGGCCGCGGCCTCGCGCTCGTCCGGGCCTGCGCCGACAACTGGGGCTGTCATCCACTCCGCCAGGGCGGCGACACCGGCAAGTATGTGTGGTGCGACCTCGGTGCCGCGTAGCTCCTCAACGCGGTCAACCCGCCAGTACTCAATCGCGGGTCGACTGACCGGCCTTGAGGATCTCGGCCACGTCGAGGGTGACCTTGGCGCCGATGGAGTCGGGGAGAGTGACGAGTTCGCCGGGGGCGTGGATGCGGTGAGTACCGTACTCGCTCTTCGCCGGGTCGGTGAGGACGTGGAGGCGCTGGTGCTTGCGGTCGACGATGACGTAGACCGGGATCTTGGCCTGGGCGTATGTGGTGACCTTGGTGCGGAGATCGGCCTTCCAGTTGCTGGAAGTGACCTCCAGGACGAGGCGGAAGACCACGGGGTCGTAGCAGTTGTTCTCGACGAGGTGCTCTTCGATGTCGGCATCGACAATGCAGAGATCGGGGATCGCGTAGTCCTCGGGGCCGTCCGGCAGCCAGACGCCGATGGCCTGGTGCACCTCGGTCTCGTCCTCATCGAGCCCAGCAGCCTCGAATGGGCGAGTCACCTTCTTCAGCGCCCTCGAATGAGCGACGTCGGGAGATGGCGTCACGAGGATCTGGCCTCCGATGATCTCGACGCGGCAGCCCGGAAGGCGATCCATGATGCGATTCGCCTCCGCGATCAGCGACCGGTCGCCGTGCGGCTGCTCGACGGGTGCTGCGGACATCACGTGCCTCCCGTGGGCTGTTGTCGAGAGCATCATCGTAGGCCGGACAGCCCTCGGAAGTCCTGAACGAGCCGCTTCACCCGATCGTGGCCCGGTATGCGCGAGGGCCCCGCTTCCAGGGGGAAACGGGGCCCACGACGACGTACGGAGAAAATCAGAACCGCCGAGTGATCAGCGCCCGCTTCACTTCCTGGATCGCCTTCGTGACCTCGATGCCGCGCGGGCAGGCGTCCGTGCAGTTGAAGGTCGTGCGGCAACGCCACACGCCGTCCTTGTCGTTGAGGATCTCGAGGCGCTGCTCGCCCGCCTCGTCACGCGAGTCGAAGATGAAGCGGTGCGCGTTGACGATGGCCGCCGGACCGAAGTACTGGCCGTCGTTCCAGAAGACCGGGCAGGACGACGTGCACGCGGCGCAGAGGATGCACTTCGTGGTGTCGTCGAAGCGCTCGCGGTCCTCGGCGGACTGGAGGCGCTCCCGGGTCGGCTCGTTGGTGTCCTTCGTGATGAGGAAGGGCATCACGTCGCGGTACGCCTGGAAGAACGGGTCCATGTCGACGACCAGGTCCTTCAGGACCGTCAGGCCCTTGATGGGCTCGACCGTGATCGGCTTCTCGGGGTTGAGGTCCTTGATCAGCGTCTTGCAGGCAAGGCGGTTCTTGCCGTTGATCCGCATGGCGTCCGAGCCGCAGATGCCGTGCGCGCAGGAGCGGCGGAAGGTGAGGGTTCCGTCGACGTCCCACTTGATCTTGTGGAGGCCGTCGAGGACGCGCTCCTTGGGGTCGATCTCCAGCTGGAAGTCTTCCCAGACCGCCTCGGCCGAGACCTCCGGGTTGAAGCGGCGGACCCGGAAGGTGACGGTGATGTAGGGGGAGGCCGCGGCTTCCGCCTCGACCTTGTCCAGAACAGGGGTTGCCATCAGTACTTACGCTCCATCGGCTGGTAGCGGGTCTGGACGACCGGCTTGTAGTCGAGACGGATGGACTCGGTGCCGTCGTCGCCGACCTCGCGGTACGCCATGGTGTGGCGCATGAAGTTGACGTCGTCGCGGTTCGGGTAGTCCTCGCGGTAGTGACCGCCGCGGGACTCCTTGCGGGCCAGGGCCGACACCGCCATGACCTCGGCCAGGTCGAGCAGGTTGCCCAGCTCGATGGCCTCAAGCAGGTCGGTGTTGAACCGCTTGCCCTTGTCCTGGATCGAGACGTTCCGGTAGCGCTCGCGCAGCTCCGCGATCTTCTCGACCGCCGTCTTGATCGTCTGCTCGGTGCGGAACACCATCACGTTGGCGTCCATGCACTCCTGCAGCTCCCGACGGATGTCGGCGACCCGCTCGGTGCCCGTGGAGTTGCGCAGGTGCTCGACCTGGGAGACGACCTGGGAGGCCGGGTCCTCGGGCAGCTCGACGTACTCCGCCTTCGCCGAGTACTCGGCGGCCGCGATGCCCGCACGACGTCCGAAGACGTTGATGTCCAGGAGGGAGTTCGTGCCGAGACGGTTCGCACCGTGGACCGAGACGCACGCGACCTCGCCGGCGGCGTACAGGCCGGGGACGACGGTCGTGTTGTCGCTCAGTACCTCACCCTGGACGTTCGTCGGGATGCCGCCCATCGCGTAGTGCGCGGTGGGCTGGATCGGGATCGGGTCCGTGTAGGGCTCGATGCCGAGGTACGTACGGGCGAACTCCGTGATGTCGGGCAGCTTGGCGTCCAGCTGCTCCGGCGGGAGGTGGGTGAGGTCGAGGTAGACGTGGTCGCCCTCGGGACCGCAGCCACGGCCCTCGCGGATCTCCGTGTAGATGGAGCGCGAGACGACGTCACGGGACGCGAGGTCCTTCATGACCGGCGCGTACTTCTCCATGAAGCGCTCGCCGTCCTTGTTGCGGAGGATGCCGCCCTCACCGCGGGCGCCCTCCGTCAGCAGGATGCCCATGCGCCAGATGCCGGTCGGGTGGAACTGGAAGAACTCCATGTCCTCCAGGGGGAGGCCACGGCGGTAGACCGCCGCCTGGCCGTCGCCCGTCAGCGTGTGCGCGTTGGACGTCACCTTGAAGAACTTGCCGGTGCCGCCGGACGCGTAGATCACGGACTTCGCCTGGAAGACGTGGATCTCGCCGGTCGCGAGCTCGTACGCGACGACACCCGCCGACTTCTTGACGCCGTCGACCTCGGTGATCAGCTGGTCCAGGACGTAGAACTCGTTGAAGAACTCCACGCCCTCCTTCACGCAGTTCTGGTACAGCGTCTGAAGGATCATGTGGCCGGTGCGGTCCGCGGCGTAGCAGGACCGGCGGACCGGGGCCTCGCCGTGGTTGCGGCTGTGACCGCCGAAGCGGCGCTGGTCGATCCGGCCTTCGGGCGTCCGGTTGAAGGGAAGGCCCATCTTCTCCAGGTCGAGGACCGAGTCGATGGCCTCCTTCGCGAGGATCTCGGCGGCGTCCTGGTCGACCAGGTAGTCACCGCCCTTGACCGTGTCGAAGGTGTGCCACTCCCAGTTGTCCTCCTCCACGTTGGCCAGCGCGGCGGCCATGCCGCCCTGCGCGGCGCCCGTGTGGGAGCGGGTGGGGTAGAGCTTCGTCAGCACGGCGGTGCGGCTGCGCTTCGTCGCCTCGATGGCGGCGCGCATGCCGGCGCCGCCGGCGCCGACGATGACGGTGTCGTACTTGTGGATCTGCATGAGTCGGTTACCTCAGCCCCGTGCCTAGCGGATGTTCGGGTCGAAGGTGAAGATCACCAGCGTGCCCAGCAGGATGGTGAACACCGTGGCGGTGTAGAGCAGGCCCTTGAGCCACAGCCGCGTGTTCGCGCGCTCCGCGTAGTCGTTGATGACCGTGCGCAGGCCGTTGGCGCCGTGCAGCATCGCGAGCCACAGCATCGCCAGGTCCCAGACCTGCCACCAGGGGTTCGCCCAGCGGCCGGCCACGAAGGCGAAGCCGATCTTGGAGACACCGCCGTCGAGGAAGAGCTGGATGAGCAGGTGGCCGAGGACCAGGACGACCAGGACGATGCCGGACAGGCGCATGAAGAGCCAGCCGTACATCTCGAAGTTGCCGCGGGTCGACTTCGGGGTCTTCTTGGTGCGCTTGCGCGGGGCCTCGATGAGCGGGGCCGGGTTGTCGACGCCGTACGACAGCGTCCCCGTGCCCTCGACGGGGCCGATGCCGGAAGCGGCGGTTTCAGTGGTGGACATCGGCGTCAGCTCCCGAAGACTTCGCGGAATGCGTGACCGAGGACGGGGTAGAGGGCCCCGACCATCAGCACGACCCAGATACCGACGACGGACCAGAGCATCTGCTTCTGGTAGCGCGGGCCCTTCGACCAGAAGTCGACGGCGATGACACGCAGGCCGTTGAGCGCGTGGAAGAGGATGGCGGCGACGAGGCCGTACTCCAACAGCGCGACGATCGGCGTCTTGTACGTGGACACGACCTTGTCGTAGTCCTCGGGGGAGACACGGACGAGAGCGGTGTCCAGCACGTGTACGAACAGGAAGAAGAAGATGAGGACGCCGGTGACTCGATGAGCCACCCAGGACCACATTCCTTCCCGGCCGCGGTACAGCGTTCCAGCCGGCACGGAAGAACCCTCCGGGAGCGGGGATTGGGGCCGCGCCGGCTTCTGTGTCGGTCGGGCCCGGCCGGGTACGGTCCACCGGCCCCGGCCATCGTAGCGACGACTTGTCGGAACGCTTACAGCGGCCCCACTGGTGTGATCAAACAGGCAATCAAACAGGCACGTACGGGCTATCGGGGCGGTCGGAATCCGTCGATTTCGATGATTCGGCCGATTCGGTGGATTCAGTCGGTTCAGCTGATTGGGCCGATTGGGCTGATTCGTTCGTTTTCCAGGTTTTCTTCGAATGTCCGCACAAGGCGTGCGATCCGGCCCCGGGCGAGTCGCCTGAGCTCTTCGGCCGCGAGGACGCGCTCCTCCTCGGGGTCGTTGGCCAGGCGTCCCCGGATCCCGGCGAGCACTCGGTCGAGGGCCTCCTCCGGTGTGCAGTCGTCCAGACAGATGACGAACACATGCCCGAATCGGCTCTCGTACGCGGCGTGCGCGGCGCTCAGCGCGGTGTGTGCGGCGGAGTACGCGCCGTCCGGGAGCGGCGTGAGCGACTCGCCGGCCAGCGCCTCGGCGAGATCGGCGGGGGTCAGGTCGTACGCCGCCTCGTCGGCCGCGGCGACCAGCGCGTCCAGGTCCGGGTAGGGCCGGTGGTCGGCCACGCGGTGGGCCCAGCGCAGGCTGCGGCAGCAGGTGAGGAGGGCGCGTGTGACGGTGTCCCTGGGCGCGGAGTTGAACCGCTCCGGACGGGCCGGGGACGGCGCCGCGCTCTTCTGCTCGGGCAGGCGTGGGAGACGGTGCGAAGGCAGCGTGGGTCCTCGGCGGTGGGATCCGGTGACGCCCCATGGACGTCACGCGTGATGCGGCAGGGGAACGAGTGGGAGTTGTGCCGCTCACGCTATCGAGGAGTGTCGGGAGCTGTCCGAGGGATGCCTGAATTTCACCCGCACGGGAGAGTTTCGGAATGTGCGGTGGACGGTTGGGAGGGAGGGTGGGGGGTGAGGCTTGGGTTCAGTGAGTGGACGCGGGGGCCGTTGTACGACGTGGAGTGGGCGTCGGTGGCGAAGTGAGGACGTTATGCGGGCCGTGGGTGTCGGTGTGATGCGGGTCGTGGGTGTGGGTGCGGGCCGGTGGGGGCGTGCGTCGGGCGTTGTTCGCCCCCGCGGCCCCTACCCTCCCCCACTCTCGGCTTCGCTCGAGCGGGGGGACCCCCGTCGTCCCCTGGGGGCTGCCGCCCCCAGACCCCCGTATCGGCCTGAACGGTCTCGTCCTCAAACACCGGACGGGCTAAAGGAGCCGGACGGGCCCAAAGATTCTGAGGATGTGACGCGGTGAGTACCGGTAGGCGGCGGGCGCGCGCTCCCTGGGGGCGGCGGGCGGTGCTGGTCGCGGTGGGCGTGGGCGCGGCGGGGACCGCCGCCGCGGTGGCCGTCGCGGTCTGGCCCTCCGGCGGTGGTGAGCCGACGGGGGCGCGGCCGCCGTCGGCCAATGCGTCCGTGGTCTCGCGCACGAGTTCCCCCGGCGACGTGCCCACACCCACCCCCTCGCCGACCAAGACGTACCCCCTGTCCCAGACCCCCCGCACCATCCCCGCCGTACGCGAACACACCCCGGCCCGGGGCCCCGGCTGGCGCCCCGCCGCCGGCGCCCGCGTGGTCGTGGACGACGGTGCTCTCGCCGACGAGGGGCGGCTGCTCGCCGGGGAGCTCGCGCTGGCGTACGCCGGAGAGACGAAAGCCCGGGCCGGAGACGTGGAGCTGGGCCTCGACCACGGGGCCGCGGGGGCGGAGTCGTACACCCTGACCGTCAAGGACCGGCGGGTCACGATCACCGCTCCCGGCGAGGCGGGTGTCTTCTACGGCACGCGCACGCTGAAACAGGAGGTGCACGGCGGCGGTACGGCGTCCGAGGGCGTCGTACGCGACCGGCCCGCCAAGGCGCAGCGCGGGTTCATGCTCGACATCGCGCGCAAGCACTTCACGGCGGCCTGGATCGAGGACCGGGTCCGGGAGCTGGGGGACCTGAAGTTCAACCAGCTCGGCCTGCACTTCTCCGACGACCAGGGCTTCCGTATCCAGTCCGACACGCACCCCGAGATCGTGTCGGAGGAGCACCTAAGCAAGGCGGAAGTGCGCAGGATCATCGACCTCGCGGCGAGCCGGCACATCACCGTCGTGCCCGAGATCGACTCGCCGGGTCACCTGGGCGCGGTGATCGCCGCGCATCCCGACCTCCAGTTGCGCAATGTGTCGGGGGTCGCCTCGCGCGGGTCCTTCGACATCTCCAAGCCCGCCGCGGCGGACCTGATCGACGAACTGCTCAATGAGTATGCGGGGCTCTTTCCCGGTGCCTACTGGCACCTCGGCGGTGACGAGTACCAGGCGCTGACGGTGTCGAACCCGGCGGCGTCGTATCCGCAGCTGGCCGCCGCGGCCACGGCCAAGTACGGCTCCGGCGCGGGGATCGCCGACCTGGCGACCGGCTGGCTCAACGACCGCGCCGATGTGGTGCGCGGGCACGACCGGACTCCGCGGGCGTGGAACGACGGCTTCTTCGACGGGGGCAAGGTCCAGGCCGCTGACGACCTCCAGGTCGCGTACTGGACCGGCAAGGAGATCGGCGCCCGCCAGCCCGTCGAGTACCTCGGCGCGGGCCGCAAACTCATCAACTACAACGACGAGTACCTCTATTACGTCCTCGGCCAGCCGCAGACCTTCGTCTATCCGACCGGGCAGCGCATCTACGAGCAGTGGACCCCGCTCGTCGTCCGCGGCACGACGGCGGTCCCCGTGAAGTACGACGACCAGATCCTCGGCGGCGTCTTCGCGGTGTGGTGCGACCGGGCGGGAGCGCAGACCCAGGACCAGGTGGCGGCGGGGATCAGAATGCCGCTGCGCGCGACGGTCCAGAAGCTGTGGGATCCGGGCAAACCGGCGCTGTCCTGGGTGGACTTCAAGGGGCTGGCGGACCGGCTGGGCTGAATGGGGGTGGACGGGCGGGCGCGCCGAACCGTATGTTCCGCGTGCCGAGCGTGATGCCCTGGGGAGGGGTGCGCCCGGTTTTCTGTTCGCCCGCACGGCCCCCTCCGCGCGGGCGTCTGACACCGCCCGATCCGTCCGTTTCTCTGGCCAACCCCCCGGCCCCTGTGGTGTATTCGGCCCGAGCCGAACCGAGAAACGGGGGAACCGGCATGGGCTACTGGGGGTACTACGTCGTGGGCAGAAGCGAGCGGCCGCTCGCTGAGCTGGACGCGCTGGCGGGGACACGGGACATGGTGCTGCACACGATGGCGCCCGACGGCTGGCAGGTGTGGGAGTACCCGAGCGGTGACGGCGACGTCGGGAACATGAACACGCTCGCCCGGGAGACCGGCGCGCCCGCGCTCTTCGGGTACGTCATGGACAGCGACTGCGTGGCCGTCGAGGCGGCCGCGCCGGAGAGCGGCGGGTGGACGACGTGTCTGGCGCGGACCGCGATGGCCGGGTATCTGGGCGGCGGTGACGGGGACGGGCTCGCCGTCGACGACTACTTCCTGGAGCCCGCCGACGCCGCCGCGCGGGCTGTCGCCTGGGCCGCCGAGGCGGGGCACACGGTGGGCGCCGGCCCCCTGCTCGACGTACTGACCGCGGACCCCGACCCGTTGGCCGAAAACCTCTTCTTCCAGTTCCTCGAGCAGCTCGGCGTGGTGCCGCTGTGACACTCCTGGTCCGTCGCACGCAGTAAGGGGAAGTGCGGGCTCCGTTAGAAAGGCGCCCTGTTTACGGAGTTCGAGGGAGGCGCGATGAGCCTGGTGGAACTGATCGCTCAGGCCGACGAGCGTGGTCTGGCGGCGAGCGGTCTGGCTTGTTTGGATCGGTGCGTGCCTCTGCTGGGCGGCGACGACGACGATGTCCTGCGGCCCCTGTGGGCGAGCCTCGCGGACGGCGACGCGTGGGGCGAACGCCTCGAGCAGGCGCGCGCCGAACTGGACGCGGGCGACCCCGAGCAGGCCGTGACCGACGAGGACGAGGCCGCCGTACTCGTCCGCCGTATGCTCGCCGCCGCCCCCGCGGAGCCCTCCGCCGGCGAACTGCGCTCCTGGGCCGACGCCTGTTCCGTGGCCGCCTTGCAGATCCACCGGCTCCTCGATGCCGCCGACGACGGCGCCTCCTGCGTCTCGGCCCGTCGCGAGGGCCGTACGGACGCCATGTCGCCGCTCGTCGCCGCCGAACTGCGCCGCCAGGTCACCATCCTGGAACTGCTCGCGGGCAACGGCGCGGGCGGACTGCGGCAGGCCCTCGGGGTGTCGACGGAGGGGCGGCGAGTGCTGCGGGCGGTGGTGTCGCGCCGGGCGCGGGGAAGGGCGTAGGCCCTGGGTCCTGCGTACGGAAACCCGTAGGCCCCGACGTGCGTAAACCTGTTTCTCTGAGGGGTTCCTGTGACCGTCCCGCGGTGGAGATGGGGGTTCTGAGCCGTTGTCGCGAACACGGCTCGGACGCGTGACGAATCCCGTCCGGAGGGCGCTCTTCCGAGTGTGAACGCAACGAGTGTGAACGCAACTCAGGCAACCAGGCCCTCAGCTGCGACGAAGCCCATGCGTTGGGCGGCGGACGCGGTCGCGACGATGCGTGAGGGCGCCCGGCTGCGCCTCGACTACTCCGCGCAGAGCCTGTGGCGCGTCGACCGGTTGATCGAGGAGATACGCCGGGAGGGAGCGCCGTACGCCGCCGTCGAGACCGCGCTGCGCGGCTTCGGCGCGTACGCCGGTGAGGTCGTCGCCCGGTACACGGGCGCCGAGTGGTGGGAGACGGGCGGCGACTACTGGCTGCGCACCCCCGACGGACGCCTGTGGGACCCGATCGAGGAGGCCCGCCGCTGCTACGCGGGCGACGGTTCACTGCGGTTGCTGTGCCGGGAGGCCACGTCGGCGGTCATCGCCCGGGGTTGGTAATGCCGCCTTGGTGAGGTGGAGATCCGGTCGGGTGCGGGGAACTTCCCGGCACCCGACCGGATACGCCGCTTCAGTGGCTCAAAGACGCTTTACCCGGCCTGCGGCTATTGCGAGTCACGGGGTCAGCGTCCGGCCCAGCCCGGCGGCCGCCGGAGTGCCCAGCGTGGACTTGCTGAGCACGACCGTCTGCGCGTAGCCGAGCCCCGTGCTGTTGCTGGGCACGTACAGCAGGATGCCGTCGCCCGCGTCCTCACCCTCGGCACCGAGCGTCAGGTCGGCGCGCCCGTACCCGGACAGGTCGGTGAGCGAGACGGCCGAGCCCAGCTTGTCGTCGGTCTCGGTGGAGCCGGGGACGCCGGAGGTGTCCTGTGAGACGGCGAGTGCGCCGGAGCCGGTGAGGCCGGACGAAGTGCCCTTCAGGAGCAGGACGGTGCCCGCGTTGGAGCGGTTGGCCGCGTCCCGCGTGATGTCCTCGTTCGGGGCACCCGCGACGACGTCCGCGTAGCCGTCCAGGTTGTAGTCGCCGACCGACACCGACGCCCCGAGCGCGTCGCCGGACTCGTCGGCGCCCGGAACGCCCGTGGTGTCCTGGTGAATCGTCGTCATGCCGGTGGTGGTGAAGCCGGTGGACGTGCCCGGGATCATCGTGACCTGGCCGCCCGCCCGGCCGCCGGACTCGGAGGCGTACGGCTGGCCGATGACGAGGTCGTCGTAGCCGTTGCCGTTCACGTCGCCCGCCGCGATGGAGCGGCCGCCCTTCACGCTGAGCGTGGACACCTTCGTCAGGCCGGACGCGCCGCCCTTGAACCACGTCACCCGGCCGATGCCGCCCGCGTCACGGTAGTTGAGGGCCACGTCCGCGTAGCCGTCCCGGTTGAAGTCGCCGGTGGCGGCATCGGCGTACGCGATCGCGCTCGTCGAGGTGGTGAGGGTGCCGGTCTGCGTCGCACCGCCGGTCAGGCGGGCGTTCCAGTTGCCGCCCTTGCCGGTGCCCGCGGCGAACACGTCCGCCTTGCCGTCGGAGTTGAAGTCGCCGACCGCGAGAGCCGAGCCGAGCTTGGCCCCAGCGGCCGTGATTCCCGAAGTGGCATACGAGAAGCCGGAGTTGAGGGTGGGCCCGTACAGGACGGTCACGGAACCGCGGTCGGCGTTTCCGCTCGTGTCGTCCTCGCCGGGCGCGCCGACGGCCAGGTCCGCGGTGCCGTCGCCGTTGACGTCGCCCCACGCGGTGGCGGCGCCCCAGTTGTCGCCCGCCTCGGAGGAGCCGGGGACGCCGGCGCTGTTCTGCGTGAGTGTCACCTTGGACGCGGTGACCGGGCCGTTGAGGCTGCCCGGCACGAGGGTGACGCTGCCCGCGCCGCTCGACGCCTTGGGCGTACCGGCGGCGAGGTCGCTGATGCCGTCGCGGTTGAAGTCGGCCGTCGGGATCACGGAGTTCTTGCCGGCGCTCGCCGCGTACCGGCGGATCTCGGCGAGCTTCGGGTAGAGGTTGGCGCCGGGGCAGGCCGTCGCGTTGGTGTCACGGTGGCCGAAGACCCGCGGCAGGGTGATCGACGTGCCCTTCTCGACGAGGTTGCCGTCCTGGCCCTTGGCACTGCCGGACACCAGCGTCACCTTGCTGTTCGGGTCGACGCCGTACATGCCGAACTTCCAGGCGACGATCCGGGCGATGGCCTCGAGCCCTGCCCGACTCGGCTTCGCGGTCTGGTAGTTGCCGATGTACGAGATACCGACCGTGTTGGTGTTGAAGCCGACGTCGTGCGCGCCGATCACCGGGAGGTCCATGCCGCCGCTGCGGCCCTCGAAGATCTGCCCGCACCTGTCGACGACGAAGTTGTAGCCGATGTCGAAGTAGCCGCGGGCGAAGTGCTCCTGCTGGATGGTGCGCAGCCGGGCCCGGGACTCGCCGCAGGACAGCTCGTTGTCGCTGTCGACGCCCGTGTGGTGGACCACGGCCGCCTTGATCTCGGTGGCGTACGAGGGCGTGCCGTCGTAGTCGGTCGAGGCGCCCCATTCCGCCTGGGTGATGATCGGCGGCTTCACGACGGTGGAGGGGCGGGGGGCGGGGACGGTGTCGGTGGGAGAGGGGGTCGGGGAGGCGGTGTCCGTGGTGGTCGGGCTCGGAGGCTCCGTGGTGGCCGGTGCCGTGTCGGTGGGTGATGCGGTGTCGGTCGGGGTCGGGTCCGCGGTCGCCGGATCGCTCGGTGTCGCCGATTCGGTGGTCGCCGTGTCGGTCGGCGCCGGCGTGGTCTCCTCCGCCGGATAGGCGTACGCGGCGGGCTCCGTGCTCCCCTTGCGCACGGGGTCGGTGCCGGGGTCGAGCAGCCTGACGTCCATCCCGGACGGCTGCCCCTTCGCCTCGGTGCCGTCCGCGCCGACCACGCGCACCTCGACGCCGTTCGCCGCACCGGTCCACACGGACGCGGTGCCGCCGCGCGTTCCGGCCCGCGCGGCCTCGTCGCCGTCGGCCGAGAACGGATCGTCCGGCAGTTTCTGCCATCCGGACCACTTGCCGGTCTCCAGCGCGCGGTAGCGCACCTCGGGCGTGCCCTTCGGCTTCGCTTCCGGGTCGCTCCAGGTCAGCAGCACCGCGCTGAACCGGTCGGTGCCCTGCTGGGGCAGACCCTTGCGGCCCGAGCCCTGGTCCTTGAGCTTCACCGTGTGCGTTGCGGGCTTGCGCGAACCGGCGGCCCTGTCCGCCGGATCCGACGACGGATTCGCGACGGCGTACGTGACGACGCCCGCGCCTGCGAGTACGACCGCCCCGACCGTGATCCACGCTCTCCGCTTCAGACTCAGCGGTTTGTACGCATGGGTCGTCCTACGACTCAACTTCCCCACCCCTAGAAAAAGTCAACAAAAACCCCACCCGTCACAGGGTGGGCCTGCTTACCCAGCGCACAGCAAACGCAAAACATCACGGCAGGCGGATGCGCCGAGTGCGCAGCCGCCGTTGTCTCCACCTGGCGTGTGTGAGCCGGTGTCCGAGCGGCGCCGTTGCCCCGCCCTCCTCCGACTGGATGCGGGAAGCGTCCTGAATGTCCGCACGATCGCTACCGTGTCCCGCGCTCCTGTATAACCGGGCCCCTTCACACGGCAGGGGAGATGCTGGACATGAGAGCTTGCTTCGGGCGCGCGGCGCTGGTCGGTGTTCCGCTGTGCGTGTTGCTGGCCGGCTGTTCCGCCGACGGTGGGGCGGGGGAGTCGCCGAATACGGCGAATTCAGTTGATTCTTCGGTCCGGGTGCCTCCTGGCGCGAAGAGGCAGCAGCAGGCCGCGTCGCCCAAGACGCCCGGGGAATTCCTGGAGCGCGCCCGGAAGGCGATGGGCGCCGAGGGAGGGTGGACCTTCGCGGTGAGGGGGAACGAGGGGCTGGTGCTGCGGGGGCGGACGAGTGCCGCTTCCTACACGTCCACGGTGCGGCGGACCCGGGATCCCGAAGCCCTCCACTCGACGGGGACCGTCGTCAGCAAGGGGGCGGGAGAGCCCGAAGAGGTCTTTGTCGTCGGGGGAGTTGGCTATGTGAAGGAGGGGCGAGCGGGCGCGGTGTGGAAGAAGGGGCCCGTCTCCGGCCCGGATATCGCGAGCAAGGTCGAGGATCCTGTGGACGCGCTTGAGGCGTTCGGCGGTTACGCCAGGAGTGAAGGGGGCGTTGAGGTCGTCAAGGCCGATGGCGAGGTGCGGCTTCAAGTACACGTCTCCTCACGGCCGTTGACGGAGATCAAGGACCGTCCCGCCGTGGAGAAGGCGGTACGGGAACTGGAACCGACCCTCGCGCAACTGCGGAAGTCCGGGGTCACGGCGGGCGAGAGTCAGATCCTGCTGGACCGCCTCGACGAGGTGCTCGTCCTCGACGCCAAGACCTTCCGGATCACCTCCCACCGTTTCGAGTGCAGCTTCCTGATTCCCTACCAGGGACAGACCATCACCTACGGCCAGGATGTGCGCGAGGAGAACCGAGGGGTGTTCGACGGGGACATCCGCCTTCCGGCGAGCGTCAGTTGAGTGACCTCGCAGAGGTCTGGCAGAGGGACGGACCTCGGGATTCTTTCGATCGTTCGTCGTGGCCCGGAGTGACGGATCCGTGGCAGAGCTCCCTGCGTTGAGGCAGGCGGGCAGGCGGGCAGGCGGGCAGGCGGGCGGGCGGGGGCGGGGGCAGGGGCTGACCGCCGCCAGGCGGCCGTGCCCGGTCCTTCCTCCAGCACGGACCAGTCGGGCGTGGCCGGCTCGGGCCGACGGCGCTCCACGAGGCCGGGGACCGCAGGCTCCAGAGCGGGTTGGGTGTGCCCCCGCGGTTCCGAAGGGGCACACCCAACCCGCGTCGGCTCAGAGAGCCTGGAGCGAGAGCTTGCCGCTCGGTGCCACCGTGATGCGCTGCGCGGTCCAGGCACCGTCCGTCGACTGGCCGACGGCGATCGCGCCGCCGCCCGGAATCTGCGCGATCTGCGGCTCGGCGGCGGGCAGCAGCGTGCGTGGGTCGCCGCCTGCCAGCGGAGTGGCCTGGAGCGGTCCACCGGGGCCCGGCGCCGTGCCGTACGGCGGCCGGTAGGAGGTGAGCAGCCACTCGCCGGCCAGGCCCACGAAGGCGGTACCGCTCGCGTACTGCGGCACGGGCACCGCGGTCTGCGCGCCGGCCGGATCGTCGCGCCGTACGACCCGGGCCTCGGCCATGCCTTCCTCGTACACCGCGATGTGCGTCGGCGAGAGCGCGGCCTGGAGGCGCACCGAGTCGTCGATGACGGCGTGTGTGCTGATCGTGGTGAGCGCGCCGGTGGCGAGGTCGATCAGGCCGATGTCGTTCGCGTGCCGGAGGCGGATGAGGACGGACGTGCTGTCACCGGCCAGCAGTGGCTGCGTGGTGAAGTACTGCGACTCGGGCGGCTCCACCGGAGTGTCGGTGACCGCCCCGATGTCCGACACATGCAGCACGTGCAGGCGCGCGACCTGCCAGTACTCGTTGTACTCCTGCGTGATCACCGTGGATCCGAAGGCGCCGACGGCGTACTGCCCGTCGGGCAGTGTGACGTCGATCGTCCCGTGGGTCGCCATGTCCAGCAGTTGGATCTGCCCGCTGGTCGACGGGGAGGGGAGCAGCGTGTCGCTGCCGGCGCCGTAGTACCCGTACTCGCCGGGCAGCGCTCCGTTGTACGACGCCGGCGTCTGCTCGCTGCCGTCGTAGCCGCGCCAGGTGTACGGCCCGGCCGAACCGTCGGCGTTCGCGCGGCGGTGCAGATAGCCGGTGTCGCCGGCTGCGTAGAGGGAGTCCTGCACGTACTGGACCGGATCGGTGGTCTTCGAGGCGGCGACAGTGTGCGCACTGACGGTGGCGCCCGACGCGCTCGCGTGGGGCGCGACGGCGATCACGGTCGCGGCGACAAGGGTGAGCGCGGCCAGCGGGTGCCTTCGCGGCATACGGACCTCCAAATGGTGTGCGGGGGACGGAAGTTGGAACAGGTGGCCCGCTCGTCACGGGCGGCCGTCCGTCGAAAGCGCGCGAAGTTAACACGCCGCGCGGTCGTACTTCCATTCGAATGACATTTCACGCAAATGACGCCTGCGGGGCGGAGGTTCGGCCGATGGGCCGCCGAGCGACAGACGAGAGGGGCGAATGGTTGTACGGGTACGGGAAGCTCGCCGCATGATGCTTGTCACTCCCGTCACACGTGATGTTCGGCGTCCCCGCCCCGCTTGGTCTTGTGTGCCGGACGTGACCGCGCCCGGGACTTATGGGGACGAGGGGGCGGGGAGTCGTGGAGGAGCCGACGCCGACCGAGCTGCGGATGCGGGGGTACGTGGAGCGGTTCGTGCGGCAGGTCACGGTGCGGAACCGGCTGCCGCTGGACTACTCCGTGAACAGCCTGCGGGTCGTCGACTTCATCGTCGACGGGCTGCGGAAGGAGAATCCCGATCGCGACAACGTCCGGCATGTGCTGTTCGGGCTCGGCACCTACACCGGTGAGGTCCTGGTGCGGCGCGCCGGGGCGGAGTGGGTCGAATTCGACGCCGATCAGCGGGAGCTGTTCGGCCAGCCCGTCGGCGTACGGATGCCTGACGGACGGGTGTGGAACCCGCTCGGCAAGGTCGTGAAGCGCTTCGAGGCGGGCGAGCAGGAGTCCGTTCGCACGCTGTATCTGCAACTGCACGGCAGGGTGGCCCGGCAGACCGCCTGACGCGCTGTGACATTTCTGTGGGGCCCGACGCTGATGACCATGGGGGCGTCGACACGGCCGGATGTGTCGAACGGTGCGTATTCGGATGAACTCGGTACGAACGAGGACAGTGTTGGGCCAGGGAGGGGAAACCCGCCGCGTACACGCGTACGACGGGGAGCTGGGCGTGGCCGTCGCGCGGGCGCAAGAGGGGGACGAGGCCGCCTTCGCGGTCGCGTACCGGATCGTGCAGCCCGGACTGCTCGGGTATCTGCGCGGCATCGTCGGCGACGACGCGGAGGACGTGGCGTCCGACGCCTGGCTGGAGATCTCGCGGGATCTGGGACGCTTTCGGGGCGACGGGGCGGGGTTCCGCGGCTGGAGCGCGACCATCGCCCGGCACCGGGCGCTGGACCATCTGCGGCGGCTGAAGGTACGACCCCGGGGCACCACGCTCGAACAGGACGTACTGGAGCTGCCCGGTACATACAGCACGCACGACCAGGCGCTGGAGACCCTCTCCACGGAGTACGCCCTGGAGCTGGTCGCGCGACTGCCGCGCGACCAGGCCGAGGCCGTGCTGCTGCGGGTGGTGGTCGGCCTCGACGGGCCGGCGGCGGCGCGGGTGCTGGGCAAGCGGCCGGGCGCGGTGCGCACCGCCGCCCACCGCGGCCTGAAGAACCTCGCGCGGCTGCTGCGCGCCGAGGGTGTGACGGATGAAGGGCCCCAGACGCTGGGGGAGTCGAGATGAGCGGCAAGAAGTCGTCGGGCAGGGATGGAACCGGACATGGGTGAACGACACAGCGACGGCGGGACCCCCGACCGTCGGGTGGCGCGCCCCGCGGGCGAAGAGCCCACCCTGGAGGCGCTGCTCTCCGCCGCGATGCGCGGCCGTGCGGACGACGCCGACGCGGAGGCGCGGGCCGTCGCCGCCTTCCGCGCCGCGCGGGACAGCGGCGCGCACGCCGCGCGTACCCGGCGGCGGGACGACTGGCGGCCGCGGGAGCACCGCCGGGCGAGCCACTCGCTGAAGGCCACGCTCGCCGTGCTGCTGGCGAGCGTGACCCTGGGCGGCGTCGCCGTCGCGGCCATCGGTTCCTCGTCGGACGGCGACACCGACGGCCAGGGCAGGACCCAGCCGTCGAGCAGTGCCCCGGACCGGTCCGCCGACGAACCGCCCGTGGCTTCGGGGGTGCCCGGCTCCTCCGCTCCCGGGCAGGCCGAACCGTCCGCTCATCCCTCGCAGGCCCAGGACACCGAGGCCCACTGCCGCGCGTACGAGAACGTCAACGACCGGGGCAACGCCCTGGACTCGACGGCCTGGCAGCGGCTGGTCAGCGCCGCGGGCGGCGAGGACAAGGTCGCGGCGTACTGCGCCGAGCAGACGGGCCAGGACACCAAGTCCAAGAAGAAGGCGAAGGCCGCGCCCAGCGCGGCCGGTACGCCGAGCTCGGCCGGTACGGCCGGGGCCACGCCGACGCCGACGTCGAATCCGGGGAAGGCGAAGGGCAAGCAGTAGGCCCGGAGCGGGAGTAGCCGGCGGAGGGTCCATGCGGGAACGCATGGGCCTTCGGTGTTCCCGAAGCACACCCTTCACGGCTGGCTGGCTGGCCTGGTGGCCGGCAGACCCGCTCGCCTCGCCGATGGCAACGACCGGGGCCGCCACCCCCCACAGGAGAGGCCCCGGCCGTCGCGCGGCACGGGCCGCGCGGCGGCCCGTACTTTCTACAGCGCCACGGCTGCGTTTTGTGTCACACCTCGCTCCGTCACGAGTTAGTTGCACGTTGTACGGACATGGACGGGGAGCGGTTTCACGCCGTAACGTGCCTTTCGCGCCGGACCGCGGAGCAGGGTCACCGACCCAAGGACCCATGACCGCAACCATCAATTGAGCAACCACGATGGCGAGCAACCACGTCCGCGAGAGCGGCGCCGGTTTAGCGCAGAAAGGGTGCGGGTGCTGGGGGACGACGCGGAGCTGACCGCCGCGGTGCTTGCGGCACAGGACGGGGACGAGACCGCGTTCCGGACTGTGTACCGCGCGGTGCACCCACGGCTGCTCGGATACGTACGGACGCTGGTCGGCGACCCGGACGCGGAGGACGTCACCTCCGAGGCCTGGCTGCAGATCGCCCGGGACCTGGAGCGGTTCAGCGGGGACGCGGACCGGTTCCGCGGGTGGGCCGCCCGTATCGCCCGTAACCGCGCCCTCGACCACATACGGATGCGCGGGCGCCGTCCCGCGATCGGCGGCGACGAGACCGAACTGACCGGCAGGGCCGCCGAGTCCGACACCGCGGGCGAAGCGATCGAGGCGCTGGCCACCGGCAGCACCCTCTCGCTGATCGCCCAGCTCCCGCAGGACCAGGCGGAGGCCGTCGTGCTGCGCGTCGTCGTCGGCCTCGACGCCAAGACCGCGGCCGAGACCCTCGGCAAGCGCCCCGGCGCCGTCCGCACGGCGGCGCACCGCGGGCTGAAGCGGCTCGCGGAGCTGCTCGGCGAGGATCCGGAATCCGTCGGCGCACTCGGCGCCGTTCCCCCACAAAGAGGATCGCGCACACGCGCGGTGACGTCCGCGGGTGTGACGCATACGCGTTCGCGGACGCAGAAGGACATGTGATGGCCGACGAGCAGTACAGGTGGCTGGACCGCGATGCCGCGGAGCGTTTGCTGCGCGGAGAGCCGCTGGAAACCGTCGACGCCGACACCCGCGACCAGGCCGACCGGCTCGCCGAAGCGCTCGGTGCGCTGGCCGTCGAACCCACGCCGATCAGCGCCGAACTCCCGGGCGAGGCCGCCGCGTTGGCCGCCTTCCGCAAGGTGCGCACCGGAAAGAACGGCGAGGCGGCACAGCTCGGCCGCCGGGCCCGTATGCACTCCGCGACCAACTCCTCCGATGCCGGTCTGGTGCGTCTGGGACGTCCCGATCCGGCTGGGCGGCGGGCCCGTTGGGGCCGTCCCGCGCGCTTCGGGATCGCCGCGGCGCTGGCCGCCGGGATGATCGGCTCGGTCGCCGTCGCGGCCGGAACCGGAGTGCTGCCGACTCCGTTCAGTAACGAAAGGCCGGGTCCGGCCGCCTCGGTCACGGCCGAGGTGACGCCGGACCGGCCGCTCGTCTCGCCCTCCGCGGGGGCTACGCGGGGCGGCGGCTCCCAGGCGCCGACACCCGACGGCAGCACGAGCGGCCCTGCCGACGGCGCCTCCTCGAACAAGGCGGCGGGCGGCGGCGCCGCGAGCGGGCAGCCGGGCTCGGACGAGACGGGGAACTCGGGTCACACCAGCGCGTGGTGGAGCAGGACGCGCTCGTCCTGCCGTGACGTCCTCGACGGCAAGTATCTGGACGCGGGCCGGAGGAAGGTCCTGGAGGGCGCCGCGGGTGGCGGGGCCCGGGTGAGGACGTACTGCACCGGCATCCTCGGCCAGGCGGACGAGTCCTCCGGCGACACCCGGGACGGCAGCGGGGACGACCAGAACTCGGACCAGGGTTCCGACCAGGGGGACCAGGGTGACGACGACGGCAACCACATACTCCCGGGCGGCAACGGCGGAATCCTCACCCCATCGCCCTCGCCCTCGGCCCTGACCCCGCTCCTGCCTGCGAAGAAGCTGTTGTCCCCGACGGCGAGCCCGACGTACAGCGCAGTGCCGTCACTCATCGCCCCCTGAGCTGCGGCGTCCCCGCCGAACTGCGCCGTCCCGCCGAGCTGTTGCGCCCCCGCCGAGCTGCGCCATCCCGGCCGTACCGCCCCGCTGACCTGCGGTTTCGTATTTCTTTAAACTTTCTTCGGTCCGGGTGTGACATTTTCAGCCGCCGTGGCGCAGTAATGAGTGAGCCGACTGGTCATCGGCCGTCGCACTGAGCCGGGGTTCCCCCCGTACCCATGGCCCGGTGCACATTGGCGGGGGGGGGGGGGGGGGGGGGGGGGGTTCCCCCCCCCCCCCCCCCCCCCCCCCCCCCCCCATCCGCCCACCAACCCGCACTCAACACCCAACACAAAACCCCCCCCCCCCCCCCCCC